>NZ_JBKGUN010000108.1:0-82063 GCF_046462195.1 Paracoccus sp. (in: a-proteobacteria) | reverse complement strand
GATCAAACCGGAAAAGTACAACGCCATTGGAAAATGAGTAGCACTTTCCCCTATCCATTATTAGGATATTGAAAAACACCGGTTTTTCTAGACTTAGGATGGCAGTAGAACGCGTAACCGTTATACCGCACAGAGTTTTGGCCCGTGATAGCACAGCGCGGTTAAAATTATAACAATGAGCAGGAAACGCCATCTGCAAACAAACATCCCGCTTACAGATATTCAGCCTGCGGTGGAGAGGCAGAATTTATAACCTTCCGGCAGCCCTTCAACGACGCCGCATGAACCGGCGGATCATCTTGAAAATTGCGAAATACTTGAACAAACGGAACATTGGCTTTTCTCCTGCTTCTCAATCAACGCAGTCAGAGCGCCTCTGGTTCATCTCAGCAGCTGTTCGACCGATCGAAAAATCACCTTGTTCATCATCTTCGTGATCTTGTCAGCTTCGGTCTTGCCGCCGCGCTTCACCTCATCCAAACCCTCCTCATGAGAAAGCCCCGTCGCAAACCCATACGTCGCATCGGTCTCAAGGTTTGGGCTGCGGCTATCGCTGTTGTGGTAGCCCTTTTCTTTGTGGGTGACAGCAATCCCCACTTGCGTCTGGCCCTCGAGCAACTGCTGCAGGAGATTATCACAGGCGAGCCGGCTCGCGAACAGCATGCAGGCAAGGCACGTATCATCGACGGCGACACTTTGGATGTATCCGGCACACGCGTGCGGCTTTATGGCATTGATGCCCCCGAAACGGCGCAGACCTGCCGCCGGCGTGGGCAGGACTGGGCTTGCGGCAAGGATGCGTCAAAGGCGCTGACCGAGAAGATCGGTGACCGCAGCATTACCTGCGACCAGCAGGACAAGGATCGTTACGAGCGGGTGGTTGCAGTTTGCCATGCTGGCTCTCAGAACCTGAATGCTTGGATGATACAGAACGGATGGGCAGTGGCCTATCGCCAGTATGGCGGCACGATCTACGATTCGCAGGAAAGCGCTGCGCGAATTGCAGGGCGTGGCATATGGGGCAGCGAATTTGTAATGCCATGGGATTGGCGGAAGGGCGCGCGATAGCGAAGGACGGTCCAAAACTTGGCCAACTGCGCAGTCACCGGCTCCCCCTCACACTGCAATACTGTCTTATCGAGAAAGCAGAGGCATGTCCTCAGAACTCTGAGTGACCGAGGTTACCAACTGCAAGTACCTGACAATTCACTTTGGCCCTGCATCATCTTTTCGCCAGTGACGCTAGATGCAAGGGTAAAAGCTGGGTATTCCAGCTGAAGACTTCTTCAAGCCTATGCTGCTCGACCCTAGGAACGTGCTGGGCAGTGCATTTCCACACAGAAAGTTTCGTCTGGCCCCTCCCTCAAGCTTATCTATTGCCGACGTCTCAGGTCTTTTGTTGCCGCTGGAGCACGTGAGCAAGCCGGCCTTTCCTGCCAGCCACACTGGACGCCGCCGGCATGCAAGGAGACACTCAGACGCCGAGGTTCGCTGCAGATCTGAAGCTGAACCAGGAAAACCTGCCGCCTTGCAGGCGAGGCCGAGGGCGACCCGTAACAACGCCCTGACCCGCAATTGCCTGACGCGGAATATGCCACTTTGCCACCGAGCGCCACCATCCCACCATGATGAGGCCAAAGTCCAAGGGTGATGGCCCCGTCGACGCCGTTGCATGACACAAAACGTTGCGCGGGTATACTGCTCATGAATGCACCCGGCGTCGGGCCACTGTTTGCGCTTAGGTTTAGGTGAGTGTCGATGAAGTGGCCAGCTTCTGCCGATCAAGATCCATGTCTGTTCCTATCACCGGCGCCACACTGGTCCAATGAATAGGTCATGGGCGCGGCACTTGGAAATGCGGCGATGCAAGTGTCGGTTGTACAATGGTCGAGGCGGCTGACGCAATCATGCGGAGGAACACGAGAAGCTCGTTGCTGAAGGGCGGGGGCTGACCTTTGCCAAACGGCATGGTCCGGCACGAGCACCTGTTCCAGTGGCACGCTGCTTTGAAAAAAATTGCACGAGATGGGAGCCGAAAAGGCCGCATACCGCTGGCAGTCCAACGTTGCCTGATCCCGCGAAACGACCCGCTCCTCGGGCAGAGCCAGATCCCGTATAGGGCGAAGGTTAAGCAGGCAATGAGAAGTGAAGCCTGAACGCAACTCAGGCCGCAGTCCCAGAGAAAGATCGGAATGCCTTTCCTTCCAATCCCATCACGAAGCGGTCTTGTGCCGAATCTGAAGAAAAGCAAGACACCTGCCGGCACTGGTAAAGTGATGAAATCACCTAACGCTTGGTCGGGTCTGCGAGAGACGGGCAAGATGGCATTGAACATCCGTCAGCGACCTCCACGAACGAACCATGCATCTGCTTCCGTGGCCAAATTATCACGTGGCGTCAAAGTTCACACCGGATCAAACCAGCTTGCGTCACCCTTTGCTGTGGGATGTCTGTTGCTGAACCTGTACCCTGCGCCGCCCGCCATCTGCTGGTGCCTAACCCTCCTTCTAAGGAAAGCCCGGTAGAATGATCCGAGATCGTCGTAGCCAAGGATAGGGCGTTTTCGGAAATGTCCTAGCAGGACTGGACAAGGTAGCCGCGGGTCAGTTCATGACGCACCTCCGACAGCAGCGCCTGAAAGGGGCGGCCCTGTTCGGCAAGGCAACGCTGCAGCGAGCGCTCGCTGATTGCTGTTCTTGGGCTCTGCTATGCAAATCCGGCTGTCCGACAGGCACATAGCGACGCAGCAGCCAGAGCACTTGACCGGTCAGTGTCATTGACGCGCGCAGCTTGTCGAGATGCTGTTGCAGTCCTTGTTCCAACAAGTCGTTGTCATAGCTTTCAAAAGGGGTGCCCAGATCCGGCGCATGAAAGATCATGCAATCCGCCTCGTTGCGCCAGTAGATAGGGCGTTAAAAATGTGCGACGGGTTGGGCATCTCGCGGCGCGCGCAACGGGCGAATGTCCGTGCGGTGCCGTTTCAGAGAAGGTCCAGAAGCGCCGCCATGGCGGCATAGAACAGTGCCTCAAAGATGCGTCGGACGCATGCCGCCAGCGGATGATGACGCGGCAGGTTTCGTCCTGCATCGCGATCTCCCGCCCCTCAGGCGCGGCCCAATCAGGTGCATGTCGGCAAGGTCGGCCTCGTCAATCTTGAACTGCGCTGCAATGAGACTTGTCAGATCGGGCTCAAGGCGACCGCAAATACACAGATATCTTCTGTCTTCGGCAGCGTGATTAGCGCCGAAGATCTAGTCAACCTGACAACCGCGTGCTTGCTGCCGACATAGGCCCAGTTCATGCTTATCGTCTTCGACCCAGCGATGGAGGCGAGGTGAACAATACCGCCGCCACCCTGCCGCTTCATTTGAGCGATCTGATATTTCATGCTGTAGAAGAAACCTAGAGCACTCACCTCGATCATGTCCCGAAACTTCTGCGCATCAAATTTGTCGATAGTTGCGGCCTTCTAAACGGATTCGCCAGCAGCGCGATAGATGCGGGGGTCAAAAGGCTTATCGGACGCGACACCGATCCCGCGACCGGATGCTCGTCACCCTTTGGTGTCTTGCCGCACCCCAAAGCGGGTGCCGATGCCTGCAGCACATGCTGTGACATGGCGATCAGGATCGCACCTCCTGAACCGCCAGTTCCGCAAGCTCGAGCACTGATGTGCGATCCGCCGCAACAGCGATGAAGCGGGCGTTGTGGCAGAAGCGTGCGCCGGACACCCCGGAGGCGGCTTCGAAAGCCGCATCGGTCAGGCCCGCCCAAGACGCTGGAAGGTCGGCGCGCAAGGCGAAACCATCGGCATCGCGACGGATGCCGGTCAGGGCCCAGTCCGTCTCGCGCGGGTGGATCACGAACAGAAGGTGGGCGGCACCAGCCCGTTCCACCGCTGAACGGAATGGCATCCCCATCGGCAACTCCAGGATCGCACTGTCACCTGCGGCAGCGATGGCGGCCATGACAACGGCTTCGGCCCGCAGCTTGGCGGCCTTGCGGGCGATGGCGGCCTCGACAAAGGCACGGGCGGTATCCAGCGCCTGCTGGAACGCGCGGTCATCGGCATCCGGGCTGCTGTCGTCGAACACGGGTTTCAGGCTTTCCAGCAGCATCGGCAGGGACAAATCGGCCAGCGGGCCGGTGGGCGACAGCGCCCCGTTGTCCACCAGGTCGATGGGCAGCACGAAATCGGCATCGAAACTCGCGTGAACCGCATCCAGATCACCCTGGGGCAGATCCAGTGCACGCAGATAGTCTTGCCCGAAATGCTGCCAAACCAGCCCGAACGAGCTGAAGGGCTCGCCACTCTCGCGCAGCGGCGGGTTCTTCTGATGGTGGTCGAAGATCAGTCGCGCGGGGTCAAAGTCGCGGCCCACATCATAGATGACCCGGCCCGGTGCGGGGTTGATCCAGTCGGCATCTCGCGTCCGCAGGATCTGCGCCTGCGGATACAAACGGGTCAGGATGACCGAAGAAAGCAGTTCGTCGGCATGAAATCCGCCGGAATGGGTAACAAGGTGGGTGATGGTCATGGGCTTGTCCCGAAAAAGCAGATGACCGCCCAAAGGCGGTCAGTGAAGGATCAATCATAAGAATGCCAAACGAAGACAATTTAGTCCCGCACGGCCACCCAAGATCCGATGCCCGAAAGGTTCAGTGGGTCCAAGGCGCACGGCGGTCAGTGGCGAAGTTTTCACCATAGCCCCGCGGGCGCACGTTGGGGGCCCGCTGATGGCGTTCCTGCACGACATATTCCAGTCCATGTTCTCGCGCGTAATCCTCGGCCTGCTTGCGGCTGTCGAAGCTGAGGCGGACCTGGCTCTGGGTGTCACGGGTGCTGGTCCAGCCCATCAGCGGATCGACGTCACGCTCGGCGGCGGGAAACTCGAGAACCCAGCCCTTGGCCTTGGCAGAGCCAGACTGCATGGCGTTGCGGGACGGCTGATAGATGCGCACGAACATGGGGCGGTCCTTCGACTGATCGTTAAGGCTATATCGCCAAATCCACGCCTCTGTTCAAGTGCCCCGGAACATCATCTGCCCCGAAGCGTTCGGCCATGAATCAAAACCTGAGGAGATCCTGATGTCCCCGCGCCTTATTGCCTCGACCGTTTCGGCCTTCATTCTGTCTGCAGGACTGGCGGCGGCACAGGATGCTCCTATGGGTCATGAATCCACGGGCCCGGACCTCTCCACCCTGGGCGGCGCCTTCACCGCTCAGGTCACCGCAGCGGACGGCACGCAGCATGGCACGGTCACGGTCCAACCGACCCCTTCAGGCGTCAGCGTCGTGACCTTGGCGCTGGAAGGCTTGCCCGCTGGGGTGCTGGCCGTGCATCTTCACGAAACGGGCGCCTGCGAAGGCCCCGAATTCGAGAGCGCTGGCGGCCATCTGGCCATGGAAGGTCAGGACCACGGCGTCCTCAGTGAAAACGGCCCCCATATCGGCGATCTGCCGAACCTGCACGTTCCCGAAAGCGGTACGGTGATGGTCGAGCATTTCGTGCCCGAACTGACGGCCGATGTTTTGGGTGACGACGACGGAACAGGCTTCATCATCCATGCCCATGCCGACGATTACCAAGGTCAGCCCGCGGGCCATGCCGGAGGTCGCATCGCATGCGGCGTTCTGGAAGCAGCCGAGTGATCGACTGCCGCGCCCGTCAAGGCGCGGCACCCTCCACCGTACTCAAATCGGGCATTTCAGCAAATGGCGCTGACAACTCGGTTTTTCCTGACTGCTTGTCGCGCAAGCAAACCGACAGTTCGGGTGCTGCTTCTGCTTTGCGCGCGACGATCAGGGCCACCGCAAACCCTTCGCTGCCGTGTTCATTGGGAAGAACGGTGATCAGGTCGGAGGAAAAGAAAGCCTCCGCTGCCACACGGCAATCGTCCACCAGCGCCTTGCGCAGTTCAGCCCAAGCCTCCTCGGTCGAGGCAAAGGCCGGAACAGAAGCCAGACCCAAGATCGCGATCGCCAAACTGCCTGTTTTCATCCGCTGTATCCTCGTATCGGTTGGCGTGCATGAACACCTTCCTGCAAAACGCCATCATTCCTGTCACAGAAGAAAGTCGTGATCATGACTGCAATCCCCCTCCGTTTCACGAAGACAGCCTCTGCCTCTCTTCTGGTGATGCTGGGCCTTGGGGCCTGTGCAGGCAGCCCATACGACATCAACGCCCGCCAGTGCAGCCCTGCCGAGCATCAGGCCCTGGTCGGGCGCAACATCGGGGAGATCATGCTGCCCCCCACCCTGCGCACGCGCGAGGTATGGCCCAATGGCGCCGCACCTCAGAACACCAACCCTGCCCGCCTGACAATGTATCTGGACGAAAAGGGTTGGGTCCGTCGGGTCGCTTGCGGTTAACGGCTCCGCTTCGAGCGCTTGTTGCCGCCCCGCTGGCCGGCACGGCCCGCGGTCGATCGGCCTGAACTGCGCACGGCTGCCTCGGCCGCTTCCTCGATCACGGTCTGGCGGGCCATCGGATCATCGGCAATGGCCAGGTCAACAGCCTCCAGCCGCTTGACCTCGTCACGAAGCCGCGCCGCTTCCTCGAACTCGAGGTTCTCGGCCGCCTTGCGCATCTGGGCGCGCATGGCCTCCAAGTGGGCCGCCAGATTGGCGCCGATCATCGGCTTGTCGACCTTTGTGGTGATCCGTGACTGGTCCGTATCACCCTGCCACAGCCCTGCCAGCACATCCTCGACATTTTTGCGAACCGTCTGCGGCGTGATCCCGTGTTCGATGTTATAGGCCATCTGCCTTTCGCGACGGCGATCCGTCTCGGCCATGGCCCTTTCCATGCTACCAGTGATGCGGTCGCCATACATGATGACCCGCCCTTCCGCATTTCGCGCTGCCCGCCCGATGGTCTGGATCAGCGACGTCTCGCTCCGCAGGAACCCTTCCTTGTCGGCATCCAGAATGGCCACCAGTCCGCATTCGGGAATGTCCAGACCCTCGCGCAGCAGGTTGATGCCAACCAGCACATCGAACGCGCCCAAACGCAGGTCGCGGAGGATCTCGATCCGCTCGATCGTGTCGATGTCGCTGTGCATGTAGCGAATCTTGATGCCCTGCTCGTGCAGGTACTCGGTCAAGTCCTCGGCCATGCGCTTGGTCAGGGTGGTGACCAGTGTTCGGAAGCCCGCCGCCGTGACCTTGCGCACCTCGTCCAGCAGGTCGTCGACCTGCATCTCGACCGGACGGATCTCAATCTGCGGGTCCAGAAGACCCGTGGGGCGAATGATCTGCTCGGTGAAGACGCCGCCCGTCTGGTCCATTTCCCATTGCGCCGGAGTCGCGGACACGAAAACCGATTGGGGCCGCATCGCGTCCCATTCCTCGAACTTCAGGGGGCGGTTGTCCATGCAGGAGGGCAGGCGAAAGCCGTGCTCCGCCAGCGTGAACTTGCGCCGGAAGTCGCCTCGGTACATGCCGCCGATCTGCGGCACCGAAACATGGCTTTCGTCGGCAAAGACGATGGCATTGTCGGGAATGAACTCGAACAGCGTGGGGGGCGGTTCGCCCGGCGCACGCCCGGTGAGGTATCGGGAATAGTTCTCGATGCCGTTGCAGACGCCCGTGGCCTCCAGCATCTCGATATCGAAATTCGTCCGCTGCTCCAGCCGCTGCGCTTCCAGCAGCTTGCCCTCGTCGGTCAACTGCTTCAGGCGGTCATGCAGCTCCTTCTTGATGCCCTTGATGGCCTGCTGCATCGTCGGGCGCGGCGTCACATAGTGGCTGTTGGCATAGATGCGGATCTGCTTGAAGCTGTCGGCCTTGGCGCCGGTCAATGGATCGAACTCGGTGATCGCCTCAAGCTCGTTCCCGAAGAAGTCGAACCGCCACGCACGATCCTCAAGGTGCGCGGGCCAGACCTCGACCAGGTCGCCCCGCACGCGGAAACTGCCGCGCTGAAAGCTGGCGTCCAGGCGCTTGTACTGCTGCGCCACCAGCTGTCCCAGAAACTCGCGCTGGTCATAGCTTTGGCCCACGACCATGTCCTGGGTCATCGCCGAATAGGTCTCGACTGACCCGATGCCGTAGATGCAGCTGACCGAGGCGACGATGATCACGTCGTCCCGCTCCAGCAGCGCACGGGTGGCGCTGTGCCGCATCCGGTCGATGGCCTCGTTGATCTGCGACTCCTTCTCGATATAGGTGTCGCTGCGGGCCACATAGGCTTCGGGTTGGTAATAGTCGTAGTAGCTGACGAAATACTCGACGGCGTTATCGGGAAAGAACCCCTTGAACTCGCCATACAGCTGGGCAGCCAGGGTCTTGTTCGGCGCGAGGATGATGGCAGGACGTTGCGTTTCCTCGATCACCTTGGCCATGGTAAAGGTCTTGCCGGTGCCGGTCGCGCCCAGCAGAACCTGTTCGCGTTCACCTGACATCACCCCGGAGGCCAGTTCCTTGATGGCCGTGGGCTGGTCACCCGCCGGCTGGAAATCGCTTTTCATGACAAAGCGTTTCCCGCCCTCCAACTTGGGGCGGGTCACTTCGGGAAAACGCATCACCGGTGCGCTGGTGTTGTTGTGACCCATGAGGTTCCTGTTCCGTTCGGAGTTGCTCCCAAGATGTGTCCGGCAGTGCCCGAGTTCAACCGCGTTTCAGCCGCGCGGGCTGAAGTTCCGCCCACCCTTCCCCGCCGTCCAGTTCGTCCGCAAGGATCTCGGCCGTGACTGGCCCTAGGGTGAAGCCCTGATGCCCGTGACCGAAATGCGCCCAAAGGTTCGGCTGATCCGGCACCCGCCCCACAAGCGGCAGCATGTCGGGCATGCAGGGCCGGCGCCCGGTCCAAGGCTCGGCCTCGACCGGGGCGCCGAGGTCGAACAACTCCCGCGCCGCCTTTTCGCCATGGGCCAGCTGCGGGGGTGACAGGCGCGGATGAGGCGTCAGTTCGGCCGCCGTTGCGATCCGCAGGCCGCGGCGCATCGGCGACAGCACGACCGAATTGCCGAAATCCGCAATCGGATGATGGGGCGGCATCTCCAGGTGGTAATGACGGTGATAGCCACGCTTGTACACCATGGGGACCCTGAGACCAAAGCGCTGCGTCAGCATTGGCGACCACGGTCCGAGGGCGATGACGGCGTGTTCGCCGATGGCCTCGTCCGCGACCCAGGCGGCACCCTTGCGGTGCAGATCCCCCGCATCACCGTTCACGATCCGGCCGCCGTTCTTCTGGAACAAGGCCGCATAGGCCCCGACCAAGCCGCCCGGATCAGCGCAGTTCCAGCTGTCGGCCCAATGCGTTGCCGCCGGAATCTCGATCCTTATCGACGGCTCCAGCGCACGCAGTTCGCGCCCGTCCAGCAGTCGCGCCTCGACCCCGAACTCGCTGAAGAACCGTTCAACGGTCTGCCGCGCCTGTTCTGCCTTGGCCGGTGTCCGGTGCAACTCGATATAGCCGTTGCGGCGAATGATGTTGTCAGCCCCTGCGGCCGCAATCAGCGGACCATGCCGCTCGGTCGACTGGCGGATCAGCTTGGCCCATGTCACGGATGCCCGCTTGTGCGCCGCCGGCAAGGAGTTGAGGGCATAGCTGAACACCGCACCCATCTGCGACACAAGACCCTTGGGCGTCCATTTGACATCATAGCCGCGTCCCAAGGCGATCTGCATCAGCGCCCCGGGCGACAGTGGCATGGCATAGGGCTCGACCGCCTCGGTCTGGATCAGGCCGGCATTGCCATAGCTGGTCTCACGTCCCGGCACGCCACGCTCGATCAACGTGACATCATGCCCGCGCTCCTGCAGCGCCAGAGCCGTCGAGACGCCGACCATCCCGCCACCCAGAACCAGAACCTCGGCCATGCCTGTCTCCTTGCTGACTTTGCGTCAAGGAGGCAGACATTCCCACAACCGGCAAGAATTTTCGGCTGATCTTCGGTGACCAACCAAATCTTCGCAAGATTCAGGCAAAAAGCTCGCGGCAGAAGGTCAAACCTTCGACAAGAGCGTCCACTTCCTCATGAGTGTTGTACATGGCAAAGCTGGCGCGGGCACTGGCCCCGATTCCCAAGTGTTCCATCAGGGGCATGGCGCAATGAGTGCCGGCCCGCACTGCAATGCCCTTCTTGTCGAGGATGGTCGATATGTCATGGGCATGGGCCCCTTCCATCGTCATCGAGAAGATCGCCCCCTTGTCCGGCGAGTCTCCCTGGATCTGCAGCCAGTTCAACGACCGCAGGCGGTCACGTGCATGATCGCGCAGCGACCTTTCATGGGCGGCGATGTTCTCCATCCCCAATGACATCATGTATTCCAGCGCAGCGCCAAGCCCGATCTGGTTCACGATGCCCGGTGTCCCTGCCTCGAACCGCAGGGGCGGATCGGCATAGGTCACGGCGTCCCGGCTGACGGTGCGGATCATGTCGCCTCCGCCCAGGAACGGCCGCATCTCGGCTTGGCGCTCGGCCTTGATCCAGATCGCGCCGGAGCCGGACGGTCCGTAAAGCTTGTGTCCCGTGATACAGTAGAAATCGACGCCAAGGGCGCGGAGGTCCACCGGCATGTGGACGGCCGCCTGGCTTCCATCGACCAGCACCGGAACATCCGTGCCCGCCGCAATGGCCGCAACATCGACAACTGTTCCCGTGACGTTTGACATATGCGTGACGGCGATCAGCTTGGTCCGCGGCCCCACCGCCGCCAGCACCTTTTGAGGATCGAGACTGCCATCGGCCTCGGGCTCGACCCATTTCAGGACAACGCCCTGCCGCTCGCGCAGGAAGTGCCACGGCACGATGTTGGCGTGGTGCTCCAGCAGGGACAGGACGATTTCGTCGCCCGCCTGCATCCGCGGGGCCGCCCAGCCATAACTGACCATGTTCAGCGCCTCGGTCGAACCCGAGGTGAAGATCACCTCGTCCTCGCGCGGGGCGTTCAGGAACCGCGTAATGATGCCCCGAACGCGTTCGTAGTTGTCGGTGGCCAGGTTCGACAGGGTGTGCAGGCCGCGATGCACGTTTGCATATTCCTGCTCATAGGCTTGGGTGATCGCTTCGATCACCACCCGGGGCTTTTGCGCACTGGCACCGTTGTCCAAGTAAACCAGCGGCTTGCCGTTCACCCGGCGCGACAGGATCGGAAACTGGGCACGGACGGCGTCGACATCAAAACTCATTGGGGCATCTCCGGCATAAGGCCAAGCGAGGCGGCAAAGAAGGACAGGACGAACCCCATTGCCAGAAGCGTCGCGAACATGATCAGCAGAACCTTGGGCCCACTGGTAAAGCCGTGAAGGGCCTTGGTGAACTGCACCGTCAGCCACAGGAACAGGGCCACGGCCAGAATGCTCAGCACGCCGGCAAGCGCAGGCAGGGCAAGCGCCAGGATGATCTGCAGGGCCTGCACCATCAGCAGCATCACCTCGATCCAGACGGTCAGCAACAAGGCATCGGCGAACCGGCCCTGACCGCCAAACACGCGCCCCACCCCGCTCATCAACCCTGCGCCCAGAACAATGGCAGCCAACTGCATTCCCGCAAGGGTCAGCGGCTGCTGCCCCAAGGTGAACATCGGCGTGGCGTCATCCTCGGGCCGGGCGAACAGCAGCGTGGACAGATAGGCCAGGATGCCCGAAAGGGCCACTGCGGCGATCAGGGCCATCCAGCGTGCCTGCATCGGCCAGCCCTGCCCCATCAGCCAATGGGCCGCCTTTTCGGGATTGCGCAGCGTTTGGCGCGACAGCGCCTTGAAATCGTCGAATGTCATGTGCGTTTCGCCAGCGCCGAAAGGCCTGCGCCCCAGATGATCAGAAAACCCAAGCCCGCCACCGTGCGGGTCAGGGTCAGGACGGGGCTGGGACCGATCAGGCCCACAACGAGCCCGGCCAGCAGAACAGCAGGCGTCACTGCCAGAAGCGCCCAGAACAGAGCGATCCGCGATTCCCGTGCATCGATGGGCCACGGCGTGACCCGCGAGATCAGGGACACAAGTCCAGCCATGGCATAAGCCAGCAGCGGCATCATGAAGATGCTGCCCATCGCCGCACCCCCCATCCGCGCATCCAGCGGGATCGAGGGATCCATCTGTGCGGCCCGGACATGGACAGGCGCCTGCCCGATAAAGGTGATCAGCATCGCCAGCATCAGGACCGCCAACAGAACCCGATCGGGCATGCCGGACAAGCCCCGCACCACCCGGCGCGGGGCCCACCAGCTTTCCAGCACCCGCAGGACCATGCCGCTGCGGGCGGGCCCTAGACCTGCGGACGACTTGTCAGCCACTCTTCCAGCCGTTCGTTGATTTCGGCCCGCAGTTCCTCATCCTCGACCTCTTCCAAGGCGTCGGCGAGGAAGGACAGGACCAGGAAGACAACGGCGCGCTCATACGGCACCCCGCGCGAGCGGAGATAGAACAAGGCTTCCTCGTCGATCGCTCCGGTGGTTGAACCATGTGAACATTTCACATCATCCGCATAGATTTCCAGCTCGGGCTTGGCCAGGAACTGGCTCGCCTCGTCCAGCAGCAGCGCTTGGCTGATCTGATAACCGTCGGTCTTCTGCGCGCCCGGCTTCACCAGGATCTTACCTTGGAAGACGCCCGTTGCCCCGTTCTTCAGAACCTTCTTGAACACCTGCCGGCTTTCGCCGCGCTCGGCCCCATGGGTGATGAAGACAGTGTCGTCATGATGGAACGGCCCGACATCCCCATCGCCCAGAACGGCGGCTGCGATATGCGCCACGGCATCATCGCCGGCCATGTCGATGACGCCCTCGTGACGCATGATCGTCCCGTTCACCGCCAAGGTAAAGCTTTTCAGCGTCGCCCCTTCGGCCACGCGGGCGAACAGATGCGACAGTCCGATCCGAGGATCGATGGCACGCTTGGCCGCAATGTGGTGCAACCGGGCACCAGGCGCCAGATCCACCTCGAGCACGCCATTCGACCGCGCTCCGACCATGCCACTCTCGAGGAAGGTCAGCTCAGCCTCCTGCTCGACGCGGATGACATGGTGCCAGAGGGCATCCGCACTGTCCGTGGCACGGCGGTGCAGAACATGAACCGGTTTGGAGGGCTTGCCCGTCACGCGGATCAGCACACCGTCCCGTGCCGCCACCGTGTTCAGCGCGGCAAAGGGGCGTTTCACGGGTATCTGGCCCGCAGCCTCCAGCGATCCGTAAAGTCCGGCCGCCCAGTGGTTTCCTGCCGGGTCAGCCTGCGCAAGGGTCGAGACCTCCACACCTTCCAGCGCCAGATCGTCCGAGGCCGCAGCATCGAATGCTCCGTCCACGAAGACCAGGGTCAGCTTGTCCCGCCCGACAAACAGGGGCGATTCCGCAACACCTGTATCGAACGGCAACGGCTGGGGCTGTGCCGCATTGAAGGGCCGCGGATCGGTGTAGCGCCAGTATTCGTCACGCGAACCGGGCAGACCCATGTCGCGCAAACGCGCTATTGCATCGGCCCGGGCGGCACCGGTGAAGCCGCCCTGGGGCAGATTCATCGTGGCCAGCCTGGCTTCCAGTGCCGTGGCAGTTTTGGATGCGCCCGACACCTGAGGCGTCTGCATCTCCTTGACGGCGATGTCGCTCATCAGCCAGCCTCCGCCAGAAGGTCGCCGTAACCGTTCTCTTCGACTTCCAGCGCCAGTTCCGGGCCGCCCGACTTGATGATGCGGCCGTTCGACATGATGTGGACGACGTCCGGCTGAATGTGGTTCAGCAGGCGCTGGTAATGCGTGATGACGAGGAAGCTGCGGTCTGGGCTGCGGAGTGCATTCACGCCTTCGGACACCAGGCGCATCGCGTCCACGTCCAGACCCGAATCCGTTTCATCCATGATGCACATGCGAGGCTCCAGCATCGCCATCTGCAGGATCTCGTTGCGCTTCTTCTCGCCGCCCGAAAAACCCACGTTGACGGGACGCTTCAGCATCTCGGGGCTGATCTGCAATTCGGCCGCCTTGGCACGAACCACCTTGAGGAACTCGCCCGAGGACAGTTCGGCCTCGCCCCGCGCCTTCCGCTGCGCGTTCACTGCGGTGCGCAGAAAGGTCATGTTGCCGACGCCGGGATCTCGACAGGATACTGAAAGGCCAGGAACAGGCCCGCGGCGGCACGTTCCTCGGGCTCCATGTCCAGCAGGCTTTCGCCGTGCAGTGTCGCCTCGCCCCCGGTGACCTCGTAACCGTCGCGGCCCGACAGGACATAGGACAGCGTGGACTTGCCCGAGCCGTTCGGACCCATGATGGCATGAACCTGACCAGCCGGAACCTCCAGCGACAGACCCTTCAGGATCTGCTTGTCCTCTTCCTCAAGCTTGACATGCAGGTTGTTGATTTTCAGCATCTTTTCCTCAAACGGCGAAGGCGCCGCAGGGGCGCCGTGATAGCGTGTGGCCGGACCTGCGGGGTCCGGCCGGATGATCAGCCCACCGAGCCTTCCAGCGAGATGGCGACCAGCGATTGTGCCTCCATGGCGAATTCCATCGGCAGGGCCTGCAGGACCTCGCGGCAGAAACCGTTGACGACCAGTGCCACGGCCTCTTCCTCGTCCATGCCGCGCGAACGGCAATAAAACAACTGATCGTCATCGACCTTGCTGGTCGTGGCCTCGTGCTCGACCCGGCTCGAGGTGTTCTTGACCTCGATATAAGGCACGGTATGCGCCCCGCACTTGTCACCGATCAGCAGGCTGTCGCACTGCGTATAGTTGCGGCTGTTCGTGGCACGCGGGTGCATGGTCACCAGACCGCGATAGGTATTCTGCGCCTGTCCCGCAGAAATCCCTTTCGAAACAATACGCGAGCGCGTGTTCTTGCCAAGATGGATCATCTTGGTCCCGGTATCCGCCTGCTGCCAGTTGTTGGCGATGGCAATTGAATAGAACTCGCCCTGGCTTTCATCACCGCGCAGGATGCAGGACGGGTATTTCCACGTGATGGCGCTGCCGGTCTCGACCTGCGTCCACATCACCTTGGCACGCGCCTCGCGGCAGTCCGCGCGCTTGGTGACAAAGTTGTAGATGCCGCCCTTGCCGTTCTCGTCGCCCGGGAACCAGTTCTGGACGGTCGAATACTTGATCTCGGCATCTTCCAGAATGACCAGCTCGACCACGGCGGCGTGCAACTGGTTGGTGTCGCGCTTGGGCGCAGTGCAGCCTTCCAGATAGCTGACATAGCTGCCCTTGTCGGCAATGATCAGTGTCCGCTCGAACTGGCCGGTGTTTTCGGCATTGATGCGGAAATAGGTCGACAGCTCCATCGGGCAGCGCACCCCGGGCGGGATGTAGACAAAGCTGCCGTCCGAAAAGACCGCGCTGTTCAGCGTCGCGAAATAATTGTCCGACTGCGGCACGACCGAGCCGAGGTATTTCTTCACCAGATCGGGATGTTCGCGGATCGCCTCGCTGATCGAACAAAAGATCACGCCGGCCTTGGCCAGTTCGTCCTTGAAGGTCGTCCCGACGCTGACGCTGTCGAACACGGCATCCACCGCCACGCGGCGTCCTTCGGCGGGCGCGTTCTCGGCGCCCTCGACACCCGCCAGAATCATCTGCTCGCGCAGCGGGATCCCCAGCTTGTCATAGGTGGCCAGCAGCTTGGGGTCGACCTCGTCCAGCGACTTGGGCTTCACGTCCATGCTTTTCGGACGCGCGTAATAATACTGGTCTTGATAATCAATCTCGGGATAGTTCAGCATCGCCCATTTCGGCTCGGTCATGGTGACCCAGCGGCGATAGGCCTCCAGCCGCCATTCCGTCATCCATCCCGGCTCGTTGTTCTTTTCCGAGATGAGCCGGACGATATCCTCGTTCACGCCCTTGGGGGCGTATTCCATCTCGATCTCGGTATCCCAGCCGTATTTGTAGCTGCCCATGTTCTGCACGGTTTCGACCGTTTCACGGTCGACGCCTTCGCGCACATCAAGATCGGTGGTTGCCGTCATCGCTTGTCCTTCCTCGGTGGCAGGCCCCTGCCCGCCCGTTCCTGTCACGCCGTGGCCCTGTCGCGCCAGCGTGAATACGCTTTTTCCCAGGCATCCGCAAATCGGTTGATCTGATCGTCACCCAAAGCCGGGCTTATGGATATTCGTATGGCCGATTGCGAAAGCTGATCGTCAAATCCCATTGCCTGAAGCGAGCCGCTGGCCCTGACCTTGCCGGAGGAACAGGCCGACCCCGCCGAGATGGCAAAGCCCGCCAGATCCATCTGCATGACCTGCGTCTCACCCTTCCATCCCGATGTAAGAAGGCAGGTCGTGTTCGGCAAGCGCCGAACCCCTTTTCCGGCAATGATCGCCCCGGGCGCGATGTCGCAGAGCCGCGCCTCCAGCGCGTCCCGTCGTGCCGCCACCTCGTCCCACAGGCCGGCGTCAAGATCCTTCTGCGCGGCCGTGGCGGCGGCGGCAAATCCCAGGATGCCGATCAGGTTCTCGGTCCCCGCGCGACGCCCTTGCTCCTGTCCGCCGCCGCGGATCAGTGCCGGCAGTTCGGTGCCCTTCCTCAGGACCAGCGCACCGATCCCCTTGGGTCCGCCCAGCTTGTGCGCACTGACAAAGCCCGCGGTGATGCCAAGCCAGTTGAAGGCAAAGGGGACCTTGCCAAAGGCCTGCGTCAGGTCGCTGGAGGCCAGACCCTGCGGCAGGTCCTGCATGACCCCCGTTTCGTTGTTGGCCAGTTGCAGGCTTGTCTGCGCCGGATCGTCCACCGTCACGATGCCGTCGCGATTCACGGAGAGAGTGGCGTCGCACCAGACCTTGACGGCGCTGTGTTCGGTTGCCGCGCATCGCATCGTGCCCTGCGACAGGACCATCGCCGCCGCCTCGGTCGCGCCCGAGGTAAAGACAACGTCCGCACCCTCGGCGCCCAGCGCAGCAGCCACCTGTTCGCGCGCGCGCTCCAGCGCCATCTTGGCGGCCCGTCCCTCCGCATGAACCGATGAAGGATTGCCGGCAATCTCCATCCCTTCGGTCATCGCGGCCATGGCTTCGGCACGCAACGGGGTGGTGGCGTTCCAATCAAGATAGGTTCTCATGCGATTTCCTTCGCGATACGGTCCGCCAGCCGCGCGGCGACGGCATCCTTGGCCATCCGCGGCCAGGATTCGGCACCGCCATCCGTGATCAGCGTCACCGCGTTCTCGGCCCCGCCCATGATGCCTGTCCCCGGGCTGACGTCGTTGGCCACGATCCAGTCGCAGCCCTTGCGGATACGCTTGGCCGTGGCATGGGCCACGACATCTTGGGTTTCGGCGGCAAAGCCGACCACCAGGCGCGGCCGCTGATCCGCATGGCTGATCCAGGCAAGGATGTCCGGATTTTCCGCCATCTGCAGCGCTGGCGGACGTCCACTGCCGTCTTTTTTCATCTTGTGGCCGCTGGAGTTGACCACCTGCCAGTCCGCAACCGCGGCCGCCATCACCGCTGCATCGGCGGGCAGCGCGGCCTGAACGGCCTCGTGCATCTGTCGGGCGGTCTCGACCGCGATCACCCGAACACCTGCCGGTGCGGGCACCACGGCGGGACCTGTGACAAAACTGACCCGCGCGCCCAGATCGCGCAGGGCGGATGCCAAGGCCGCCCCCTGTGCCCCGCTGGAACGATTGGCGATGAAACGCACCGGGTCGATCGGCTCATGCGTCGGCCCGGAGGTCACGATGACATGCTTGCCGGCCAGCGGCTGCGGCTGCGGGGTCAGCGCTTGGCGGATGGCTGCCAGGATTGCCTCGGGTTCGGCCATGCGGCCGGGGCCATATTCGCCGCAGGCCATGTCGCCGCTGTCAGGACCGACGGTCAGGATGCCATCGTCCTTCAGCGTCGCAAGATTCCGCCGTGTGGCCGGATGGTCCCACATCCGCACATTCATGGCGGGCGCGATCAGCACCCGCTTGTCCGTCGCCAGCAGCAGGGTCGAGGCCAGGTCACTGGCCATGCCCTGCGCCATGCGCGCCATCAGGTCGGCGGTGGCAGGCGCCACCACCACCAGATCGGCACGCCGCGACAACTGAATATGTCCGATCTCGGCCTCGGTCCCCTGATCCCACAACGTGTCATGAACAGGCTCTCCGGCAAGGACCGACAGCGTCATGGGCGTCGTGAACTGGGCACCGGCCGTTGTCAGGACAGGCGTGACGGCGGCCCCTGCCCCCCGGATCAGGCGGATCAACTGCGGGATCTTGTAGGCCGAGATCCCTCCGCCCACGATCAACAATATCCGTTTGCCCTGCATCCGTCCTCCGGCCGATCACGTGGCACAGATAGCGCCCGCGCCACGCTGCCGCAAGGAACCCGGTGGCGTTAATCCTTCCTTAACCGCCAAGCCGTTAACCATTCGCCTCGAACTCAAGGGGGCAGTCATGGTCGCAATCGCCTATTCGGTGGCGTTCGAGGGCGTCGAGGCGCGACTGGTCGAGGTGCAATGCGCCGTCGCTGCGGGCCTTCCGACCTTTTCCATCGTGGGCCTTCCCGACAAGGCCGTCAGCGAAGCACGCGAGCGGGTCCGCGCCGCCTTTGGAGCCTTGGCCATCGCGCTGCCAAGCCGCCGGCTGACCGTGAACCTGTCGCCTGCGGATCTCCCCAAGGAGGGCTCGCATTTCGACTTGCCCATTGCGCTGGCTGTTCTGGCGGCGCTGGAAATCATTCCCGCCGAAGAACTGGCCCGATGCGTTTCCCTGGGGGAGCTGGCTCTGGATGGGCGGCTTGTGCCCGTTGCGGGGGCCCTGCCCGCCGCCCTTGCCGCGTCCCAGGAGGATCGCGCCCTGATCTGCCCGCGAGCCTGCGGCGCGGAAGCGGCCTGGATCGAGCAGGTCCCCGTTCTGGCCCCGGCGACCCTGCGCGAGGTGATCGAACACCTGACGGATCGCGCGCCCATAGCGGCGGCACGCGCCGGAATGGTCCAGGATTCGCCCGGCACGCTGTGCCTGTCCGATGTCAAAGGACAGGAGCGGGCCAAGCGTGCCATGGAAATCGCGGCAGCAGGGCGGCACCACCTGCTGATGGTCGGTCCTCCGGGCGCCGGCAAATCGATGCTGGCGGCCCGCATGCCCGGTCTGATGCCGCCGCTGTCGGCCCGCGAAGCCTTGGAAACCTCGATGATCCACTCATTGGCGGGAACGCTGGGCCATGGGGGCATCACACGCCGGCCGCCGTTTCAGGACCCGCATCACACTGCGTCCAGTCCCGCAATCGTGGGCGGGGGCCCCAAGGCCCGGCCCGGACAGATCAGTTTGGCCCATAACGGTGTCCTGTTCCTCGACGAACTGCCGGAATTCGACCGAAAGGTGCTGGAAACACTGCGCCAGCCCATCGAGACGGGCGAGGTCGTCGTGTCGCGCGCCAATGCGCATATCCGCTATCCTTGCCGGTTTCTTCTGGTGGCCGCCGCCAATCCCTGTCGCTGCGGACAGTTGGCTGATCCGGCACGGGCCTGTGCGCGGGCGCCCGTCTGCGGCAGCGATTACCTGAACAAGATCTCGGGACCGCTGATGGACCGCCTCGACCTGCGACTGGAGGTTCCGGGCGTCAGCCTGCAGGACCTGGACCTGCCGAACAGCGGGGAAACCTCGGCCCAAGTGGCAACACGCATTGCCGCGGCGCGTGACATCCAGGCAAGGCGTTTTCAGGATGAGGTCGGGGTGCAGGTGAACGCGGACGCCTCGGGTCCCTTGCTGGACCAGATCGCTGCGCCGGATGACGCCGGCCGCGTGCTGATCCACAAGGCGGCCGAGCGTCTGGGCCTGACGGCACGAGGGTATCACCGCATCCTGCGCACCGCCCGCACCATCGCCGACCTGGAGGGTTCGACCAAGGTCCATGTTCATCACCTGGCCGAGGCCATCAGCTATCGCCTGCCGTTTGTGGCAGGGGGATAAGGATCGGTCGGGCTGCCGCCGGTCAATGACCTTGCCGGCAAGACATTGTGCGGTCGCCCCTGCAACGGATGCAGGGGAGCTGGGACCAACTCACTGCCGCTTCCTGTCCACGCCCAGCGCGAAAGGCTGCCTGTTCGGAAACACGGGCTCTCAGGGTTGAGCAGCCGCCACCCGCCGTTCGATGGCCTGCCAGATCGCTTCGGCGGCATTGATGCCGTCGAAGCGCTCCAGTTCCTGGATGCCGGTGGGCGAGGTGACGTTGATCTCGGTCAGCCAGCCGTCGATCACGTCGATGCCGGTGAAGATCAGCCCCTTTTCCCGCAGGACCGGACCGATGCGGGCGCAGATCTCGCGCTCGCGCTCGGTCAGGCCGACCCTTTCGGCGCGCCCGCCGACATGCATGTTCGAGCGCGCCTCGCCTTCCTGCGGAACGCGGTTGATGGCGCCCACAGGCTCTCCGTCCACCAGGATCACGCGCTTGTCGCCCTTGACCACGGCGGGCAGGTATTTCTGCGCGATCATCGGCTCGCGGTTGATGCCGGCATAGGTTTCCAGCAGCGATGACAGGTTCGGGTCGCCCGGCTTGAGGTGAAACACCCCTGCGCCGCCGTTTCCGTAAAGCGGCTTGACGATGATCTCTCCGTGGCGCGCGCGGAAGGACCGGAACGCCGCGGGATTGCGCGAAATCATGGTGGGAGGCGTCAGGTCCGGAAAGTCCAGCACCATCAGCTTTTCGGGACAGTTCCTGACCCAGAACGGGTCGTTGACGACCAGTGTCCGCGGATGCACCCGGTCCAGCAGATGGGTCGAGGTGACATAGGCCATGTCGAAGGGCGGGTCCTGACGCAGCCAGACGACATCGAACTCCTCCAGATCAACCTCGGCCCAGTCGCCGAAGGTGACGTGATCGCCCTGGACCCGGCGCAGCGAGACGGGACGGCCCCGAGCGATCACCCGGCCTTCGTCATAGCGCAACTGGTCGACGGTGTACTGGAACAGGCGATGACCGCGCGCCTCGGCCTCGAGCCCGATGCGGAAGGTGCTGTCTGCGTCGATCGAAACATCCTCGATCGGGTCCATCTGCAAGGCGACGTGAAGGCTCATGGCGCGGCTCCTGTTATCCGGCCTTGTTCTGGCCTGCACCTCGAGCGGATGCAAGCCTGCCCGTCACATCTCCCCAAAGGCGTTGGGGATCACCTGCACACGTCCGGTGCCGTCGACCAGCGCAGCATCGAACCGCATCGGGACGCCCAGCGACCAGCCCCGCGCTTCGCAGAATTCGCAGGCGGCGCGGGTGATCCGCTGCATCTGCGACGGCAGCAGGCGCAGGGCGGCTTCGTCATGACTGCGGGCAGCCTTGACCTCGACAAAGACGATTTCCTCGTCCAGGCGCAGGATCAGGTCTATCTCGCCCGCAGCGCCCTTCCACCGGCTGGCCAGCAGATCGCCCCCCTGCAGGACATAGTGGCGCAGTACCGCCTCTTCGGCCATCCGACCCGAAAGCGCGGCAACTCGACCGCGCTGGCGACGCATGCCGGAAGGTCCGTCAGGCGTCATCGGGCTCGTCCCGCGCATCGCGGTCCAGCTCCAGCGCAAGCTGATAAACGTCGCGCTTGGGCAGTCCCAACTCCTGCGCGGCCTCCCGGGCGGCATCCTTGACGGAAAGGCGGCGCATGTATTCTTCCAGTACGTGACGCAGGCGGTCCTCGTCGACCTCGGCGGCGGAAGGCCGGTCCAGCACCATCACGACCTCCCCCTTCAGGCTGCCCATGCGCGGATCCCGCGACAGGTCCTCGGCGGTGCCGCGGATCACCTCCTCGAACTTCTTGGTCAGTTCGCGCGCGATGACCGTCTTGCGGTGGGGATCGATCGCGGACAGATCCTCCAGCGTCCGCCCCACGCGCCGGGGGCTTTCGAACAGGATCAGTGTCGAATCAACGGCCGTCCACCGGCGCAGCCAGGTCTGTCGTGCCGTGCGGGTGGAGGGCGGAAAGCCAAGAAACAGGAAGCGGTCGCTGGGCAGGCCGGACAGGCTCAGCGCCACCAGCGCCGCAGACGGCCCCGGCAGTGCATGAACCCGCGCGCCCGCCTCGGCCGCATCCAGTGCAAGCCGATATCCGGGATCGGCCACAAGGGGCGTTCCCGCATCCGAACAATAGGCCACGCTCGCCCCCTCGGCCAGCGCCGCCAGCAGGGCAGGCCGCGCACGGTCGCCATTGTGGTCATGATAGGACAGGATGCGCCGCCCCCGCAGGGGAATGCCGTGGATATCCATCAGGTGGCGCAGCACGCGCGTGTCCTCGGCCGCCAGCAGGTCGGCGCTGTTCAGCACATCCAGCGCGCGCAGCGTGATGTCGCGTGCGGCGCCGATGGGCGTGGCCACCAGATAAAGTCCCGGCTGCAGGCGTGCCGCCTCGACATGGGCCGTCAGCCTGCGGGCGGGTTCGACCTCGGGCCGGTCGCTCTGGGCACTCATCCTGCCTCCTGTCCGCGCGGGCCGGGGCCGGCGCTGATTGCTAATCGCGGGCGCAGGCCATAGGCTTTGCGCATCCGCGTGCTTCGTATCACATCGCAGGGAAGTTTCACATGTTCGCATCCGCCACAACCCGGCCTGCCCCTGGCCTGCGCCGCGCCGTGCTTCGCGGCGCCGCCGTGCTTTCGGCCTTTCTGCTCGCCGCCTGCGAGCCCGGCGCCTCGACCGAACAGGCCAGCGGACCCGAGGTGGGGCAGCTGATCGACCCGTCAAAGCCGGTCCGTGTCGCGCTTCTGGCGCCGGGCGGAACAGGATCGCAGGATCTGGAATGGCTGGCCCGCAGCCTCAAGAACGCGGCGCGCATGGCGGCAGGTGACGCGCAGGGCGCCAGCATCGACCTTCGCGTTTATGACACCGGCAGTTCCACCGAAACCGCCGTCGCCCAGGCCAATGCCGCGGCCGATGCCGGCGCACAGATCATCCTGGGCCCGCTGTTCGCCGAAGGTGCGAACGCCGTCGGCAATGCAATGCTGCCGCGCAACATCAACGTGCTGACCTTTTCGAACAACACACAGGTCGCGGGCGGCAACGTCTTCATCCTGGGAAACAGTTTCGAGAATATCGCGGACCGGCTGGTCGGCTATGGCGCCCAGCAGGGCAAGCGCAATCTGCTCGTGGTGGCCGAGGATGACGTCGCCGGACAGCTGGGCGGCCGCGCCATCGAACGCGCGATCGCCCGCAACGGCGCACGCATGGCGGCCCGCGTGAACCATCCCGTGTCGATCAGCGGGATTGACGCGGTTGCCCCGCGCATCGCCCAGGCCGCCCAGTCAGGTCAGGTCGATGCCGTCTTCATGACAGCCAACAACCAGGCTGTCCTGCCCTATCTGACGGAAAAGCTGGCGGCCGCGGGCGTGCGTTCGCCCGTGACGCAGATGATGGGCCTGACACGATGGGACCAGCCGGCCGACCGCTTGCGGATGCCGCAACTGGCCGAGGGCTGGTTCGCGATCCCCGACCAGTCCCTGCAGCGCCAGTTCGAGGCCCGTTATGCGCAGGCCTATGGCGAGGCGCCGCATCAGCTGGCATCGCTGGCCTATGACGGTGTCGCGGCGATCGCCTCGCTGGCGCGGAACGGCCGTCCGAACGCGCTGACCACGTCGGGGCTGACGCAGCGTGCGGGCTTCAACGGCGTCGGCGGCATTTTCCGGCTGCAGCGCGATGGCACTGTCCAACGCGGGCTGGCTGTCGCCACCATCCGTAACAACCAGCTGGTGATCTTGGATGCCGCGCCGCGCAACGCGCGCGGCCTGGGATCGTAAGAAACAGGACCACCACTCATCATGCCCGTCAACGGCCAGACCCCAAGCGCCCCGGTCATTTCCGGGGCGCATCCTGCTTTCGACCCGGCGGCCCTTGTCGCGCGGCTGGATGATTGTCTTCGGGACCTGACCGAACCCCGGCAGATCCGGGCAGCGACGGTGGCCCTTCTGTCCGAAACGCGCAGTTCGGCCATGGCGGATATCGAGGCAGGCTTTGCCACCCATCCCCGTGCAGCGCGCGAAACCGTGCGCGCCATCGCCACGCTGACCGACAGCCTGGTGACGGCCGTGCACCACGTTGCCACGACGCGGCTGCACCTCCAGCAGTCGCCTTCGGAAACCGAACGTCTGGCCGTGCTGGCCGTCGGCGGTTATGGCCGGGCGGAAATGGCCCCCGCGTCGGATGTGGATCTGCTGTTCCTGACGCCGTGGAAGATCACCGCCTGGGCGGAAAGCGTCGTCGAATCGATGCTCTACATGATGTGGGACCTGAAGCTGAAGATCGGCCATTCGATCCGCAGCGTGGACGATTGCCTCCGGCTCGGGGCGGGCGACATGACCATTCGCACGTCGCTGGTGGAGCACCGGCTGGTCGCGGGCCATGCGCCCTTGGCCGAAGACCTGCGCCATCGCCTGTGGTCCGAACTGTTCGAACGCACCATTCCCGAATTCATCGAAGCCAAGCTGGAGGAACGCGCATCCCGGCATCAGCGTCAGGGCGGCCAGCGCTATGTGCTGGAACCGAACGTCAAGGAGGGCAAGGGCGGGCTGCGCGACCTGCAGACACTGTACTGGATCGCGAAATACATCCACCGTGTCGATCGTGCGGTCGAACTGGTCGATCTGGGTGTCTTTTCGCGCGACGAGCATCTCTCCTTCTGGCAGGCCGAGGATTTCCTCTGGGCGGTGCGCTGCCACCTGCACCTGATTTCCGGACGCTCCGTGGACGTGCTGTCCTTCGACATGCAGGTCGAGGTCGCGCGCCGCATGGGCTATGTCGACACGACGGCCCGTCGGGGCGTCGAATACTTCATGCAGGATTATTTCCGCCATGCGACCCGCGTGGGCGAACTGACCCGCGTCTTCCTGACCGAACTGGAGGCGCGGCATGTCCGCAACGCCCCCTTCTTGGGACGCTTGTTCCGCAAGCGGCGCAAGGTCCGGCCGGGCTTTGTCGACCAGCAGGGCCGTCTGTCCTTCGAGGACGAGGCGCAGTTCCTGGCCGACCCCCTGAACATCCTGCGCTTGTTCGAGGAAGCGCTGCGGACCGGTGTGCTGATCCACCCGGACGCGATGCGGCTGGTGGCCGCGAACCTGGACAAGATCGACGCATCGGTGCAGGCCGACCCCGAGGCGATCCACATCTTCATGGACCTGCTTCTGAAACACGGCAATCCCGAACGGGCGCTGCGCCGCATGAACGAACTGGGAGTGCTGGCGGCATTCATCCCCGAGTTCGAGCCGGTCGTGGCGATGATGCAGTTCAACCTTTATCACCACTACACCGTGGACGAACATTCCATCCAATGTGTCGCCGCCCTGGCCGAGATCGAGCGGGGCGAACACCCCGAGGACCTGCCCCTGTCCAGCGAGATCATCGAGGCCGGGGTGAACCGCCGCGTTCTTTACCTGGCAACCCTTCTGCATGACATCGGCAAGGGCCGTCCCGAGGACCATTCGATCCTGGGGGCCCGCATCGCGCGCCGCATCGCCACGCGTTTCGGCTTTCCTCAGGATGACGTGGACACGGTCGAATGGCTGGTCCGCAACCACCTGCTGATGTCGGATGTGGCGCAGAAACGCGACATCTCGGACCCGCGCACCCTGCGCGACTTTGCCAAGGCGGTGAAGACGCGCAAGCGGCTGGACATGCTGCTGGTGCTGACCGTGTGCGACATCCGGGGCGTGGGACCCGGCACCTGGAACAACTGGAAGGCCATGCTGCTGCGCAAGCTGCACCAGGAAACGGCCGCCGCACTGGAAAACGGGCTGGAGGAGCTGAACCGAGACAAGCGCCAGGCCGAGGCCAAGCGATCCCTGCGCCACATGCTGATCGCCAAGGGATGGGACGGGCGCGCTATCCGTGCCGAGATCGCGCGCCATTATGACGCCTATTGGCCGGGCCTGCCCACCCAGACCCAGACCGTCTTCGCCGAATTGTTGTCGGGCCTCGGCCCCGACGAGATCCGCATCGACCTTCGGGCCGACCCTGACCGGGACGCGACACGGGCGGCCTTTGTGCTGTCGGACCATCCCGGCATCTTTTCGCGGCTGGCGGGGGCGCTGACCCTGACAGGGGCCAATGTGGTCGATGCGCGGACCTATACCACGCGCGACGGCTATGCGACGGCGGTGTTCTGGGTGCAGGACAGCGAAGGTCATCCCTTTGCCGAGGATCGCCTGCCCAAGCTGCGCCAGACCATCCTGCGCACGCTCAGGGGAGAGATCGTGGCGCGCGAAGCATTCGCCAGCCGGGACAAGCCGAAAAAGCGGAACCGGGAGTTCAAGTTTCCCACCCATATCACCTTCGACAACGACGGCAGCGACATCTACACGATCATCGAGGTGGACGCCCGCGACCGCCCGGGCCTGCTGTATGACCTGACCCGAACACTGGCGGCCAACCATATCCAGATTGTCAGCGCCGTGATTGCGACTTATGGGGCGCAGGTGGTCGACAGCTTCTATGTCAAGGACATGTTTGGGCTGAAGCTGCACAGTCCCGCCAAGCGGGATTCGTTGGAGAAGAAACTGCGCGCGGCCATCGCCGACGGCGTGAAACGGGCCGAGGCTGAACAGGCATGAAGAACGGACTTGTGCGGGGGTTCCTGTCGGTGGGACTCTGGACGCTGATCTCGCGTGCGTCGGGATTCGTGCGGGACATCCTGATGGCGGCATGGCTGGGCACGGGCGCAGTGGCCGAGGCGTTCCTGATCGCGCTGTCGCTGCCCAACATGTTCCGCCGCTTTTTCGCCGAAGGCGCGTTCAACACCGCCTTCGTGCCGATGTTCTCGAAAAAGCTGGAAGACGCGGAAGAAGCGCAGCGTTTCGCGCGAGAAGCGTTTTCGGGGCTGTTCCTGACGGTTCTGGCCTTGTCGGCGGTGGCGATGATCTTCATGCCGGGTCTGGTCTGGCTGATGGCATCGGGCTTTGCCGGGGACGAACGCTTCGACTTGGCGGTCGAATACGGGCGGATCACGTTCCCTTATATTCTGCTGATCTCGATGGCCTCGATGATCTCGGGCGTGCTGAACGCCAACGGGCGGTTCACGGCGGCGGCGGCGGCGCCGGTGCTGCTGAACCTGCTGTTCATCGCGGCCATGGGCATGGGGCGATGGCAGGGCTGGGACCTGGGCCTGACACTGGCATGGGCCACGCCTGTCACGGGCATCGCCCAGCTGGCGCTGGTATGGTGGGATGCGAAGCGGACGGGCTATGTCTTCTGGCCGCGCCGCCCGCGCCTGTCGCCCGACATGCGGCGGCTGGTGGCCGTTGCCCTTCCCGCAGCCTTTGCGGGCGGGGTCGTTCAGATCAACCTGCTGATCGGCCGCCAGGTCGGGTCACGCTTCGAAGGTGCGATCGCCTGGTTGTCCTATTCCGACCGGCTGTACCAACTGCCGCTCGGGGTGGTCGGTGCCGCGGTGGCCGTGGTGCTGCTGCCCGAACTGGCGCGCCGCATCCGGGCCGAGGATCACGCGGGCGGCCAGTCCGCCTATTCCCGCGCGACCGAATTCGGTCTGTTCCTGACCCTGCCGGCCGCCTTCGCGATCGCCGTCATCGCCGAGCCCATGGTTTCGACCCTGTTCCAGCGCGGGGCCTTCACGGCGTTCGACACGCAGCAAACCTCGGCGGCGCTGGTCGTTTATGCGCTCGGGCTGCCGGCCTTCGTGCTGCAGAAGATCCTGCAGCCCTTGTACTTCGCGCGCGAGGATACGCGGACGCCCTTCCGCTTTGCGTTGTTCTCGATGGTCGTCAATGCCGTCGCGGCCTTTGGCCTGATGCCGGTCTTCGGCTTTCTGGCGGCGGCGCTCGGCACCACCATCGCGGCCTGGGTCATGGTCGTGCAGCTCTGGTGGGGCACCCGTGCGATGGGACAAGCGGCCCGTGCAGATGCGCGGCTTCGGCGCGCCTTTCCGCGCATCCTTGCAGCGTCGATTCTGATGGCCGTTGTCCTGTGGTTCATGCGCGATTGGCTGGAGGCCTCCAGCCTGGGCCGCGGCGCCGGTCTTGCGATCCTGGTCTTCGGCGGCGCCGCGATCTATTTCGCCCTGGCCTATCTGATCGCGGGCTATCGTCCGTCGGAACTGAGGGCGGCGGTTCGGCGCGGTTAACGCTGTCGGATCTGCGCCAGGACACGGGCGATCCCTCCGCGGACCAGCAGGAAGGACAGCGCAAATCCGGTGGCAAAGCCCGCAATCTCGGCGATCCAGCCCTGACCCGCACCGCCGAACAGCAGCCCGAAGACCAACTGGAAGGCCAGCAGCACGCCGATCAGGGCAAAGGCCCGCAGGCGATTGGCGTTCTCGGCCGCGAGCCTTGTCCACAGCAGGAAGGTAAAGGCGCCAACCAGCCCATAGACGGCGGGATAACCCCCGATCAGGGGGGCGGCCCGCGCTCCGATCAGCGGCAGCACGGCGGAATAGACGATCGCCCCCCCGATGGCCGATCCCAGAAACAGCGCGACCACCGCAACGGGCCGGAACTGCTGCGCCACCATGTTGCCAAGCGCCAGCGTGAAGACCACCACGAACAGCGCATGCGTCAGTGAAACATGCACGAAGCTGAAGCTGAGGATGCGGTAGAGCTGGCTGAAATCGACCGCCCCAAGGGTCCAGACCCGTTGCGCCAGTTCCGGCGGAAAGGCGGTCATCCGGATCGCCGACAGGCGCAGGCCCACGCCTTCGGCCCCGCCGATCAGGCCGGTGGTGCCCAGGGCAAACACGGCCTCGGAGGCGATGACAGGCAGGGTCAGCAGCCAGATCACGGGGGGCAGCGGGTTCAGCGGAGATACGGGGGGGCCGGAGCGCATGGGCATTCCTGTTCAGGTTCGGAGAAGGTTGCGGAAGCTGGCCTCAACCGCTAAGCCAACGGCCAGCAAATTCCAAGGCAGGCCGGTCATGTCCGAACCCAACAACAGCCAATTCCGTCCTCGCATCTTTTCGGGCATCCAGCCTTCGGGCGGGCTGACGCTTGGCAACTATCTCGGCGCGCTCAAGCGTTTCGCGGCGCTGCAGGGGGGCGAGGCCGAGACGATCTATTGCATCGTGGACCTGCATGCGATCACGGTGTGGCAGGACCCCGAGGTGCTGCGGGCCCGCATCCGCGAAGCGGCGGCGGCCTTCATGGCCGCGGGCGTGGACCCTGCGCAATCGATCCTGTTCAACCAGTCGCAGGTCAGCGCCCATGCGGAAATGGCCTGGCTCTTCAACACCGTGGCGCGCGTCGGCTGGATGTACCGGATGACGCAGTTCAAGGACAAGGCCGGCAAGAACACCGAAAATGTCAGCTTGGGCCTGCTGGCCTATCCGGCGCTGATGGCGGCCGACATCCTGACCTATCAGGCGACCGCCGTCCCCGTAGGCGAGGACCAGAAGCAGCATCTGGAACTGACCCGCGACATTGCCGCCAAGTTCAACCATGACTACGGCGTCGAGCATTTCCCGATCACCGAACCGCTGATCGAAGGCGTGGCCACCCGCGTCATGTCCCTGCGGGACGGGTCGAAGAAGATGTCGAAATCCGACCCTTCGGACGCCAGCCGGATCAATCTGACGGACGATGCCGACACGATCGCGCAAAAGATCCGCAAGGCGCGCACTGATGCAGACCCCCTGCCCGGCCAGATGGACGGGTTGAAGGATCGCCCCGAGGCCCGCAACCTGGTCAACATCTATGCCGCCTTGGCGGACGAAACGCCGGATCAGGTTCTGGCCCGCTTCGAGGGTCAGGGCTTCGGCGCCTTCAAGCCTGCCTTGGCCGAAGTCGCGGTCGAGGTCTTGTCACCCATCACCCGCCGCATGGCAGAGTTCATGGCCGATCCGGCGCAGATCGACCGGGTGCTGGCCGAAGGCTCGGACCGCGCGGCGGCGGTGGCCACCCCGATCCTCGAGCGGACGAAAGACATCATGGGCCTGTTGCGCACCCGCGCCTGAACCATTGAAACACTGTACCGCCCCAGAAAGGGGCGGCTTTTTTCGCGCGGGACTTGCCCTTGGTCACCCGCTGCGGCTATCAGCGCCGCAAGCGCATGGACCCGGTGAGAACCCGGGTGGCTCTTCCGGCCGCCGATCCGCCGGACAATTCGAACCTTTTCAGACATTTTGCTGGACCCCGGCCGCACGCGCCGCCTGGTCAGGAACGGATGATTCATGTTTTCACTTGCACGCTACCGGAACGAATGGCTGGGCAATGTCCGGCCTGACCTTTTGTCAGGGCTGGTCGTCGCCCTGGCGTTGATCCCCGAAGCCATCGCCTTTTCCATCATCGCCGGTGTCGATCCCAAGGTCGGCCTTTATGCCAGCTTTTCCATCGCCGTCATCACGGCCATTGCCGGTGGGCGGCCGGGCATGATCTCGGCCGCGACGGCGGCAACGGCGGTCCTGATGGTCACGCTGGTGCGCGACCACGGGTTGGAATACCTGCTGGCCGCAACCGTGCTGGCCGGCCTGATCCAGATCGGCTGCGGGCTGCTGAAGCTGGGCTTCGTGATGCGCTATGTGTCGAAATCGGTGATGACCGGCTTTGTGAACGCCCTGGCGATCCTGATCTTCATGGCACAACTGCCTGAACTGGACCTGCGCATGCCGGGCGTGACCTGGTTCACCTATGCCCTGGTCGGTGTCTCGCTGGCGATCATCTATCTGTTCCCGCGGATCACCAAGGCGATCCCGTCGCCCCTGGTGACGATTGTCGTGTTGACGGCCGCCTCGATGGCCTTGGGCTGGGACGTGCGGACGGTCGGCGACATGGGCGCGCTGCCTGACACGCTGCCCGTCTTTCTGCTGCCGGACGTGCCGCTGAACCTGCAGACGCTGCAGATCATCCTGCCCTATTCCTTTGCCGTCGCCATTGTGGGCCTTTTGGAAAGCCTGATGACCCAGAACCTCGTGGACGAGCTGACCGACACCCGCAGCAGCCGCAATCAGGAATGCATCGGGCAGGGACTGGCCAACACCGCAACCGGGTTCATCGGCGGGATGGCAGGCTGCGCGATGATCGGGCAGTCGATGATCAACGTCAAATCCGGGGGGCGGGGCCGGCTGTCGTCGCTCGTGGCGGGCACGTTTCTGCTGATCCTGGTCGTGGGGCTGGGCGATCTGGTCAGCCAGATTCCGATGCCTGCACTGGTTGCCATCATGATCATGGTCTCGGTGGGCACGTTCAGCTGGTCGTCGATCGGCAACCTGCGCAGGCATCCCCGCTCGTCCTCGGTGGTGATGCTGGCCACGGTGGCGACGGTCGTCTGGACCCACAACCTGGCATTCGGCGTACTGGTCGGCGTCCTGCTGTCGGGCATCTTCTTCGCGGCCAAGATTGCCCAACTGTTCCGCGTGACGACGACCCTGTCGCCCGACGGGCGCGAACGGACCTATCTTGTGGAAGGACAGATGTTTTACGGTTCGGTCGAGGACCTTATGGCAGCCTTTGACTTTTCCGAAGCGGTGGAACGGGTTACTATCGACGTCAGCCGCGCTCATCTTTGGGACATCAGTTCGGTTCAGGCGCTGGACATGGCCATCCTCAAGTTCCGGCGCGACGGGGCCAAGGTTCAGGTGGTGGGGCTGAACGCGGCATCGGAAACATTGCTGGACCGGCTTGCCGTGCATGACAAGCCGGGCGCAATGGATAAACTGGTCTCGCATTGAGGGGTGCACCATGACGGACAAGATCATCGCGCTGGTCGACGACTCGGTTTATGCGGCTTCGGTGTGCGAACATGCAGGTTGGCTGTCGCAGCGGTCCGGCATGCCTGTCGAGCTGCTGCATGTTCTTGGCCGTCGCGATCCGTCAGGGCCGCAGGATCTGTCGGGCACGATCCGCCTTGGCGCGCGCAGTGCCCTTCTGGACGAACTGGCGACACTGGATGAACAGCGCGCGCGGGTTGCCATTGCGCAGGGACGCGCCTTGCTGGAGGATGCGCATGCTCTGACGATCAAGGCCGGTGCGACCGAGGTGACCACCCGGCTGGAGCAGGGTGACCTGATCGAACGCGCCACGGGACGCGATGCGACCCCTTCGGTGATCGTCATCGGCAAGCGGGGGGCGGCGGCGAACTTTGCGCAGGGCCACCTTGGCTCCAATCTTGAACGTATCGTCCGTGCGGCCCGTGTTCCTGTTCTGGTGGCCTCAAGGGCCTGGCGTCCCATCACCAAAATCCTTGTCGCATTTGACGGTGGAGCCTCGGCAATGAAGGCCGTGGATCACATCGCGGGCAATCCGGTCTTCCGCAAGATGCACATCGATGTCTGCATGGTCGGCAGCGGGCCACGCGACGCCCAGGAGCAACTGGACGAAGCCCTGCTGCGCCTGCGCGCAGCTGGCCTGCAGGCTGACGCCCGGCGCCTGGAAGGCACGCCCGAGACAGCATTGATTGTTCATATCGAAGCCGGTGGACACGACCTGCTGGTGATGGGCGCCTATGGCCACAGCCGCATCCGCAGGCTCTTCATCGGCTCGACCACCACGCAGATGCTGATCGATGCAAAGCTGTCGGTCCTCTTGTTCCGTCACGGCGCGGCCTGAGAACCAGCCGCAGAGCTGCGGCTGGTTCTCAGGCATGGCCGTTGAGGTGCTGCAAGTGCAGTGCCTTGAGTCACGAGTGCCGTCCGCCACCTTCCGCCATCAGACGATCGTGGCGCAGCCCCTGCCCTGCCGTTTCGAGGCGTAAAGCGCTTCATCCGCCATCGCGGACAAGCTGTCAGCGCATGTCGTCCGACCAGAACGCCAGACCACGATGCCGAGGCTGGCCGACACCTTGAGATCGCCAAGTTCGGGCGGAGACAAGCTCTTGATGGCGCTGATGATACGAGCGGCAAGCTCCTGCAGGGCACTTTGCGAATCGACATCGAGAAGGATCAGCACGAATTCATCGCCACCGATACGGGCTGCCGTATCGGCCTTGCGGATCTGCTCTCGCAGGATCCTGCCGACGTCGCGGAGCAGGTCGTCGCCTGCCTTGTGGCCCAAGCGGTCGTTCACCTGCTTGAAATGATCCAGATCCATGTGGATCAGCGCGAAAGGGGCGCCTGCACCTTCCGCCACGGTCCGCAACGTCGCCGCCAAGGCAATTTCCAACCCACGGCGATTCGCCAGACCCGTCAGGGGATCGGTCTGCGCCTGCAGCAGAGCCATCTTTCGCGACTGCTCCAACTGATCGTTGAAGCGTGTCAGTTCGTTCAAGATGCCCCGCTTGGCCTCGTGCAGGAAGAGAAACTCCATGGCCAGTTCCGATGGGGCAAAGTCGTAATCCGTCAGATTCGCCTTGCGAATGGCGCGGTGCAGCCCGATTCCGAAGCCAAGATTGACAAGAACGCCACCGTCACCGACCTCGACCCCGTGGCCACGCAGCACGAGGTCCGGCGCATGGGAAACACGCAGGAACAGGCGCTTGTCCCGCTCGACCGCCAAGCGGATCGCCTCGGTCGCCTTGCCGCCTCCGCGCGCCTTGGTTAGCCTGCCTTCAAGCCCTTCAGGCAGTCCCGGCACGACCTTTGCCAATGTCGGCCCCACCGAGAGGACCCGGTCATGCCTGCCCAGCCACAGATGCATGGGCAGCAGACGGATCAGCGAGTCCATCGGCATGTGATGCCCGGACAGTGTCATGCGGACGCCGCCCCTGTCAGTGTCAGGCCCTGCAAGGTGAACGTCCGGCCCTCAGAAAACTGGGAATCCCAGATATCGATCCGCAACCCGACCTCTTCAACCGCGATCAGACACAATGCGCCGTAATCATCCGCCATCCCCCTGATCAGGCCCACCAGCAGGAACTGCCAGCCGTTGCTGGGTTCGAGCATTAGGAGGCGGACACTGTGATCATCCAGTTCGATCTGCAGCCGCGGCAGACGGAGCGTGGGCAGGACAAGGTCGACGCGTCCCGGAAGCTCGTCCAGCCGCAACAGGAAATCCCTGAAATCCCGGCCCGAAAAACGCAGCAGCCGCCGGATCGACTCGACACGCGTCATCCATGCGCCCAGATCCTCGTACATCTCGGATTGAGGCTTTCCCAGCCGCAGCGCGGCCTGTCCCAGTGCCGCTTCCCCGAAGTCCGCATACATCGGCAAAGAAGGGTCGGATGAAACCGCGGCCTCGTCCGCCACGGCCTGAATGAGCCCCTCCCCGTAGGTGGAGCGCAGGAATTCCTCAATGGCGCGATTGATGAGACCGTACATGCCCTTACCTCGATTCGTTTCGAGACTAGGGCCAAGAGGTAAAGATTGGGAAAACGGCTAGTCGACCGTCCATCCAAAGCTGCCCGGGCCGGACAAGGCCGTGCGCGCCGCCATGACGTCCTGCGGACGCAGATTCAGGGCTTGGGCAAAGGCAAGAAGCCTTTCATCGTCTTCCACCAGAAAATCCAGCAGGAACACCGCGATCTCGGGCCGGTTCGACAGTTCCCGCAGATCGGAAACCTGCAGCCCTGCCGTTTCCATAAAACGCACCAGTTCCTCGGGCTGTTCGGCCAGTGCCAGAAGAATGTCCTGCGCAAGCTCCTGCGCGCGTTCGATCGTGATTGCCATAGGATGATCCTTGTCCCGCACGTCAACGACGCCGGTAAAATGGGAAACAATTTATTAAACATTTTCCTTCATCTTCGATCCCAGGTGTCAAGACTCGCTGGATGTACAAATGACGGCACGTATCTTAGTGGCTGATGGCATCTCGACTGCCAGGGTCATGGTCAAGGCCCGTCTCAGCGCGGTCTGCTATGACGTGGTTGCCGTCGGCACGGCCCAGGAACTTCATCAGCAATTGCAGCTCGCCCGGCCGGACCTGATCATCCTGGGACATGACGTTGCGGATGGCTCCTCCATGGCGCTTTGCGCGCGACTGGCCGGTGATCCGGATCATGCGGGCATCCCGATCCTCATGATGGTCAATGCCTCGGCGCGTCTCGAGGCGCTGGAGGCCGGCGCAACGGCAATCCTGGATCCCCGGGTGGAGACGCAGATGCTGATGGCCCGTGTGCGGGGCCTGTTGCGGGACGTGGCACAGCCACAGGACACCGGGATGGGGCTGGCCGAAGAGGCGACACCTTTCCACCACGACCGGCGCCCGCTAGTGGCCTTGGTGGCAGACACGATGGGTCGTGCCGTCTGCTGGCGCCAGTCGCTCGAACACCGGATGAACTGCCGTTTCGAGATCCGTGATCCGGACACGGCCCTCGGCTCGGCCACGGCTGGCCGTACTGCCGATCTTTACGTCATTTCGGCCGATATCCGCGGCAAGGGCGACGGCCTGCGCCTGATGTCGGAACTGCGGTCGCGCCAAGGCTCGCGGGACGCGGGATTCGTCGTCGCCCTTGCACCGGAACGGGGCGATCTGTCACCGATGGCCCTGGACCTCGGAGCGGGAGACGTGATGTCGGACACCTTGGCCACGCCCGAGGATGCGCAGGCTGCAGCCATGTCGCTGCAAACGCTTCTGTCACGCAAATCGCAAAGCGACCAGCGCCGCGCCGAGATTCAGCGCCACATGCTGTGGTCGATGACCGACCCTCTGACCGGGCTTTACAACCGCCGCTATGCCCTGCCCAAGCTGGACGACATTGCTCAGGATGCGCTGGGGGCCGGCCAGAGCTTCGCGGTCTTCGCGATCGACCTCGATCACTTCAAGGCCATCAACGACTGTCACGGGCACAGCGCCGGCGACATGGTCCTGGCCGAGGTTGCACAGCGGCTTCGCTCTGCCCTTGGGTCGGAGGGAATGGTGGCGCGCATGGGCGGAGAAGAGTTCCTGGCTGTCCTGTTCCGCTGCACGGATGCCATGGCCCGCAAGACTGCCGAAACGTTGCGCAAGTCCATCGAAGCCCGCCCGGTCGCCTTGGGCAGCATGCCGGGCGGCCAGAGCCTGAGCGTCACCGCTTCGGTCGGGGCGGCGTTGGTCACTCCGTCCCGGGGTTGCACCGAGATCGAACAGGTGACGCGCGCTGCGCTGGAGCGCGCAGATCAGGCCTTGTTGGCCGCCAAGGTTGCAGGACGCAACTGCGTCATGTGCAGCCCCTCCAATCAGGCCGCCTGAGTAGCACTTTCAAAGTGCGCATCGATTGCCTAGATTGGACGCGTCGAGGCGCGGCAGTCGCCTCTTTCGGCAAGGAGCATCCGGATGACGCAACTGCAAGGCACATTGGCGGACGACGCAACGGAACGTCCCACCGGTCAGGCCATGATGCGCGGCGCGCGCGGGCGATGCCCGGCCTGCGGTGAAGGGCGGCTGTTCTCGAGCTTTCTGAAGGTGGCGGACCATTGCCCCCATTGCAACGAGGCGCTGCATCATCAGCAGGCCGACGATGGGCCTGCCTATCTGACGATCCTGATCGTCTCGCACTTGGGCGCCCCCTTGCTGCTGGCGTGCTTTGTCGCCTGGCGGCCCAGTGCCATGACGATGCTGCTGAGCTTCGGGATCGGATCGATCATCCTGTCGCTGGCGATGCTGCCCGCGATCAAGGGCGCCATGGTCGGCTTCCAGTGGGCCCGGCGGATGCACGGGTTCGACGACCGCCGTGGCAGCGCTGGCGCATGAACGTGGAAGACCGGTCCCCGCTTGCGATCCGTGACGCGGCCTCTGTTCTTGTGCTGCGCCGCCAAGGGGGGACCGCTTCCGTGCTTATGGGAATGCGCGGGGCCGCGGCTGCCTTTATGCCATCAAAGTTCGTGTTCCCCGGCGGCGCAATCGATCCGGGAGATACGGGTGCTGCCTTGGCCCGCCCCTTGCGCCGAACCTGCCACCAGCGCCTGATGGCTGAACCCCGCGCAGACATGCCTGTCGATCCCGATGCCATCGCAGCCGCAGCCTTGCGTGAACTGGCCGAGGAGACCGGCCTTCTTGTGGGGCGAAAGGATGGACCGCCTTGCGAATGGCCCGGCTACCACGAGGAGGGACTGTCTCCTGATGCCGGTGCCCTGACCTATCTGTTTCGGGCCATCACGCCTCCGGGACGGCCGAGGCGTTTCGACGCCCATTTCTTTGTGCTGGACGCATGCGACATCAGCGGCGACCCGGACGATTTTGGCCGTGCCTGCGACGAGCTTTCGCATCTGCATTGGGTTCCGCTTTCCGAGGCCCGTGATCTCGACCTGCCGTTCATCACCGAAGTTGTTCTCGCCGAACTTCAGCAGCTGGTTGCCGGACTGGAACCGGAAGAACCCTTGCCGGCGCCGGCAACGGTTCCTTTCTTTGACAATCGTGGCCCGGCACCCCGCTTTTGCCAGATCGCCTGATCAACGTCCGGTAAACACCGGAGGCCGCTTCTGCAGGAAAGCATTGACCCCTTCCACGAAGTCGCCACTGCGTCCGGCCCGCCCTTGCAACCGTGCCTCCAGCGCCAGTTGTGCCTCCAGCCCGTTTGCGGACGACGCCGCGACCGCTTCGCGGATGGCCAGAAAGGCTCCTGTCGGACCCGCCGCCAGTCTCCGCGCCGTTTCAGCGACCCCGTTGCCGAAATCGGCATCCGGCAGGGTTTGCCAGATCAGGCCCCAGTCGGCCGCCTGTCGCGCACCGACAGTGTCCGCCAGCAGCATCATGCCCATGGCACGGGCCGTTCCCGTCAGGCGCGGAATGATCCATGTGCCCCCTGCGTCGGGGATCAGCCCGATACGGGCAAAGGCCTGGATGAAGCTGGCGCTTTCGGTCGCAATGACGATGTCGGCCGCCAGGGCCAAGTTTGCCCCTGCCCCTGCAGCGACCCCGTTCACGGCCGCGATGACAGGCGCCGGGCATTTCTTGATGGCGCGCAGCATCGGCTCGTATTCATCCCGCAGCGTCGCCTCCAGATCGATCGCCGCACTGGCATCCGCCAGATCCTGACCCGAACAGAATCCCCGTCCCTCGCCGGTCAGGACGACGCAGCGGACATCACCGGACAGCGTCGTCAGTGCTTCCGTGATCTCGGCCCGCATGCGGCTGTTCAACGCGTTCATGACGGCAGGCCGGTTCAGGGTCAGCGTGGCAACGCCTGCGGCAGTCTCGAAGCGGATGGTGTCGAAGCTCATGGGTCCCCTCCTGTTTCAGGGATCATGCCTCATATCCGTCACGGGGAAAGCACGACCCTGCGTCAGGGGCCGCGCATGATCTCGTCAAGGCGCTTCTGTTCATCGGCATCCAGGTCATCGACCGGCACAGCGCTTGTGTTACGCGAACGCAAGAAGCGCATGGCAACAATGGCCGCAATCAGCGCCATCAAGGGCCCGGCCAGCCAGAGGATCAGGTTGCTTCCGGTGGCACGGGGGTCGAACAGCACGAATTCGCCATAACGCTCCACGACCGCATCGATCACTTCGGCATTGCTGTCGCCATCGACCAGCCTTTCGCGCACATAAAGACGCAGGTCGCGGCTGATGGGGGCGTTCGATTCATCGATGTTCTCGCCTTGACAGACGGGGCAGCGCAGGCGCTGAGAAATCTCTCTTGCCCGCGCCTCCAGTGCGCCGTCAGCCAGCACCTCGTCCGGCTGCACGGCCATTGCAGCCATTGGCGCAACGGCAAGCGCCGCGACAAGAGCAGCCCTCTGAAGCGCGGCCTTCATTCGGCCGGGACCGCGTCGGAGCGGCCCTGACGCGCCGCGCCTGCTGCCACGCGATAACGCCTGTCAGTCAGGCTGATCAGCCCTCCAAGAGCCATCAGGATCGACCCGCCCCAGATCCAGTTTGCAAAAGGCTTGATATAGGTTCGCACCGCCCAACCCCCGTTCGGCTGCTGATCCCCCAGCACCACGTAAACATCGCGCCAGAACCCATAGTCGATGGCTGCTTCGGTGGTGGGCATGCCCTGTACCGGATAGACACGCTTTTCCGGCATCAGCGTGGCCACCGGGCTGCCGTCGCGCTGAACATCAACGACAGCCTGCTGGGCCAGATAGTTCGGCCCGTCCGCCCGCCGCACCTCGCGCAGGGTCAGTTCATAGGCGCCCACGCTGAAAGGTTGATCAATCTCGGCCACGCGCACATCCTCGATCTGCCAGGCTTGGATCAGGGCCACCGCGATGAAGGTGATCCCCAGGCCGCCATGGGCCACGGCCTTGCCCCAATCCGCACGGGGCAGCCGCAGCAGGCGCGCAGCGCCGGAACTGCCGGTTCTCAGCCACAGTTCGGCCAGTGCGCCAAAGACCAGCCATGCCCCCAGCCCTGCACCGATGACGGCCAGAGCGGAACGCCCCGTCGATACGGCATAAACAAGCACCATCACTGCCGCCGTCAGGACCAGCGCGCCTCGCAGCGGCCGCATTGCCGCCTTCAGACGCGCGCGCTTCCAGGGCATGAGGGAACCCAGCGGCAACGCCAGCGCCAAGGCGATCATGAAGGGCGTGAAGGCCTGGTTGAAGAACGGGGGGCCAACGGACAGAACCCGGCCCCAGACCATTTCGGCCACCAGTGGCCAGATGGTGCCGATGAACACCACAAAGGCCGCGACAGCCAGAAGAACATTGTTCAGCACCAGCGCCCCTTCGCGAGACAAGGGCGCGAAGACCCCCTTGGCCGTCATCTCTGCCGCACGGAAGGCATAGAGCGTCAGGGCACCGCCGACAAAGATTGCAAGGATCGCGAGGATGAAGATCCCGCGCTCGGGATCATTGGCAAAGCTGTGAACCGAGGTGATGACGCCCGAGCGGACGATGAAGGTGCCGATGAGCGAAAAACCGAAAGCCATGATCGCCAGAAGGATGGTCCAGCTTTTCAGTGCTTCACGCTTTTCGACAACAATGGCGGAATGCAGCAGCGCAGCAGCCAGAAGCCAAGGCATGAAGCTGGCATTCTCGACCGGATCCCAGAACCAGAACCCGCCCCAACCCAATTCATAATAAGCCCACCAAGAGCCGAGCGCGATGCCGATCGTCAGGAACACCCAGGCCGCCAGCGTCCAGGGACGCACCCAGCGGGCCCAAGCCGCATCCACCCGCCCCTCGATCAGCGCGGCGACGGCAAAGCTGAAGGCCATCGAAAGGCCTACATAGCCGAGATAAAGGAACGGCGGGTGGAACGCCAAGCCGGGGTCCTGCAGCAGCGGGTTCAGGTCGCGTCCGTCGAAGGGCGGGTTTCCCATGCGCCAGAACGGGTTCGACGTGAAGATGATGAAGGCATAAAAAGCCACGCTGATCGAGGCCTGTACCCCCAGGACACGCGCCCGCAGGCTGGGCGGCAGGTTCGTGCCGAAGAGGGCCGCTGCCGCGCCAAAGGCCGCCAGGATCAGGACCCACAACAGCATCGAGCCCTCGTGATTGCCCCAAACGCCGCTGATCTTGTAGATCATCGGCTTGGCCGTGTGCGAATGCTCGTAAACCAGCCGGACCGAGAAATCCGAGGTCACGAAGGCAATGGTCAGCGCCCCGAAGCTGATCACCATCAGCACCAACTGGGCCAATGCGGCAGGCCGCGCGCTGTCCATCCAGCCGTGCCAGCCCCTGGCGGCCCCCACCATCGGCACGCTCATCTGGTAAAGCGCGACAGCAAAGGCCAGGATCAGGGCAAAATGGCCGAGTTCTGCAATCATCAGGGGCAATCCTCCGTTACCGCAGCATAAGGACAGGACGGCGGGGGGAAAAGTCCTCCCGTCGTCCTATCACGTCAGTTTCGCGTGTCCGGCTGCGGCCTAATCGCGCAGCGTCGTCAGCCAGTCCCAAAGGGCGGCATTGTCGGCGAAGTCATCCGCCGGCTTGGCCACGACCGTGGTGGCCGCTTCCGAAACCAAGCCCGTCGTCGTTTCCGTGACCTCGCGCGCGGGCCAGACGCGATGGCGAAAATAATGCGCCTCGCGCGCGCCAAAGTAGAAGCCGACAATTGCGCCCAACAACCACCACAGCGGCTCGGGAACCCTTTGCAGTCCATCCATCCGAACGCTGAAGCCCGCAGGCTCGACCATGGCATAGATGAACAGGCCCATCGTGCCCAAGGCCAGCAAGGGGCGCGGCAGACGGTTCAGCCCGTTGACAAAGCCGTCGAACCATCCTTCATGCGGTCCGGCGAATTCCTGACCATGCTGAGAGATCGCGTGGCCATAGGCTTCCTCGTCCAGTTCCATCCGACGGGTGGCGTTTCGGGTAAACACTCCGGCGACGCCAGTGGCGGCACTGCCAAGGGCGGTGACGGTCGGGGCAACCCCGATGAAACGGTCGATCAGGCCCATTTGGCGGTCCTTTTGCGGTGCTCAGCCTCGGACAGGTGATAGCGCGGTGTGATGAATTCCTCGGCGCGGGTGATCCAGCCGCCCTTCCCGCCTGTCTTGCTGCGGGCGAACTTGCGGCTGGCAGGCCGTTGATCCGCCAAAGAATAATAATAATTGCGCCGGGCGATCCCATAGGCATCAGCCAAGTGCAGGGGCGCCGCTTGAACCGCCTCTTGCGCAGAGGCAATGGTCAGAGGACCGACAACCCCGTCGGCCGTCGCGCGAAAGCCCATCCGCGTGATCAACTTCTGCAAAATCTTGACCGCATTCGCCCCCGCATTGACATACATGTCAAAAATGCTGGCCTGCAGGGGCTCCGGCAGTTCGGCCAGCTTGGGCTTGCGAAAGTAATGCTCAATGAAAACCTGTTCGGCCTGCGCGCGTGTTAGTGCACGGACATCCGCAACATCAATGCGCCCGTCCTTGTTCACGTCCATCCCGAGGGCCCGCAGGGTGCCAATGGTCACGCCGTGGTTGGTCGCCCCACCGGGATCGTCGGGATCGTTGACGAACCCTCCTTCGCGCGCAACGATGTCGCGCGCTATCTCTTCCACGCTTTTCATGAGAACCCCCGCCTGCCACGGCCTGCCATCGGCCGCATGGGGAACAAGCTGACGCGCAGCAGTTAACGTCCTGTTAATCCTGCGTGCGTTGCATCAACTGCCAGGCTGCTGGTACACGCCGGTCTGCTTCAGCGTTTCAACCACCTCGCGTGGCATATAGGTCTCGTCATGCTTGGCCAGCAGGTCGCGTGCCTCGAAACGTCCGTTGCGATACCAGCCCTTGGCGATGGTGCCCTGCCCCTCGGTAAACAGATCCGGACGTGGATCGCCGCCGACATAAGACACCGGGATCTCGGCGGCACCGTCGGTGATGACAAAGTCGAAGGCGACACCGTCACCATTGACGATGGACCCTTCCTTGACCAGCCCGCCCAGCTGGAAGAACTCTTCCGGCTCGGGCGCCACCTCGGTGACCTGAGTAGGTGAACGGTAAAGGTTGATTCCGTCGCTGAAGCCATAGCCAATCAGCCCAACAGCAGCCATCAAGGCAACCGTGGCCGCCGCAAGAACCTGAATACGGCGCTGCTTTTTCAGCGATTTCATGCCGGCCATGTGTCAACCTCCCTCAGGCAGCCTCGAAGCGGATCGAGCGTCGCAGGAACTGCGTCGCCTTGCCGGACACCCGCTCCGGGTCGCCAGTTGTCAGATATTTCGCTTCCGTTCCGGCACCAATGAACTCGGGCCTGCGCGTCAGATAATCCGCCAGACTTTCCGCAACCAGCCCTGCCTGGCTGTAAACGGCAACCTTGGGGCCAAGCGCGCGCTTGAAGGCGTCTTCGACCAACGGATAATGCGTGCAGCCAAGCACCGCAGCCTCGGGATAAGGCATCCGGCGCAACAAGGCCTCCACATGGCTGCCGACCAGCGCCTCGGCCAGAATTTCATCACCCATTTCAATGGCATCGACAACGCCACCGCATGGCTGTGCCTCGACATCGACACCGACGGCGCGGAATGCCAGTTCGCGCTGGAACGCGCGGCTGGCCACGGTTGCCGGGGTGGCGAACAGCGCCACGTTGTTCACCGCCACGCGGCGGGGCGGCGAATTGTCACCCCAGGCACGCTCGGTCAACGCTTCGATCATCGGGACAAAAACACCCAGAACCCGCTTGCCCTCGGGCAGCCACGTTTCCTGCATGCGCCGCAACGCCGCCGCACTGGCTGTGTTGCAGGCCAGGATCACCAGGTCGCAGCCCTCGGCCCAAAGCCTCTCGACCCCGGCGCAGGTCAGCGCATAGATATCGTCGGCAGTGCGAACCCCATAAGGCGCATGGGCATTGTCCCCCAGATAGACCAGCGGAAGATCAGGCAAACGTGCGGCGATGGCCTGATGCACCGTCAAACCACCCAGCCCTGAATCGAAAACGCCCACTGCCATCCGTCATCTCCTGCACCGCGTGCCGCCCTTCATAGGGCGACACGCGCGCTTTGAAAATGATTCAGATCATTCAGCGGCTTCACGGATGGGTGCCTGTCCGGCGCGGAACTGCGCCAGCAACTCCGCGCGGCGTTCCTCCGCGCGGTCCGCCGCCTCGTCCTTGACCGGGCCATAGCCGCGCACCGTCAGCGGCAGTCCGGCCAGTTCGATCGCCACGGGCATGGTCGCATCTGTGACATGGGCAAAGATTTCGCCCATGTCACTCTCGAACTGCCGGATCATGGCACGCTCGCGCTTGCGCTCGGCGCCATAGCCAAAGGGATCGAAAAGGGTGCCGCGCAGCCCTTTCATGCCTGCCAGAATGTAAAAGCTGCGCAGCATCCATGGGCCGAACTCACGCTTCTTCGGCCGTCCGTTCGCGTCCTTACCGCCCAAGACTGGAGGGGCCATGTGCAGGGACAGCCTTACATCCCCCTCCCATTGCGCCGCCACCTGCTCAGCCGTCAACAGATGCAGCCGCGCCACCTCATATTCGTCCTTGTAAGCCAACAACTTGTAATAGCTTCTTGCAACGCTTTCGCGCAGCGGCGCAGGTGCGGCATCGACAAGCTTGCGATAGCGCCTCGACAACCGCCTGCCTTGATAGCCGACCAGCCGGGCCGCACGATATTCGACCGGATCAATAGGCAGCGGCGTCACGTCCGCAGGCTTGCGCGCCTGATCAGGATGCACCATCGCCCACCGGCCGATCTGGAAGGCGCGCTGGTTCTCAGCCACCTTGGCACCGTTCAGGCGGATCGCCTCCATGATCGCGGCTTCAGACAGCGGAATCAGGCCCCGCTGCCAGCACGCGCCCAACACCAGCATGTTGGCATAAATGGAGTCCCCCAACATGCGCAGCGCCAGTTCGCTGGCGTCGAGGAACACGACCTTTTCCTTCAGCCGCGCTTCCAGCGACAAGCGCAGCCGGTCGGACGGAACCTGAAAATCACGAAAGCGGGTAAAATCGCCGGTAATGATCTCGTGGTCGTTGACCACGGCGCCAGTGCGCCCTTGCGTCATCAGGCCGACGGTCTTGGCCCCCGCCGTCACCACCAGATCGCCGCCGATCACGCAATCCGCCTCGCCCGTCGCCACGCGGATGGCACTGATATCTTCGGGACGGTTGGCCAGCCGCAGGTGGATATGCACCGCGCCGCCCTTTTGTGCCAAGCCCGCCATTTCCATCATGCCGGCCCCCTTCCCGTCAATATGGGCGGCCTGCGCCAGCACGGCACCGATGGTCACCACGCCCGTTCCGCCCACGCCGGTCATGACAACGTTATGCGTGCCGTTGATCGCCGGCAGTTCAGGGGCGGGCAAGGGCGGCAGCTCGAAGGCCTCGGCCCTGGGTTTGCGCAGAGTCCCGCCCCGAACCGAAACAAAGCTGGGGCAGAAGCCCTGCACGCAGCTGTAGTCCTTGTTGCAGCTGGACTGGTCGATCTGTCGCTTGCGCCCCAGCTCCGTGTCCAACGGCACGATCGACACGCAGTTCGACTGAACGGAACAGTCACCGCAGCCCTCGCAGACCTCCGGATTGATCCAGATGCGGCGATCCGGGTCGGGAAACTGTCCCTTCTTGCGCCGCCGCCGTTTTTCCGCTGCGCAGGTCTGGACATACAGGATGGCGCTGACCCCCGAAACCTGCTCGAGGTCGCGCTGCACGGCCATCATCTCGGCCCGCTCCTCGAAACGCAGGCCCTTGGGGAACAGGGACGGATCGACCTCTTCCTTCTGGTCATGCACGACCACGACCGGATCGACACCCATGGCCACCAGTTCCCGCGCGATCTGAGGCGCAGTCAGGCCTCCTTCATTGGGCTGCCCGCCTGTCATGGCCACGGCATCGTTATAAAGGATCTTGTAGGTGATGTTGGTGCTGGCAGCCAAAGCCGCGCGGATCGCCAAGACCCCCGAATGGTTATAGGTTCCGTCACCAAGATTTTGAAAGATATGGCTTCTTTTGCTGAACGGCGCTTCGCCGATCCAGTTCGCTCCTTCGCCACCCATCTGGGTGAAGCCTTCGGTGTCGCGCCCCATCCACTGGACCATGTAATGACAGCCTATCCCCGCATAGGCCCGGCTTCCTTCGGGCAGACGGGTTGAACTGTTGTGCGGGCATCCAGAACAAAACCATGGGGTTCTGGTCGCAATCTCAGGGGCGTTGTCATTGCGGCGCACTTCGTTCAGGCGCTGCAGCCCCGCACGGATATGTTCGGTGCCGCGCCCTTCCTCGATCAGGATGCCACCGATCTTCTGCGCCACCATCACCGGGTCAAGCGCATAGCGCGTCGGGAACAGTTCCTCCCCCGTCCGGTCATGCTTCCAGCCGTGAACGCGGCGACCCCGGCGATTGTCAAAGATGGCTTCCTTCAGCTGCACCTCGATCAGCTTGCGCTTTTCCTCGATGCAGACGATCACCTCCAGGTTCTCGGACCATTCCTGGATGGACTTCATGTCCATGGGCCAGGTCTGCCCAACCTTGTAGGTCGTCAGTCCGAGGCGCTCCGCCTCCGCCTCGGTGATGCCCAGCAGTGACAGGGCGTGCACCAAATCCAGCCAGTTCTTGCCTGCGGCCACGAAGCCGATCTTGGCAGCGGGCTTGCCCCAGACGCGGTGGTCAATGCGATTGGCACGGCTGAAGGCTTCGGCTGCCCATCGCTTGTGATCGATCATCCGCGCCTCTTGCGCGACCGGAGTATCTCCAAGGCGGATGTTCAGCCCACCCTCCGGCATCGGAAAATCGCGGGGCATCGTGAACGTCAGGCGCTGAGGATCGCCGTTCACCACCGATGTGGCCTCGACCGTATCCTTCATGGTCTTCAACCCGGTCCAGACGCCTGCATAGCGGGACAACGCAAAACCATAAAGTCCATAATCCAGAATTTCCTGCACACCGGCAGGCGACAGGACGGGAATGTAGGCGTCGATCATCGCCCAATCCGACTGGTGCAGAACGGTGGAACTTTCGCCCGTGTGATCGTCACCCATGGCCATCACGACGCCGCCGTGACGCGACGATCCGGCCATGTTCGCATGTCGCATCACATCGCCCGTGCGGTCCACGCCCGGCCCCTTGCCGTACCACAAGGCAAAGACGCCGTCATGGCGGCCTTCGCCCCGCAGTTCCGCCTGCTGGCTGCCCCAGATCGCGGTGGCGGCAAGATCCTCGTTCAGGCCGGGCTGAAAGCGGACCTGCGCATCGGCCAGACGCTTGGCCTCGCGCATCATCTGCAGGTCGACCCCGCCCAAGGGCGATCCGCGATACCCCGTCACCAGCCCCGCCGTATCGAGCCCGGCGGCTTTGTCGCGTGCCGATTGCATGAGCATCAGCCGGACCAATGCCTGCGTTCCGTTCAACAACACGTGTGATTTCGACAGATCAAATCGATCGGCCAACGAGAATTCCTGCTTGCTCATGTTGACTCTCCTCCTGTACCTGACGGCTCCCCCGGCCAGTATAGGTCAGAATGGCTGACCGAAGAACATAAAAATCTGTTCTTGACGTGGCTGTGCAGGGGTCGCAGGTGAAGACAGGTCTGCAAATTTCGCATGGCTGATATGACAGGATTGTAAAGGAATGGACTGGGACAAGCTCAGAATCTTTCACGCGGTGGCCGATGCGGGAAGCCTGACCCATGCAGGGGACACCCTACACCTGTCGCAGTCTGCCGTCAGCCGGCAGATCCGCGCGCTGGAAGAGTCGTTGGGAACCACGCTTTTCCACCGTCACGCCCGCGGACTGATTCTGACCGAACAGGGCGAACTTCTGTTCGAGGCCACCTCGGCCATGGCGCGCAAGCTGGACAGCGCCTCGGCCCGGATCCGTGACAGCGAAGAGAACGTCTTCGGCGAATTGAAGGTCACGGCCACCGTGGGGTTCGGAACGCTGTGGCTGGCCCCGCGCCTGGTCAAGCTTTATGAGAAATTTCCCGATCTGCGCATCGACCTCATGTTGGAAGAACGCGTGCTGGACCTGCCGATGCGTGAAGCCGACGTGGCGATCCGCATGAAGGAGCCCAGCCAGTCGGACCTGATCCGGCGCCGGCTGCTGAACATCCGGATGCGGCTCTATGCCAGTCCCAGTTACCTGGCCGCCCATGGCGTTCCCGAGACACTGGCTGATCTGAGCAAGCATCGCCTGATTTGCCAAAAGCCCGACCTGCCGCAGGTGGCGGCGGGCGCGCGTCTTGTTCAGGAACTGATGGCCCAGAATGTCGGTTCGACGCTGACCGTCAACAATTACTTCGGCGTGCTGCAGGCGGTTCTGGCCAATCTGGGCATTGGCGTTCTGCCCGACTACCTGACGGCCGATCATGCGGATCTGACCCGCGTCTTCCCCGATGTCGAGTCCGGCGAAGTGCCGGTATTCCTGGCCTATCCCGAGGAACTGCGCCAAACACGCCGCGTGGCCGTTTTCCGCGATTTCGTGCTGGAGGAAATCCAAGCCTATCGCCGCATCCAGAGCGAGTCTGGCATGATCTGAAAAGGGCTCGGGCTCCTGCAGCTACGGCATTGCTGGCCGTCGATTCCACTGGAACGTGTAGCCATTACGCCACTGCATGACGGCTATGCGAGTTTCGCACCCTCTAATCTCTTGAAGCGTTCACAGACTGCACATAAATCAGTCGAAGAAGGCGGTGGTCAGCGCAAGCATTCATCACCTTCTACCTCCCTGTTGGACTTAGGCCGGGCCTTGTGCCCGGCTTTTTTTTTGCCGCTGTGCCGGGCTGCCTTTCCATGGCGCCTGACAGGTTCTAAAAGGCGCGTGATTTCACGCGCAGGAAGGGCCGTAGCATGCAGGAACCGTCGATCACACCCGAACTGATCGCCGCGCACGGGCTCAAGCCCGACGAATACGACCGCATCCTGCAAATCATCGGCCGGGAACCCAGCTTTACCGAACTGGGCATCTTCAGCGCGATGTGGAACGAGCATTGTTCCTACAAGTCGTCGAAGAAATGGCTGCGGACCTTGCCCACTGAAGGGCCGCAGGTCATCTGCGGACCCGGCGAAAACGCAGGCGTGGTGGATATCGGCGACGGTCAGGCGGTGGTCTTCAAGATGGAAAGCCACAACCACCCCAGCTATATCGAGCCGCATCAGGGCGCGGCCACGGGCGTGGGCGGTATCCTGCGCGATGTCTTCACCATGGGCGCCCGCCCCATCGCCGCCATGGATGCACTGTCCTTCGGCATGCCGGATCATCCCAAGACCGCGCATCTGGTCAAAGGGGTGGTCGAAGGGATCGGCGCCTATGGCAATGCCTTTGGTGTCCCGAACGTGGGCGGAGAGGTCCGTTTTCACCCCAGCTACAATGGCAACTGCCTAGTGAACGCCTTCGCGGCGGGATTGGCCGATGCTGACAAGATCTTCTATTCCGCCGCCTCGGGTGTTGGCATGCCGGTGGTCTATCTGGGCGCCAAGACCGGCCGCGACGGCGTCGGCGGGGCCACCATGGCCAGCGCCGAATTCGACGACACGATCGAGGACAAGCGTCCCACCGTGCAGGTGGGCGACCCTTTCACCGAAAAGTGCCTGCTCGAGGCCTGCCTCGAACTCATGGCCTCGGGCAGCGTGATCTCGATTCAGGACATGGGGGCCGCAGGCCTCACCTGCTCGGCTGTCGAGATGGGCGACAAGGGAGGCCTTGGCATCAAGCTGGTCCTGGACCACGTGCCGCAACGCGAAACCGCCATGACCGCCTACGAGATGATGCTGTCGGAATCCCAGGAACGGATGCTGATGGTGCTGAAGCCCGAAAAAGAGGCAGAAGCACGCGCCATCTTTGAAAAATGGGACCTCGACTTCGCCATCGTAGGCGAGACGATCCCCGAGGACCGTTTCCTGATCCTGCACGGCAATGAAGTCATGGCTGACCTGCCGCTGTCCAGGCTGTCCTCCAGCGCGCCGGAATATGACCGTCCCTGGGTGGAAACGCCCGCTGCCCAGCCCGCCCCTGCCTTGCCTGCCATTACCCCGATCACCGCGCTGCAGGCACTGATCGGCAGCCCGAACCACGCCCACAAGGCTTGGGTGTGGGAGCAGTATGACACGCAGGTCGGTGCCGACACGATCCGCCGCCCCGGCATGGGCGCGGGCGTCGTGCGCGTTCACGGCACGCGCAAGGCCTTGGCCTTCACCAGCGACGTGACCCCGCGCTACGTCAAGGCGAACCCCTTCGAAGGCGGCAAGCAGGCGGTGGCCGAGGCATACCGCAACCTGACCGCCGTGGGTGCGCAGCCCTTGGCCACGACCGACAACCTGAACTTCGGCAACCCGGAAAAGCCCGAGATCATGGGCCAGCTGGTTGGCGCCATCAAGGGTATCGGCGAAGCGTGCAAGGCACTCGACTTTCCGATCGTGTCGGGCAACGTGTCGCTTTACAACGAAACCGACGGCAAGGGCATCCTGCCAACCCCCACGATCGGTGGCGTCGGCCTGATCCCCGATCTGGACGACATGATTGCGGGCCGGGCCGCCGAAGGGGATCTGGCACTGGTCATCGGGGAAACCAAGGGCCATCTGGAGCAATCGGCCCTTGCCTTCGAAGCCTTCGGCATCGAGGCAGGCGACGCGCCCTTCGTCGATCTGGAAGCCGAGCGCAAGCACGGCGAGTTCCTGCGCGCCCAACGCACCCATCTGCGGGCCGCATCCGACCTGTCTGATGGAGGCCTTGCCCTTGCAGCCTTCGAGATGGCCGCCGCCGCAGACCTTGGCGTCGCCTTGGACCAAGGCGACATTGCGCAATTGTTCGGGGAAGATCAGGCCCGTTATCTGATCGCCTGCTCACCCGAAGCCGCCGACGCACTGGTTGGCGCCGCGGCCGAGGCGGGCGTTCCCGTGTCCGTCGTGGGACGGTTCGGCGGCGACAGCGTGACCTTGGGCAGTGATGTCGCGCCCTTGGCCTCGCTCGTGCAGGTGTACCGTACGGCGTTCAGCCGGGCGATCCACGGCGACACGCTGGACCACGCATGAGCTTTGCCGCACCTGCGGGTTATGCGGCAGTGATCACTGCCGCAGGGCGGGGCACGCGCGCAGGCGACGGCCCGCCCAAGCAATGGCGCATGCTGGGTGAACGGACCGTGCTCGATCACGCCATTGCCGCTTTTGCCGGGTTCGAGCGGATCGTGCTGGTCGTTCACCCCGACGACATGGCCGAAGCGATCGCCCGTCATGCCGGTCCCCTGACCGTGGTGACGGGGGGCGAGACCCGCTCTGCCAGCGTGCTGGCGGGGCTTCTGGCGTTGGAGGGGCAGGCCAGCCATGTGCTGATCCATGACGGTGCGCGTCCCTTGGTGTCGCCTGATGTCATAAGGGGCGTCGTTGCCGCATTGGAGGCTGGCGCCACCGCCGCCGCACCCGCGCTGCCCGTCTCGGACGCACTGTGGCGCGCGGATAGGGGACAGGTGACCGGCACCGCCTCACGCGACGGATTGTTTCGGGCGCAGACGCCGCAGGGTTTTCGTCTGGAGGCCATTACGAACGCTCACCGTGCCCATCCGGAGGGCGCCGCCGATGATGTCGAACTGGCGCTTCGCGCCGGCCATGCGGTCGACATCACACCGGGAAGCGACGACAATCTGAAGATCACCTATCCCGCCGACTTTGCGCGGGCCGAACGCATTCTGGGAGGGGACATGGATATCCGCCTTGGCAATGGTTACGACGTTCATGCCTTTGGTCCGGGCAACCATGTCTGGCTTTGCGGGGTACAGATCCCGCATGACGCTGGGCTGGTCGGCCATTCCGACGCCGATGTCGGGATGCACGCCCTGACCGATGCCCTTTACGGCGCCTTGGCCGAGGGTGACATCGGTCGGCACTTTCCTCCGTCCGACCCACAATGGAAGGGCGCCGACAGCAGCCTCTTTCTGGACCACGCGGCACGGTTGGCACGCGACCGGGGCTTTCGCTTGGGCAATGCCGATGTCACGCTGATCTGCGAGGCACCCAAGATCGGTCCTCATGCACAGGCCATGCAGGACCGCCTAACCGCGATCCTCGGCTGTGAGGCGGGCCGAGTCAGCGTCAAGGCCACCACCTCCGAGCGTCTGGGCTTTACCGGCCGACGCGAGGGCATTGCCGCGATCGCGACCGTCACCCTGATCAAGGACTAGGCCATGGAACGTCTTCTCTGCATCTGGTTCGGCGCGGGGTTGCTGCGCCCCGGCCCGGGAACCTGGGGTTCGGCGGTCGCAGTCGCGCTCGGGCTTCTGCTGCACCGCATCGGGCATTTCCCGCTGCTGGCATTGGCAACGGGGCTGGTGATCATTCTGGGGTTCTGGGCCATCGCGCGGCATACTGCCGGCATGGCCGATCCCGACCGCAGCGAAATCGTGATCGACGAGGTGGCGGGCCAGTGGCTGGCCCTGATGTTCCCGTCCTTCGGCTTCTGGATGATGGACCTGCCCGTCGATCGCTTTCCTTATCCGGGCTGGGTCGCGGCATTCCTGTTTTTCCGTTTGTTCGATATCTGGAAACCCGGCATCATCGGTCGGGCAGACCGGCGCCATGACGCCAAAGGCGTCATGCTGGATGATTTGTGGGCCGGCTTGTTCGCGGGCATTGCGACGATGATCGCGGCGGCGGCCTTTCATATTCCGATGATGCTATGACACTGGCAGCCGAGGTTCTGGACGCCGCGCGCGGCCGCGGTGTCATGATCGCCACCGCCGAAAGCTGCACGGGCGGTCTGATCGTCGGCGCCCTCACCGAGGTTCCCGGATCGTCCGATGCCGTGGATCGCGGTTTTGTCACCTATTCCAACAATGCCAAGATGCAGATGCTGGGTGTTCGGTCGGAAACCCTGCAAACCCACGGCGCTGTCAGCGAAGCGGTTGCAGCCGAGATGGCCGCTGGCGCCCTGCGCCATTCCGATGCGGGCATCGTTGTCGCCGTGACGGGCATTGCCGGTCCGGGCGGGTCCGAACAAAAGCCCGAGGGGCGAGTATGCTTCGGGGTTGCCCAACCCTATGGCACCCGGACGGAAACAATCGAATTTGGGGCAATCGGACGTCAGCGCGTCCGCCAGGCCACGGTCGAGCATGCCTTGCAACTGCTGCTGGATGCGCTGCGGCCCTAGCCGCGCAGGATGCCTGCCAAGGTATCGACATCCTGCTGCGGCGTGTCCCATGCGCAGACCAGACGCAGGGGAACAGGGTCCATTCCTTCAGCCGATTTGTCGGGCCACAGGTGATAGATCGCGCCTGCCGCCCGCGCGCGGGCATGCGTTTCGGCAGGAATGGTGGCGAAAACGGCATTCGACTGCACCGGGACCAGCAGTTGCCCGCCGCCTGCAACCACAGCCTCGCCCAGGATCATGGCCTTGGCATTGGCCGTTGCCGCCAGTTCCTTCCACAAGCCATCCGTCGCCAGTGCCAGCATCTGCGCCGCCAGAAAGCGGTTTTTGGAGAACACATGCCCCGACTGCTTGCGGCGATAGTCCAGCCCCTGCGCTTGGGCGGGATCAAAGAACACCACCGCCTCGGCTGCCATGGCGCCATTCTTGGTCCCGCCCAGACACAAGGCATCGACCCCTGCCCTCCAGGTCAGGTCCGCCGCCGAACAACCAAGCGAGGCCACGGCATTGGCAAAGCGCGCGCCGTCCATGTGGAGGGGCAAGCCGCCCTCATGGGCAACGGCGGTCAAGGCAGCCACTTCGGCCGGAGAATAGACGGTTCCCCATTCGGTCGCGTTGGTCAGTGAGACCAAGGCGTTCAGCCCGCCATTCAGCCCGGCACCTGCGCCTGCGCGAACTGCGGGGGCCAAGGTTTCCGGTGTCAGCTTGCCCGCCATTCCCGGCAGCGTGATCAGCTTGGCGCCGTGGGAAAAGAACTCGGGCGCGCCGCATTCGCTTGTCTCGATATGGGCATCGTCATGGCAATAGATGCGACCATGGGGTGGCGACAACTGCGCGCAGACCAAGGCATTCGCCGCCGTGCCTGTTGCCACGAAACGGACAACGGCCTCGGGCGCTTCGAGCAGTTCGCGGATCGCAATTTCGGCCTGGGCGGTGACGGGATCCGCGCCATAGCCCATCATGGCACCCGCGTTCGCCTCTGTCAGGGCCGCCAGAACGGCAGGATGGGCGGCATAAGCGTTGTCGGAGGCGAAATTCACGACAGATCCTCGATGATGTGGTCTTCCCAGTCGTCCTCGGTGACGGTCAGTTCGCTGACGGTCCAGCCGCGCACGCTGACGCCGGCCTTGTGCACGCTGTCCTTGTCACCCGAGATCAGGTGATGCCAGTCGTAAAGCGGCTTGCCCTCGTGACGCAGACGGTAAGCGCAGGTGGAGGGCAGCCACCAGGCGATTTCCTTGATCTTGCGGGGGGTCAGGACAACGCAATCGGGCACGAAATCATGACGGTTCCCATAGCTGCTGCAGCGGCAGGCCTCGCCATCCAGCAGCTTGCAGGCGACGCGCGTGAAGGCCAGCTCGTTCGTGTCCTCGAACTCGATCTTGTTCAGACAGCATTTGCCGCAACCGTCGCACAGCGCCTCCCACTCTTCGCCCGTCAGCTTGGGCAGGGGCAATTCCCAGAACCGGTCGCGCATCACCGCCCCGCCAGCAGGCGCCGCGCGTCCTGCGCGTCCTGCGCGATCTGGTCGATCAGCGCTTCGACATTGTCAAAGCGCGCTTCGTCCCGCAGGAAATCGATCAGCGCGACAGACAGATGCTGGCCGTAAAGGTCCCCCGAGAAATCGAACAGGTGCACTTCAAGATTGGGCTTGTTTTCCCCGAACATCGGACGCACCCCCAGTGAAGCGACACCTTGGCAGGACAGCCGCTCGGGCCCGGTCAGGACGTCGACCAGCACCGCATAAACCCCCAGGCGCGGCAGGTGCAGGTCCTCCATCCGCATGTTGGCGGTCGGCCAGCCAAAGTCGCGGCCGCGCTTGTCGCCGTGAACCACCTCTCCCTCGATCCGATGCCAATGGCCCAGCATACGCTCGGCGTCATGGGTGCGGCCTTGCGACAAGGCACGGCGGATCGCGGTCGAGCTGAACTCGCCCTCTTCGGCACCCACCAGCGGCACGATCGTGACGCCAAAGCCGAACTCACGCCCCAGATCCTGCAAAACCTGTGCCGTTCCCGCCCGGTTCTTGCCAAAGCAGAAATCGGCTCCGACCGTGACATGATCGACACCCAGCCCCTGAACCAGCACCTCGCGCGCAAAGGCTTCGGGCGTCAGCCCGGCCAACAGGGCGCCGAACGGCAACTGATACAAATGCTGAACACCCAGCCGGGCCAGCCGGTTTGCCCGCGCCTCGGCGTTCATCAGGCGAAAGGGCGGCGCGTCGGGTGCAAAATACTGCCGGGGATGAGGCTCAAAGGTCAGGATGCCCAAGGGCGCCTCGGAGGCCGCACGCGCGGCATCGATCACCGCGCGGTGACCCTTGTGGACACCGTCGAAGTTGCCCATGGCAACCGAAGCGCCCCGCGCCTCGGTCGGAAGTCCAGTCCAGTCGCGATGGATCTGCAATGCGCCCCCAATGGGACGCCACACGCGCCCCGTCAGTCGAACTTGCGGCTTGGGGCCAGCACGACCGCCTCGCCTTTCAGCACGAGCGTATCGCCCACGAGGCAGCGGGTTGCAAGCGTGACCCGCCGTTTTGCGTGGTCGATTGTCTCGACCACGACTTCCGCGCGAACGGTGTCACCCGGACGGACAGGGGCCATGAACTTCAGGGTCTGCCCCAGATAGACCGTGCCATGACCCGGCAACTGTTCTCCGATCACGGCGGAAACAAGGCCGGCGGTCAGCATTCCATGCGCGATGCGGCCTTCGAAGATCGTGTCTTGGGCATAGTCATCATCCAGATGCACCGGGTTGCGGTCGGTGGAAATCTCGGCAAACAACTCGATGTCACGGTCCGTCACCTGCTTTTGCAGGTAACGCATCATCCCGACCTCCAGGTCCTCGATGACGATCGTCCCGCGCGGAAGGTTGTCCAGCATCATGATGTTTATTTGTCCTGCCCAGCATCCTTTGACCGACTTATCAGCCAAGACACCGTCAGGCAACAAATATGTCTTCAACCCTCGCGCCTGCGACATATTATTGCCGACAGGATAAAACGCCCGCGATATTCCGCAGGCGCTTGCTGATTATCTGAGACGGCTGATTGCATAGGTGGGGCCGCGCTGCTGCAGCGTCAGCCAGTCCACCAACAGCGACGGGTCGGGGTTCATCACGTCCGGCCCGAAGGCATCCGCAAACAGCCCGCTGGTCACGAAGGCCGAGTCGATGCCCTGATGCTCGGCACCAAGGATGTCGGTCGCGATGCCGTCGCCCACGGCCAGACACCGTGCCTGCGGACTGAGGCCCATCAGTCGGCGCGCGCGATCATAAATGGGCGTATGGGGCTTGCCGAAATACAGGGCCTTGCCACCGATGCTTTCGTAGAACTCGGCCAGCGCACCTGCGCAATAGATGCGGGTTTCCCCCAAGTCCACCACGACATCGGGATTCGCGCAAAGCATCGGCAGCCCGCGATCGCGTGCGGCCTCCAGACGAGCGCGGTAATCCTCGGGCGTTTCGGTCAGTTCCTCGAAAGGACCAGTGGCGACGATCCCCTCGGCCTCTTCCAGAGGAACAAGCTGGATCGGTGCGGCATCGGCATATTCCTCAGGAATATCGCTGAAGAAGCCCAGATCCTTTTCCGTACCGATATGCCACAGCTTGCGGCCCACAAGGCCTGCGAACATCGCGTCCTGCGCGGCATCGCCCGAACTGACGACAAGATCCCAGGCGTCCCGTGGCACGCCCATGCGGTCCAGTTGCGCGATCACATAAGGGCTGGGCCGCGGCGCGTTGGTCATCAAGCAAACGCTGCCGCTCTGCGCCCGAAAGGCCTGCAGCGCGGCAACAGCCGCCGGATAGGCCTGCTTGCCGTTGTGGAGGCATCCCCACAGGTCGCAGAACAGTGCGTCATAGCCGGCCGATATTTCGGCCAGCGAGGCGATGATGCGGGTCATCAGACGGCCAGGACCGGGATGATCTGCTTCTTGCGGCTCATCACGCCCGGCAGAACGACCGTGTCGCCCGTCACCGTCACGCCAAAGCTGCGCTCCGCCACCGTTCTGACGTAATCGTTCGGGACCAGAAGGGTCGCCTCCTCGCGCAGGATGTCAATGATGAACAGCAGGACCTCATCCGCGCCATCCTCGGCCGCAACGCCCGGCATGGCCGCCACAAGAGCATCCTTGCGGTTCAGCAGAACCTGAGGCGCAGTGGTTTCCAGAACCGAAACGCGCAGCTGTTTTCCGCCCAGTTCGTATTCCTTGCTGTCCATCCGCAGCAGGGCAGCCTCGCTGAAGGCGCTGACATCGGATTTCGCGGCAAACATCGCGGCAGCGAAATCGGGGATGTTCACGCCCAGATCGGCGGCCAGACTTTCGGCCACGGCCCGGTCATGGGGTGTGGTCGTGGGGCTGCGGAATTCCAGCGTGTCCGAGAGGATGCAGGTCAGCATGGCACCCTTGACCCCTTCGGGCGCACGGGACATGTCCTCGTCAATCAGGTCGTGCATGATCGTCGCGGTGCAGGCCAGCGGGCGGATGGTGATGTTGATCGGGTTGCGGGTCTTGATGCCGCCGGCCAGCAGGTGGTGGTCGATGATCTCGATCACCTCGGCCTCGGCCAGCGAAGCAGGCAGTTCCGCGGGGTTGTTCGTGTCGACGATGACGCATTTGTCGCCCGCCACCACGTCATCGATGATCTGCGGCTTGGCCAGGTTCCAGCGGTTCAGCATCCACAAGGCTTCGGTGTTCGGCTCGCCCTGCAGGATGGGCTCGGCCGGCGTCTTGCGAACCTCGGACAGATACCAGGCCCAGATGATGGGAGAACCGGTCGAGTCCGTGTCGGGGGAAGTGTGGCCGAAAACCTTGATCATGCTGCGCCTCAAGCGTTCTAAATGAATTCGGAGGCGTTATAGGCGGCAGGCAGGGCGTTGTCCACGCCGGGAACAACGGGCACTTCATGCAAAAGGGCGCCCGGAAAGGACGCCCTTGCGAAACAGGATAACAGGATCAGGCGGCGCGAGAGGTCAGGACGTCCTCGACCCGCTTTTGCGCGCCACCTTCGTCCAGACCCGCGACAGCGGCCACTTCGCGCGTCAGGCGGTCCAGGGCGGCTTCGTACAGCTGGCGCTCGGAATAGGATTGTTCGCGCTGGTCGTCGGCACGGTGAAGGTCGCGCACGACCTCGGCAATCGACATCAGATCGCCCGAGTTGATCTTCTGTTCGTATTCCTGCGCACGACGCGACCACATCGCGCGCTTGACACGGGCCTTGCCCTTCAGCGTTTCGAGCGCACGGTCAATCAGATCCGGCGTCGACAGGCTGCGCATGCCGATCTCCGAGGCACGCGCGGTCGGGACGCGCAAGGTCATCTTGTCCTTGTCGAACGAGATCACGAACATCTCGAGCCGCAGGCCGGCGACTTCCTGCTCTTCGATAGACACGATCCGGCCCACGCCATGGGCGGGATAAACGACGAACTCGTCAGGACGGAATTCGCTCTTCTTCGCTTTGGACATCTGGCTTCCTTTGAACGTGCCATGTTACCGGCACAAAAGGCCGGAGGAGGCGGATGCCACCTTCGGTCAGTTTTCGTTTTGTCTTGGCCTCATGTTCGGCGGAGAACAGGAGGGACGGCAGCTTTGGCTCGAAACCAAAAGTGCCCCTGACTGACGTCAGAGGCGCGTCTGCATTTAATATAACACAAAAATGACGGCAAAAAAAGCACAAGCACCACAAGTGCCGTGACGGACAGGGACGTCCTTTTGTCTGCCACGACAGGGTGTTGCACGACCGGCATCACCCCGCATGGCAGAAGGGCTGCGAATCAGTCGCCTTCGCCCGGCTTTTCCGAAAAGTACTGCTCCAGCTTACCGGACTGTCCGTCCATCTCGGCCGCCGTCGGCAGCGGGTCCTTCTTGCGCGTGATCACCGGCCATTGTTCCGAGTACTTGCGGTTGAACTCGACCCACTGCTCCATCGCTGGCTCGGTATCCGGCCGGATGGCGTCCGCGGGGCATTCCGGTTCGCAGACACCGCAGTCGATGCATTCCTCGGGGTTGATGACCAGCGTGTTCTCGCCCTCGTAGAAACAGTCCACGGGGCATACTTCAACGCAGTCGGTATACTTGCACATGATGCAGTTGTCGGTCACGACATAGGTCATCGGGGCGCTCTTGTCTTGATCTTCGGGCTGTCACCTAGTCGCTTCGGGCGGATCAATCAACCCGTCACGGTCTTCCATGTACAGCGCCTGTGCTTCGGGTGCGGGTCCGCGGCGGTCGGCAAGGCCGGCAATCGTCAGGCTGCGCACCCGCCCATGGGCCGATACCGTCAGCCGGTCGCCCGGCCTGACGGCGCGGCCGGGCTTGCGGCAGGGCTGGCCGTTCACCCGAATGCCGCCGCCTTCGATGCGATCGGCAGCCAAGCCACGCGTCTTGAAGATGCGCGCATAGAACAGCCACTTGTCCAGCCGCAGGCCTTCGGCCGCTTCGCTCACGTCAGGTCTTGTCCTTCAACGAAGCCAGGATCGCGAACGGGCTGTCTGGATCGGCCTTCTTCTCGGGACGCGAGGAGAAGGTCTTGGGTCCCTGAGGCGCAGGCTTGCCGCCTTTCTTGGGGCCCCCGAACTTGCCGCCGGGCTTGTTCTGCCGATCACGGCGCTCGCCCTGTGGCGCATCACCGCGCGGGCGATCCTGTGCGCCGCCTTCCTTTGCAGCTGCGTCACGGCGCGGACCCCGGCGCCCCTCGCCCTGCGGACGCTCGCCCGGCTGCGCCTGAGGACGATCACCAGCCTGCCCGCCATGCTGCGGCCGGCGATTTCCACGCGGCCGCGGCGCCCATTTGAAGGTATAGAACACCTCCATCTCGGCCGGAGCCGCCTCGGCATCGGCAGGCGCCTCGCCTTCACCCTGGGCCTCGGCCTCTGCACGCCGCTTTTCGGCCTGCTCGGCTTCCCAACGGGCGCGGGTTTCAGCCGCAAGGACCGACTCCTCTTCGGTCAACGGCGCATCGGACACCGGTGCTTCGGGGGCGGCGGGAGCGGCCGGTGCTTCAACCGCCTTGACCTTGACACGCTCGGCTTTTTCGGCGGCATAGCCCAAACCCTGCATCAGGCCCGCAAACTGTTCCAGCGTCATGCCGGTGATCGACAGCATGTCCGGATTGGCTTCGAAACCGCCACGCGTGTCCTGGGCGCGTAACAGGTCGGCAAGACGCTCCAGCATGTCGATACGGATGGCACGCTCGCCCGCCGGGCGGTATCCCGACAGTGTATACACCTGGTCGGGCAGATCCGGCAGATGAGGGATCGTCACCAGCCCCGGAGGGGGGCTTTCCGGAAATTCGTCCAGACCCTGCGACAGCGACCACAGCACCAGACGCAGGCGCGTCGGTGCCGGTTTCAGCATGGCCGGCAGGAAGATCGTGAACTGGCCAAAGCGCACACCGTGCTTGCGCAGCGCGCCCCGGGCATCCTGGTCCAACTCCTTAACCTCATTGGCCACACCGTCGCGCGGCAGGACGCCAAGCGCCTCGATCAGGCGGAAGGCAAAGCCACGCGCCAGACCGGTCAGGGCCTCGTCTTTTTGCAGGGTCAGCAGCGGCTCGAACTGGGCCGCGACCTTGCGATCGATGAAATGCTGCAAGCGGCGGCGCACCTTTTCGGCGATCTCGGGGCCGGCTTCCTCGTCCACAAAGGCAGAAACACCCGGATGCAGCGGATCGGCACCCTTGATCAGCTTGCCGATCGCCTGGTTGTCCCACATGAGGCCGCCCTGCTCGGTATAGTCCATTTCAGTGTCTGGCGCGTTGTAGAAGCGGTCGGCGCGCAGATGAAATTCGGGCTTCAGCGCCTCGTAGCTGGCGCGGTTCAGCATCCGGGCCTCGTCCGCCGTCGCGGTCTGGTCGGGGCGAAAGCGGAAACCTTCCAGCCGACCGGCGAACTCGCCCTCGACCATCACTTCGCCCTTGTCGTTCACTTCGGCCACAAGGCTCTCCTTCTGCTTGAGCCGGCGCAGCAGCACCGAGGTGCGCCGGTCCACAAATCGTTGGGTCAGCGCCGTATGCAGCGCGTCTGACAGGCGGTCTTCTACAGCGCGCGTTTCCCCGCGCCAATGCTTTTCGTCGGCCACCCACCCGGTTCTTTGTGCCACATAGGTCCATGTGCGGATATAGGCCAGCCGTTTCGAGAGGGCGTCAATGTCGCCTTGGGTCTTGTCGATCCGCTTGATCGCCCGGTCCAGCCAATCGGCAGGGATGTGGCCGTCCTGCAGGAAACCGAAGATCCGGGCCAGCAGCGTCACGTGTTCCATCTGTGAAATGCCCCGGAAATCGGGCACGCGGCAGACTTCCCACAACAGGCGGACGTCCTTGCCGTTCTGGACGCGGTCACGGATTTCCGGCATCTCGCGCAGCAGCTTGAGGGCGGCCAAGTCGTCGGCCTCCCGCCCCCGGCCCAGCAGTTCGCTGCCCGAAGGTGCCTCCAGGCTGGTCACCAGCCGGTCCATCGTTCCGAACTCGAGACTCGCATTTCTCCAGGTCAGCCGCTGGATCGGTGCGAAACGGTGGTTCTCCAGCGCATCGATCAGACCGTCATCCAGGATCTGCGCCTCTCCAGTGACGCCAAAGGTGCCGGATTCGGTGTGGCGCCCGGCCCGGCCCGCGATTTGGCCCATCTCGTGAGGGAACAACGGCCGGACGCGGCGCCCGTCGAACTTGTGCGTGGCGCTGAAGGCGACGTGGCGGATATCGAGGTTCAGGCCCATGCCGATGGCGTCGGTGGCGACAAGGTAATCGACCTCGCCATTCTGATACATCTCGACCTGCGCGTTGCGGGTGCGAGGGCTCAGGGCGCCCATGACAACGGCGCACCCGCCCTTCTGGCGGCGCAGCAACTCGGCCATTGCGTAAACGTCGTCGACGGAAAAACCCACGATGGCGCTGCGGGCAGGCATGCGCGACAGCTTCTTCGAACCGGCCCAGCTGAGGCTGGAAAACCGTTCGCGACGCACGAATTCGACATCGGGAACAAGGGCCGCAATGGCGGGGCGCATCGTATCGCTGCCCAGGAACAGCGTCTCGTGCAGGCCGCGCATGTTCAGCAGGCGGTCGGTGAAGACATGGCCGCGCTCGGGGTCGGCACACAGCTGTATCTCGTCGATCGCAACGAAGTCGGCGCCGATCTCGGGCATCGCCTCGGTTGTGGCGACCCAATACTGCACCCGGTCGGGAACGATCCGTTCCTCACCCGTCACAAGCGCCACCACCGATGGCCCCCGTGCCTTGACGATGCGGTCATAAACCTCCCGCGCCAGAAGGCGCAGCGGCAGGCCGATGACCCCCGTCCGGTGTCCCAGCATCCGCGTGATCGCGTGATGCGTCTTGCCCGTGTTCGTCGGGCCCAATATGGCGGTGACCCGCCCGCGCGTCATCATGTTCATGGCCTCAGATATCGGTGCCGATGCGCTTGCGTTCCAGACGTGTCACGCCATCAATTGCTTCTTGCTGGTGGGGATGGATCTTCAGACTCTCTCGATAGGCCGCCAAGGCACGCTCGTCCTCGCCCATTTCCTCCAGCATCGCACCCAGTTGCGTCAGCGCCGCAAAGTGCCGGGGCTCCAGTTCCAGCGTGCGGGCCAAGTCGGCCATTGCGGGACCGTACTGACCGATCGCGGCAAAGGCGGCAGCGCGGGTCTGGAAACCGGCGGCAAAATCCGGCGCGTGATCCGTCAGCGCCGTCAGATGGCCGATGGCTGTCTGCGCGTCACCCTGATCCAGCGCCTGTTCGGCACGCTGCAGCAACAGGTCCATGGCAGGTGATCCCGACCGGGACCATGCGCGCAGGATGTCGCTTTCGGCGATGCGCCAACCCTCGCCCTGCGGCTCGGCCAGCTGCGCAAAGGCACTGTCCAGCACGTTTGCCACAACCTGCGATGGCATCGCACTTGCCAAAACAAGGAAAATCGTCAGAACTCGGTGACGCAGTGCCGCGACGGCATTGTGGAATAAACGACGGTCCGGGCTCATAAGCCCGGTGTAACCCAGCCCGCAGGTCGGGCGCCAGCCAAAGCGCACCAAGAGGATCAAAATGAGCGATGTTGTGAATGCCGCCGTCGAAAAGCTCAGCCAGAAGATCGACAGCTTCGATTCGACCGCGAAATTCGTCATCAAGGACGAAGGCGCCATCATGATCGATGAAAGCGGCGTCCGTGCCGGTGACGAAGAGGCCGATGTGACCCTGATCGCCAGCCGCGAGACCTTTGAAGGGATCATGAACGGCGACGTGAACCCGGCCACCGCCTTCATGACCGGCAAGCTGAAGATCGACGGCTCCATGGCCGTGGCGATGCAACTGGGACAAAAGCTGTCCTGACCTTGATGGAGGCGGCGCCCTTCCACCAACTCCCCGACGAGGCATCCGTCCCCGCCCATGCCTTTTTCATGAAGGCCGAGGACGGGGTCCGGCTGCGTCTGGGGTGGTGGGGGGCTGATCAGGACGCGTCCCGGGGCAGCATCCTCCTGTTTCCGGGGCGGACCGAATATATCGAGAAGTACGCGCCTGTCGCCCGCCGCCTCAATGCCCATGGCTACCATGTCCTTGCCATCGACTGGCGCGGGCAAGGCTTGTCCGACCGGCTGCAGGCCGACCCCCGCCCCGGCCATATCGGGCAGTTTCAGGATTATCAGCGCGACGTGGTCGAGATGGTCGTGGCGGCGCGGCATTTGTCCCTGCCGCAACCGTGGCATCTGCTGGCCCATTCGATGGGCGGCTGCATCGGGCTTGCGGCGCTGGATGCCGAACTGCCCGTGCAGAGCGCGGTGTTTTCGGCCCCCATGTGGGGGATCAACCTGCACCGCCTCCGCCATGGCGTCGCCATGGGCATCGCCTATCTTGCAGGGCGCGTCGGACGGGGTGGTTTCACCGCGCCCGGCAGCGGCGGTTCGGAAACAACCTATGTGCTGGACGAAAGCTTCACTGCCAATCTGCTCAGCGGCAACGCCGACGAATGGGCACGCCTGGTGCGCGAGGCCGCCTGCTGGCCCGATCTTACCATCGGCGGCGCCAGCTTCGATTGGGTCGGCAAGGCCCTGAACGAATGCGCGCGCCTGTCGCGCATCCCCTCACCTGCCCTTCCCATGCTGGTGTCGCTGGGATCCGAGGAAAAAGTCGTGTCGCCTGCCGCGATCCGGGATCGTGCCAGCCGCTGGTCGGGCGCGGAGCTTCTGGAGGTTCAAGGCGCCCGCCACGAGGTGATGATGGAGATTCCAGCCCTGCGGGAGACCTTCTTCGAGGCGATGCTGGCCCGTTTCGAGGCCAGCTGACGCCTCAGGCTTGGGCCGCGATCGGACCTGTTGAGGCAGCGGCGCTGGGCAGGCGCAACCGGATTCGCTTCAGCCGGCGGGGATCGGCATCGACCACCTCGAATTCCGCACCCGATTCGTGGCCGATCACCTCACCGCGCAGCGGAACACGGCCGGTCAGCATGAAGATCAGGCCACCCAGAGTGTCCACCTCTTCGGTGTTGGACGGATCGATCAGCTGCAGGCCCGTCTCGGCCTCGACATCGCGCACATCGGCCCGTGCCTGGATCAGCCACTGGCCCGGCTTTTCACGCACCCACAGCCCGCCTTCATCCTCGTCATGCTCGTCCTCGATTTCCCCGATGACCTGCTCGATCAGGTCCTCGATCGTGACCAGCCCATCCACGCCGCCATATTCGTCGATGACCAGCGCCATGTGGATGCGCTTGGTCTGCATCTGCTGCAGCAGAACGCCGATGGGCATGGAGGGCGGAACATACAGCATCGGGCGCAACATCGGGCGCAGCGTGAACTTGCCGCCCGCGCCGAACCCGTGCTTCAGCGCCAGATCCTTGAGATGGATCAGTCCAAGCGGGCTGTCCAACGTGCCCCGAAATACCGGGATGCGAGAAAATCCGTGTTCGCGGAACATCGTCACCAGATCGTCAAGCGTGATGTTCAGCGGCGCGGCAATGATCTCGACCTTGGGAATGGCAACGTCATCGACCCGCATCCGCCGCAGGTTCACCAGACCGAGTCGCCCTTCCACGTGCCGCTCGGCCTCGTTACCGGCGCCATCGCCCGATTCGGAACCCGTGAGGGCGTGAAAAACCCTCCCGAAAAAGCCGCGCGAGCCGGTCGGTTCGCGATCAGGGTCATCGCTCGTGTCGAACAATGGCTCGTGTGCGGGCTGTTCGGGTAATCGGGTGTCGGAATTCATGGGTTTGGATCTCCGTAAGGGTCGGGAACGTCCAGCGTGGCCAGAATAACCCGCTCTGTCGCCTCCATGCATTCCGCATCGAGGTCGTTGTCATGGTCATAGCCCAGCAGATGCAGCGTGGCATGGATCAGCAGGTGCAGGACGTGGTGGTCCAAGGGTTTCCCCTGCGCCTGCGCCTCGGCCTCGCATGTTTCGAAGGCAATGGCGATGTCGCCCAGTTCCTCCTCGTCGGGAGGGGTGGGACGAACACCGGGCTCATGCGGCTCATGCTCGACGGAAGGCCATGACAGGACATTGGTCGCGCGTGGCTTGCCCCGGAAATCGGCGTTGAGGCTGGCGATCCGGGCGTCGTCGCAGCCCATCACCACGACCTCGCCGCCCATCTCATGCCAGCGTAACGTGGCCCCGACCGCCTTGGCCGCCAGATCCTCGAGACCGGCGGCCTGCCATCGGTCGTCCTCGATGACGCAATCTGCGCTTATCTCGTCAAGCATCGTTCCGAAACTGCCGGCGGGGCACGTACTGGCCGCGCGGCTCTCCTGTTTCGCCACGGGCAAGGGCCGCGACTTCCTCGGCGTCATAAGCCTTGATGATGCGGGCCACAAGCGGGTGGCGCACGACGTCGTCGGCGGTGAAATAGCTGAAGCTGATGCCCTTGACATCCTTGAGGATCTTTTCGGCATCCACCAGTCCCGACTGCATGCCACGCGGCAGGTCGATCTGCGTGCGGTCGCCGGTGATGACCATGCGCGAACCCTCCCCAAGACGGGTCAGGAACATCTTCATCTGCATCGAGCTTGCGTTCTGCGCCTCGTCCAGCACCACGAAGGCACGCGATAGGGTGCGGCCGCGCATGAAGGCCAGTGGCGCGATCTCGATGCGCTTTTCCTCCACCAGCTTCTGCATCTGCTTGCCGGGCAGGAAATCGTTCAGCGCGTCATAGAGCGGCTGCATGTAGGGATCGACCTTTTCCTTCATGTCCCCCGGCAGAAAGCCCAAACGCTCGCCCGCTTCGACGGCGGGACGCGACAGGATGATCTTGTCCACATGGCCGCCAATCAGCATGGTCACGCCCACGGCCACCGCCAGATAGGTCTTGCCCGTGCCCGCCGGACCAATGCCGAAGGCCAACTCGTTCTGGAACAGCGACTGGACATAGGCCTTCTGCGCGTCGGTCCGCGGCTCGACCGACTTCTTCCGGGTGCGCAGTTCGTAATTTCCCTGCGCGAACATCTCCAGTTGCTGGTCAGGCGTCACCTCGCCTGCGGGTTCGATCCCCATGCGCAATGCGGCCTCGATCTCGGGCAGGCCGACAGGACGGTGCTGTTCCAGCCGGGCGTAAAGGCCCTGCAGCAATTGCGCGGCCTCGGCCTGCGCTTCGGGGGTACCGACAACGGCAAGCTGGTTGCCGCGGCGGAGGATGTGGACGCCAAGCGCTTCCTCGATTCGGGCCAGGTGCCGGTCATTGGCACCGCACAGGTCGATCAACAGCCGATTGTCGGGAAATTCCAAAAGGGTTTCAGCCGAGGGGGTCGCAACGGGGGGCGTCGGGGTTAGGCCCAAATTCTTCTCCTGCTCAGGCGTCTGAAATCATGGTGGCAAGGGGCGCAGATTCGCACAAGGCCATGGGGTGAAGGATGGCGGGTTTCTTGCCGCCTTGCGGCAAAACAGGTTCAGGGGCGAAAAGTTGCATGGGATTGGCAAAAAAGATCACGGTTTGCCTTTGGCCAGGCCCAGAAAAGCGCCCAGTTCGGGTGCCTTGTCCATGTCCTGCACGGGCCCATCGTGCCTGATGCGACCGTCCTGCAACAGTGCGACGCGGTCACCGATGGCCCGCACTGACTCCATGTCATGGGTGATGGTGACGGCGATGGCCCCTGTCTCGGTCACGATGCCGCGGATCAGGGCATCGATGGCGCGGGCACGGATGGGGTCCAGGCCGGTCGTTGGTTCATCAAAGAAGATCACCTGTGGGTCATCGGCAATGGCCCGGGCCAGCCCTACGCGTTTCGCCATTCCGCCCGACAATTCCGCAGGCATCAGGTTCGCCGTTTCGGGACCAAGCCCGACCCGCTCCAGCTTGTCCAGGGCTAAGACCCGCGCCTTGGCGTCCGGCATCCGCTGGCGCAGCCGAAAGGCGACGTTCTGCCAGACGGACAGGCTGTCGAACAGTGCCGCACCTTGGAACAACATGCCGAAACGCGACATGAAGCGGGTGCGGGATGCGCAGTCCAGCGGGCGCCCTTGCCACAGAACCTGCCCTGCCTCGGGTTCCGCCAATCCAAGGATGCATTTCAGCAGGACCGACTTGCCGGTTCCCGATTGGCCGATGACGCAAAGGCTTTCGCCCTGCCCCACTGCAAGGTCGACGCCATCCAGAACGCTCTTGGCGCCGAATGATTTGGTCAGGCCCCGCACCTCGATCATCGAAAGAACAGCCCCGTCAGGACAAAGTTCGATGCAAGAATACCGACCGCCGCCACCACCACCGCCGAGGTCGTGGCCCTGCCGACCCCTGCCGCGCCACGGCCGGAGCGCATGCCGAACCAGCAGCCGGACAGCGCCACCACCAGCCCGAAGACGGCGCCCTTGATCAGGCCGGAGCCGACATCCCAAACCTCGAGATAGGCCCAGCTGTTGTCGATGTAGGTCACCGAGTTGAAGCCAAGGGACAGTGTGCCGACCAGCCAGCCGCCCATGATACCGATGATGTCGCCCACTGCCACCAGCGCCGGCAGGGCCAGCACCGCGGCCCACAGGCGCGGCGTCACCAGCCAACGGACAGGGTCGGTGGACAGGGTCACCAGCGCGTCGATCTGCTCGGTCACGCGCATGGTTCCGATCTCGGCCGCGATGGAGCTGGCGACGCGGGCCGCCACCATCAGCCCTCCCAGAACCGGACCCAGTTCCCGCACCATCCCGATGGCCACGATGGCAGGGACCACGTCGCCAGCCTGAAACCGTTCGCCGCCGGAATGGATCTGCAAGGCCAGCGCCGCGCCCGTGAACAGTGCCGTCAACCCCACCACGGGCAGCGACAGCCAGCCGATCTGGATCAGCTGTCTCAGGATCGCGGGCCCCGGGAAGGGGTGCAATGCGATCATGCCCCGCCACGCGAATAGCGTCACCGCGCCGATGCTTCGGGTCAATCGCAAGGCAGGACGGCCAATCGCCCGGATGAACGTCACTGATAGGTCCGCTGATAGCGCAGCCCCAAGGACGTAAGGATCTCGTATCCGATCGTACCCGCAAGGTCCGCCAGCTGGTCGATAGGCTGTTGGGGACAGATCAGGTCCAGCATATCAGGCACACTGTCCAGATCCGTGATATCGACGGTGATCAGGTCCATCGAGACACGCCCGACGATCGGACAGGCCACATCCCCGGCATAAAGCCTGGCGCCACTGCCGGAAAAGGCACGCAGGATGCCATCAGCATAGCCTGCATCGACGGTGGCGATGCGGCTGTCGCGACTGGCATGCCAGGACGCGCCATAGCCCACCATCTCGCCCGCCTTGACGGCCCGTGTCTGGATGACCCGCAGCGACAGTTGCGCCACGGGCCGCGCCTCGGCAAAGGGCATTCCGCCATAAAGTCCGATACCCGGCCGTATCAGGTCGAAATGATAGTCCGGACCCAGCAGGATGCCGCCCGTCGCGGCCAGCGAACGCGGCACGCCGCAATCGTCGGTCATGGCCCGGAACGCCGCAAGCTGCGCCGCATTTGCCGGGTGATCGGGTTCATCGGCGCAGGCCAGATGTGACATGACAAAGGACGGCCGCGCCGCCAGCGCTTCGTCGCGCAGGGCGGCCCATTCAGGCGCCTCCATGCCAAGGCGATTCATGCCGGTGTCCAGCTGGATCGCGAAAGGTTGATCGGGACGCATCGCCCGGTCGCGAAAGAATTGCCCGGGGCTGTTCAGGATCGGGATCAGGCCCGTCAGATCCTCGCCCTCCATATGGCCCGACAGCACGTTGATGCGTGCATCAGTGGGCAGATAAGGCCGGATCGCCCTACCTTCGGCCGCGAGGGCGACGAAAAAGTCGCGCACCCCGGCTGCATAAAGTGCCGGCGCCACCTGGGTCGCGCCCAGGCCATAGGCGTCGGCCTTGACAACCGCCGCTGCCTTGGCACCGGGGGCCTTGGCCGCCAGCGCCGCATGATTGGCCACAATGGCCGAAAGATCGATCTGCAAACCCATGGGCATGGCTTGCCTCTCCGTCCTGCCCGCGTCAAGAGCCTGCACATCATGGCGTTTGCAGCTTTTCAGTTTGCCGCCTTCCTTCATCAAAAGCTTTGCAAACTTCCTCGAATTTCCTTTGCTGCACCTGCATCCCGGTTTAGCGTTCCCCAAACACTGCCAGGAGGCCGGTCATGAAGGACATTCTGCAAGAGCTTGAACGGCGCCGCGACGAGGCTCGGCTGGGTGGCGGCCAGCGTCGCATCGATGCCCAGCATGCCCGCGGCAAGCTGACGGCCCGCGAACGGATCGAACTGCTGCTGGATGAGGAGAGCTTCGAGGAATTCGACATGTTCGTCGCCCATCGCTCCACCGATTTCGGAATGGAGGCGGACCGGCCTTATGGAGACGGGGTCGTGACAGGCTGGGGCACGATCAACGGGCGCATGGTTTACGTCTTTTCGCAGGATTTCACCGTCTTCGGCGGCAGCCTGTCGGAAACCCATGCCCAGAAGATCTGCAAGATCATGGACATGGCCATGCAGAACGGTGCCCCGGTCATCGGCCTCAATGATTCGGGCGGGGCGCGCATCCAGGAAGGCGTGGCCAGCCTTGCGGGTTATGCCGATGTGTTCCAGCGCAATGTCATGGCTTCGGGGGTGATCCCGCAGATCAGCGTCATCATGGGCCCCTGTGCCGGCGGCGCCGTCTATTCGCCTGCCATGACCGACTTCATCTTCATGGTGAAGGACACGTCCTACATGTTCGTGACCGGGCCCGACGTGGTCAAGACCGTCACGAACGAAGTGGTGACGGCCGAACAGCTGGGCGGTGCGTCCACCCATACCCGCAAATCGTCGGTGGCTGACGGCGCCTTCGAGGACGATGTCGAAGCGCTGAGCGAAATCAGGCGATTGTTCGACTTTCTTCCGCTGAACAACCGCGAAAAGGCACCGACGCGGCCGTTTTTCGACGACCCGGCCCGCATCGAGCCCAGCCTCGACACGCTGATCCCCGACAACCCCAATCAACCCTATGACATGAAGGAGCTGATCCGGAAGGTTTCCGATGAAGGGGATTTCTACGAGATCCAGAAGGATTTTGCCGGCAACATCATCATCGGGTTCGTTCGGATCGAAGGACAGACCGTGGGGGTCGTTGCAAACCAGCCGATGGTGCTGGCGGGCTGCCTGGACATCGACAGCAGCCGCAAGGCTGCCCGCTTTGTCCGCTTTTGCGACGCGTTCGAGATCCCGATCCTGACACTGGTGGACGTGCCGGGTTTCCTGCCCGGCACGGGGCAGGAATATGGCGGGGTGATCAAGCACGGGGCCAAACTGCTCTTTGCCTATGGCGAAGCAACGGTTCCGAAGGTCACCGTAATCACCCGCAAGGCTTATGGCGGGGCTTATGACGTCATGGCCTCCAAGCATCTGCGGGGCGATTTCAACTATGCCTGGCCCACGGCCGAGATTGCCGTCATGGGCGCCAAGGGCGCGGTCGAGATCCTGTATCGCAGCGAATTGGGTGATCCCGAGAAGATTGCCGCCCGGACGCGGGATTACGAGGAGCGGTTCGCCAATCCTTTCGTTGCCGCGGAAAAGGGTTTCATCGACGAGGTGATCCAGCCGCGCTCCACCCGCAAGCGAGTGGCGCGTGCCTTCGCCAGCTTGCGGCGCAAGCGCCTGTCGAACCCGTGGAAGAAGCACGACAACATTCCGCTGTGATAGACGAAGGGCCGCCTGCCATGCACAAACGCGTGAATGATGCAACAGCGCCACAGCCCATCATTGCTGTACCTGTTGGCCGCCTCCCCGCCTGTCTGCGGCGCGGGGCCGCGGTTATCATCGCCGCCAGGTCGGCCACCCAACAAGCCGTCCGCAACCCGAGCAGACGGGCGCAGCCGCGCCCGCTTTACAGGAGCGTATCCCCATGTCGAAGAAAATCATTCTGGGCCTCGTGCTGGTTTCCGCCTTTGCTGCCTGCCAGCGCCAGCAGCCTGCCGACGTTTATGTGCCGACCGCACCGGCAGCGCCCATGGGCAACCCGGTCACGACCGAGCCTGTTTATCAGGGCAAGTTCGGCTAAGACGAACCGTCCGACCATCGCGCGCGGGCGGTCAGCCTGCCCGTGCGCAGCAGCAGGCCCCGCGCGCCCCAGCACAAGGGCCATGCCATGCTGAAGCATCGCGGCTTTCCCGGGCGCCTGCCCGGCACAGACTTCCAGTTCACCATCCGGCGTGAGAATCGCAAGAAGGGCGCCACGCCCATCTCGCGGCGCGAGCGGTTCAAGGACCGCAAGCCTGCCGACAAGCGGGCCGATGCCGGCTTTCTGTCGGCGCTGATCAACCATTTCGGGGAAGAGCCCTTTCCCCGCGGCAATCTTGATGCCGGCCGCCTGTCTTGGCTGATCGGGCGCGAGGTCAAGCCTATCGGCGAATTCGACCCTGCCGATTACGACCAGTTGCTGCAGGTCGACATGGCCGCAGCCGAGGCTGCCTTCCCCGAGCTCTTCGTCCAGGACGCTCCGCCTGCCTTCGACTGGGACGACGAGGACGCATGGGATGACGAAGACGAGGATGATGAGGGCGGGGCACGCCGCTGATGCGCCATTTGACGCTGAACCCCTTGAAGTCACACGCATGTCAGTTTGACGCGGGGTACGGCTGTGCGATAACCGGTCCTGACCTACAACCGGCCTTCATCAGGCCCACCAAGACAGGCATACTATCATGCAGAAAACCTTCGCTCTTCGTCTCGCCGGCCTGGCGCTGGTCGCAGCCGGCCTTTCGGCCTGTGCGCCCGGCTATCAGGGCGGCGGCATCAGCCCGGACGCGCAGCGTGCCGCTGGCGGCGCCGTTGCCGGTGCCGTTGTCGCCAAGGCGCTCAACGAAGACATTGCGACCGGTGCGGCCATCGGCGCCGTGGGCGGCGCACTGTGCGATGACGCCGGCATCTGCCAGCGTCGCTACTGATCGACGCGACAGCCTTGAAACGATCCGGCAGGCGGCGCGTTGCGCTCCTGCCATTCAACGAACAGGATTGATATCATGCCCAAATTCTTTGCCATTGCCGCCCTGGTCGGTGCAACCGCCGTTGCCGGCTGCACCCAGGGCATCAACCCGACCGACACCGACCGCGCCCTTATCGGTGCCGGCGTCGGCGCGACAGCAGCATCGGTCAGCGGCGGCAACGTCGTTCGCGGTGCGGCCATCGGTGGCGCCGCAGGCGCGCTGTGCAACGACTTCCGTTTGTGCCAATGACCCGCTGACGGTTTTGTTCGGTCGCCCTTCCGGCGACCGGAAATCCGTCCATGCCGCCCGGGGTGCCTGTCGCACCCTTGGGCGGTTTTTTCATGCCTGAGGGCCGGGGGGACCCATGTTCAACAAGATCCTGATCGCCAACCGGGGCGAGATCGCCTGCCGCGTCATCAAGACGGCGCGCAAGATGGGCATCGCCACGGTCGCCGTTTATTCCGATGCCGACCGCAATGCCCTGCATGTGAAGATGGCCGACGAAGCCGTTCATATCGGTCCCCCGCCCGCCAACCAGTCCTATATCGTGATCGACAGGATCATGGACGCCATCCGCCAGACCGGCGCCGAGGCGGTCCATCCCGGCTATGGCTTCTTGTCCGAAAACATGAAATTCGCCGAGGCGCTGGAGGCCGAGGGCGTGATCTTCATCGGCCCGCCATCGGGGGCGATCGAGGCGATGGGCGACAAGATCACCTCGAAGAAGCTGGCGCAGCAGGCGGGTGTCAGCACGGTTCCGGGCCACATGGGGCTGATTGCGGATGCGGACGAAGCCGCACGCATCAGCGCCCAGATCGGCTATCCCGTCATGATCAAGGCCAGCGCAGGCGGTGGCGGCAAGGGCATGCGCATCGCTTGGAATGATGATGAAGCGCGCGAAGGCTTCCAGTCATCAAGGAGCGAGGCAGCCAACAGCTTCGGCGACGACCGCATCTTCATCGAAAAATTCGTCACGCAGCCCCGCCATATCGAGATCCAGGTCCTGGCCGACAGCCACGGCAACGCGGTCTATCTGCACGAGCGGGAATGCTCGATCCAGCGCCGCAACCAGAAGGTCATCGAGGAAGCACCCTCGCCCTTTCTTGACGAGGCGACGCGGGCCGCTATGGGACATCAGGCCGTCGCGTTGGCCAAGGCGGTCGGCTATACCAGCGCCGGCACGGTAGAATTCATCGTGGACGGCAGCCGCAACTTCTATTTCCTTGAAATGAACACCCGCCTGCAGGTCGAACATCCGGTGACCGAATTGATCACGGGCGTCGATCTGGTTGAACAGATGATCCGTGTGGCAGCCGGAGAACCGCTGCCCTTTGCCCAGTCGGACCTGACGATCAACGGCTGGGCCATGGAAAGCCGGCTGTATGCCGAGGATCCTTACCGCGGCTTTCTGCCGTCGATCGGCCGTTTGACCCGCTATCGCCCCCCGGTCGAGGTGGCGGCGGGGCCGATGCTGGCGCAGTCCAGGTGGCTGGCCCAAGGCACCCCCACCGGACCAACCGCCGTACGCAACGACACCGGCGTCTTTGAGGGCGGCGAGATCAGCATGTTCTATGACCCGATGATCGCCAAGCTGTGCACTTGGGCGCCATCACGGGGCGAAGCGATCGAAGCGATGCGGACGGCTCTTGATACATTCGAGGTCGAGGGGATCGGCCACAACCTGCCTTTCCTGTCCGCCGTCATGGATCACCCAAAGTTCGTGTCGGGCGACATCACCACGGCCTTCATTGCTGAAGAATATCCCGAAGGGTTCCAAGGCGCGACCCTGCCCGAGGACGACCTTGCGCATGTGGCTGCGGCAGCGGCCGCCATGCATCGCGTGGCCGAGATCCGGCGCGCGCGGATCAGCGGACGGCTCAGCAACCACGAACGCCATGTCGGCGAGGACTGGGTTGTCTTTGTTGCCGATCGCGAATGGCCGGTGCGGGTCGAGGCTGACCGCGACGGGGCGACGGTGCATCTGGGCGGGCGGGCGATGCGGGTGGAAAGCGATTGGCGGCCCGGCCAGTCGCTGGCCCGGCTGGAGGTGGACAACCAGCCGCTGGTCCTCAAGGTCGACAAGATCCCGGCCGGTCTGCGCCTGCGCACGCGCGGTGCCGATCTGCGGGTGCATGTGCGGCGGCCCCGGGCGGCGGAACTGGCGCGGCTGATGCCGGAAAAGCTGCCGCCGGATACATCGAGGTTCCTGCTGTGCCCGATGCCTGGCCTGGTCGTGCGGATCAACGTGGAAGCCGGAGACGAGGTGCAGGAAGGTCAGGCCTTGGCCACGGTCGAGGCGATGAAGATGGAGAATATCCTGCGCGCGGAGCGCCGTGGCGTTGTGCGGACGGTCAATGCCGCTCCGGGCGAAAGTCTGAAGGTCGATGACGTGATCCTGGAATTTGAATGATGCGCGCCCTGCCCGCCTTTGCCGTCGCCAGCCTTGTTGCCCTGTCGGGGGCGGCGGGCTTTGCGCGGCTGGTAGGCGGGGCGACCTTTGCCATGGGCCAGACGCAGGTGCCCGTGATCTATGTCGCTCCTCCGCTGATCGGGCTGGCGCTGTTCCAGCTGGTCTTCGGCCTGCTGTGCACGCGCTGGCGTGGCCTGCGGTTCTGGCTGACCGCCTTGCCAATGTCGACCATTCTTTGGGTCGGTGGGCTTTATCTTCTTCTGGAAGGGCGGATCGAGGGACGGGTCTTTCTGGGGGCCGAAGTGATGGTCCATCTGATGGCCGGCCTGATCGCCCTGCGCCTGACAAGGGTGCAGGCATGACCAAGGGTCACGAGGCCTGCTCCTTCCGCCGCATGGGCATGCTGTCGATCAGGTCCATCAGGCGGGTCGGGTCTACGGGATGGCGCTCGGACAACTTCACGGTTCCATCCTTGCCGATCAGCATGACAACGAACCCGTCCCCGACCCGGGCACGCAGAGGGGCGGCGCCCGGCCCGTCCGTCAACACGAACACGTCACGGTCTGCCAGTTCTGCGGCATGGGCCTGCAAGGCCGCCATCTGTTGGTCCACCACTTCGCCCTGGCCCAGCACCACGACCGGCCTTGCCCGCCAACGCAGATTGTCCAGCGTATCGGCCTGGATCGGCATGGGCGCCGGCATGCCGCTTCCGCCAGCACGCTCTGCCGTGGCCATAACGGGACCAAGGCCGATGATGAATGCGGTCAAAAGGGCGGGACGCATGGCAAGCCTTTCCTGGTTCCGGACTCGACGCGCAGGGTGCGGGGCAGGTTCCCGGTCTTCACGGAGATGCAATGCCGCCGCTTGACGATTATCTCAGCCCGCAACTGCAGCAGGCCGTTGTCACCGGCCTGTTCGTTGCCGTCGGCTGGATTGTCGTGGCAGGCCAGACCCGTGCACGCGACGCAGCCTTGCGCCGTGCGCGCGAGGCGGATCTTCAGCGCGCTCTGCTGGCCGAGATCAGGGCCCATGTCTTTGCGCTGGAACAGCAGGTGCCATCGCCCGAGGATACGGTGCAGCTGATCGCGCGGATCAGGTCGGGTGATTTTGTCCCGACCCTGCCCCAGCATGCAAATGACCGCATCTTTTCTGCCGTCATCGATGACATTCACATCCTGCCCGCCCCGATCATCGATCCGATCGTTCTGTATTACCGGCTGCTGTCGATCATGGGGGCGCTGGCGACCGACCTGCGCCAGATCGCCAAGGATGATGGCGAACGCGCGGCCCAGATGATGGCGGATTACCTGTCACTGATGGAGGAAACACGGGACAGCGGCATTCAGGCCATCCGCGTCATTACGGAATGCCTGCGCGGCGGTCCGGCGGCGGTGGATCGGATGCTGGATGATGATGAGGCAAGTGCCCTGGCACAGGTCGCGCAGCGCCTGCCGGGGGAACTGGCCGAAATGCGCGAAAGGCTGATCGCGCGGGGCGGCTCTAGTAGCCGATCTTGGGACCCGAAAGGCCGGTGATGGGACGCAGACCGATGGCACGCACGATCTCGTTGGCGCGGCTGATGGCGGCGGGTTTCGGTTTTGCCTCGGAGCGGCGTGGCGGTTTTGGCGGGGCCACGCTCTCGACCGTCGAAGAGAGCGATGCCGGGCGACGTTCAATACGCGAGATGGCCATGATCGAACCCTTTCAATGGGCCGGACCCTTGTCCGGATGTGCTCATGATATAGGGAACGCGCCACAAATCCACAAGTTTCCGGAACAGGACCGTTCTTACCGCAACAGGCTGCCGCGCCCGATCTCTTGTCGGCGCAGGGGCAACCGGTCGATGGCACGGCCAATTTCGCGCGCGTCCCAGGGCGATGGGCGACGGATCTTGACTTGCCCGTCCTTGTCGATCAGCACCAGGGAAAACCCGCGCGGGCGCAACTGCTGTCGCCAGGCGCTGTTGCTGTCGGGATTGCTGTCGGTCACGACCACCACATCGCGGGCTGCCAGCGCACGACCGTCGCGTCGCAGGGCCTCGATTTGTTCCAGAAAGGCCGGATCATCGGGCGTGTCGGCGAATACGACCACCGGACGGGCCGACCACAGGAACTGTGACGGCTCGACGTCTGCGGCGGACAGTACCGGGGGAGCCCCCTCCGCAAGGGGCGTCACGACCGGTTCGGTCGCATCGAGGCGCTGGGAGACCGGCGGCAGGCGGGCCGGGTTGCGCTGCGGCGTGCTGTCGCGGATGGTTTCGGGATCGGGCGGGGGCGCCTCGCGCGCCGGCCCCATGGCGGCCAGCGCCACTGCGAAAAACAGGAATTTCAAATGCATCGGCACCTCGTCATCCCTTGAATATAGGGCAGGATGGGCCGCGGGAAAGGATGGATCATGACAAAACCCACGCTTGAGGAATGGCGCGACCTGGCCCGGAGCGAGTTGAAGGGCCGCGAACCGGACAGCCTGATCTGGAACACGCTGGAAGGGATCGCGGTCAAGCCGCTTTATACCGAGGCCGATACGCAGGGTCTGGATCACCTGGGCGGCCTGCCGGGGATTGCACCCTTTACCCGCGGACCGCGCGCCACGATGTATGCCGGACGCCCCTGGACGATCCGGCAATATGCAGGCTTTTCCACGGCCGAGGAGTCAAACGCCTTTTACCGCCGCGCCCTTGCGGCGGGGCAGCAGGGTGTTTCGGTGGCCTTTGATCTGGCGACGCACCGCGGCTATGACAGCGACCACCCGCGCGTCGAGGGCGATGTGGGCAAGGCGGGCGTGGCCATCGACAGCGTCGAGGACATGAAGATCCTGTTCGACGGCATCCCCCTGGACAAGGTCAGCGTCAGCATGACCATGAACGGCGCCGTCATTCCGATCCTGGCGAACTTCATCGTGACCGGCGAAGAGCAGGGGCATTCCCGTGCCGTCCTGTCAGGAACGATCCAGAACGACATCCTGAAAGAGTTCATGGTGCGGAACACCTATATCTATCCGCCCGAGCCCTCGATGCGGATCATCGCCGACATCATCGAATATACCGCGGCCAAGATGCCGCGCTTCAACTCGATCTCGATCTCCGGCTATCACATGCAGGAGGCCGGCGCGAACCTGGTGCAGGAACTGGCCTATACCCTGGCCGACGGGCGGGAATACGTCCGCGCGGCCATCGCGGCGGGAATGGACGTGGACGCCTTTGCCGGGCGGCTGTCGTTCTTCTTTGCCATCGGCATGAACTTCTTCATGGAGATCGCCAAGCTGCGTGCGGCACGCCTCTTGTGGCACCGCATCATGTCCGAATTCGCGCCCAAGAAGCAGGGCAGCCTGATGCTGCGGACGCATTGCCAGACTTCGGGCGTCTCCTTGCAGGAACAGGATCCCTACAACAACGTCATCCGCACGGCCTATGAGGCGATGTCGGCGGCGCTGGGTGGTACGCAGTCGCTGCACACCAACGCGCTGGACGAGGCGATCGCCCTCCCCACCGACTTCAGCGCCCGCATCGCCCGCAACACGCAACTGATCCTGCAGGAAGAAACCGGCATCACCCATGTCGTCGATCCCTTGGCCGGCAGCTATTACATCGAAAGCCTGACCGCCCAACTGGCGGACGAGGCGTGGAAGCTGATCGCGGAGGTCGAGGAAATGGGCGGCATGACCAAGGCCGTGGCCAGCGGCATGCCCAAGTTGCGGATCGAAGATACCGCCGCCCGCCGCCAGGCGCTGATCGACCGGGGCGAGGACGTGATCGTCGGCGTCAACAAATACCGCAAGGACCGCGAAGACCCGATCGACATCCTGGACATCGACAACGTCAAGGTCCGCGACGGCCAGATTGCCCGGCTGGAACGCATCCGCGCCACCCGCGACGAAGCCGCCTGCACCGCCACCCTGGCCGAATTGACCCGCCGCGCCCACGAGGGCGGCAACCTGCTGGAGGCCGCGGTCGAAGCGGCCCGCGCCCGCGCAACCGTTGGAGAGATCAGCATGGCCATGGAAAAGGAATGGGGCCGCCATCGGGCCGAGGTCAGGACGCTGGCAGGCGTTTATGGCGCCGCCTATGAGGGCGACGAAGGCTTTGCAAAGATCCAGCGCGACGTCGAGGCCTTTGCCGAGGAGGAAGGCCGCCGGCCGCGAATGCTGGTCGTCAAGATGGGTCAGGATGGCCACGACCGCGGCGCCAAGGTCATTGCCACCGCCTTTGCGGATATCGGCTTTGACGTGGATGTCGGGCCGCTGTTCCAGACACCCGAGGAAGCCGCGCAGGACGCCATCGACAACGATGTGCATGTCGTCGGCATCTCCAGCCAGGCGGCGGGTCACAAGACGCTGGCGCCTAAGCTGATCGAGGCGCTGAAGGCGCAGGGTGCGGGCGACATCCTCGTCATCTGCGGCGGCGTGATCCCGCAGCAGGATTACGGTTTCCTGAAGGCCGCGGGCGTCAAGGCGATCTTTGGTCCGGGAACCAACATTCCTTCGGCCGCCGCCGACATCCTGCACCTGATCCGGCAGGCCCGGAGCTGAATGCCGTCCGTGGCAGGCGGATATACGGCCCGGCGCGAAAGCGCAGATTGCCTAAGGGACGGCAGTGTGAAACCCTTGCCGCGCACGAAGCGGGGGCAGGAATGAGCGACGGGCGCGACGGATCGGTCAAGCAGATCATCTGCATCAAATGGGGCACCAAGTTCGGCCCCGAATACGTCAACCGCCTGCACGGCATGGTGGCGCGCAACATCACGCCGCCGTTCCGGCTGTTCTGCTTTACCGATGACGGAACGGGCCTGCATCCGGACATCGCGGTGCGCCCCTTGCCGCGGTTCGACTATCAGGCGCCGGTGCGCACCATCGGCAAATGGCCCAAGTCGCGGCTGTGGGGGGACCTGGGCGATGTCACGGGTGTCGTGCTGTTCCTGGATCTGGACGTGATCGTGACGGGCGACCTGGACCCGTTCTTCACCTACGGTGATCCCGACGACACCATCCTGGGCCGCAACCCCAATACCCCGTTGGAGAAGATGGGCCAGACCTCGGTCTATCGGATGCGCGTCGGCAAGCTGGCGCCCCTGCAGGACATCTTTCGCGCCGATCCGCAGGGTGTGGCCGACACCTATCGGTTCGAACAACGCTTCGTGACCCGCAACGCGCCGGGCGGCGTCAGGTTCTGGCCGCGCGGCTGGCTGGCGCATTTCCGGTTCCACTGTGTCCCGTCCTTTCCGCTGAACTATGTGATGACGCCCCGCATCCCGCGCGGCACGCGGATCGTGATGTTTCCCGGCAGCCTGAACCCGCCTGACGCCATCCTGGGCCGCTGGGACGAGGCGGACCCGGCCCGCCCGCCCCTGGCGCATCTGCGGGCGGCCGTCACGGGCGACAGGCGCGAGCGGTTTTTCAAGCATCTGCGCCATTATGTGCGTCCGACACCATGGGTCGAGACGCTTTGGCGGGAATGAGACGACGAGGCGCCGCTGCGTCCGCATCGCGCGTTGCAACATGCCTGCAGGCAGGCTAACACCCGAAAACTCAAAGACGAGAGGAACTCATGTCGTCCCCCCTCCGCCTCGGCATCGCCGGGCTCGGCACCGTCGGGATCGGTGTCGTCAAGATCGTCCAGAAACATGCCGAACTGCTGGCCAAACGCTCCGGGCGCGAGGTCGTCGTCACGGCCGTCAGCGCACGAGACAGGATGAAGAACCGCGACGCGGACCTGTCTGCCTATCGTTGGGAATCCGATCCGATGGCCATTGCCACGGCGGAGGATGTCGATCTGTTCATCGAACTGGTTGGCGGCGACGGGGGCATCGCGCGCGACAGCATCGAGGCAGCGCTGCGCTCGGGCAAGGATGTCGTGACCGCGAACAAGGCCCTGCTGGCGATGCACGGGCAATCGCTGGCGACCTTGGCGGAAGGCCTAGGCCGCGTGATCCGCTTCGAGGCGGCGGTGGCCGGCGGCATTCCGGTCATCAAGTCGATGACGGAATCGCTGGCCGGCAACCGGATCACCCGCGTGATGGGCGTCATGAACGGCACCTGCAACTATATCCTGACACGGATGGAGAGCGCCGGCCTGCCCTATGAGGCCGTCTTCGAGGAAGCGCGGCAACTGGGCTATCTGGAGGCCGATCCGACGCTGGACGTGGGCGGGATCGACGCGGGTCACAAGCTGGCGATCCTGTCCTCGATCGCCTTCGGCACGCAGGTCAGCTTTGACGCCGTCGAGATCGAGGGGATCGAGCGGGTCAGCATCGACGACATCCGTCGCGCGGCGGACATGGGCTATCGCATCAAGCTGCTGGGCGTGGCCCAGATGACGGCACGCGGACTGGAACAGCGCATGTCGCCCTGTCTCGTGCCGGCGGACAGTCCTCTTGGCCAGCTTGTGGGCGGTACCAACATGGTGGTGATCGAGGGCGACAGCGTGGGCCAGATCGTCCTGCGCGGTGCTGGCGCGGGTGAAGGTCCCACGGCCAGTGCCGTCATGTCCGACATTGTCGAAATCGCACGCGGCGTCCGGCTGCCGGTCTTCGGGCAGCCTGCGGAGAGCCTGACGGCAGCGCAGCCGGCCCGGACTGCCGTGCCCGCAGCCTATTACATCCGCTTGGAACTTCAGGACAAGCCGGGTGCCTTGGCCAAGGTCGCGACCGTGCTGGGCGATGCGGGCATCTCGATCGACCGCATGCGCCAATACGGCCAGCACAGCCCGGCCAGCGTTCCCGTTCTTGTGGTGACACACAAGACCACGCCCGAGGCGATTGATTTCGCCATCGAGGCGCTGCCCCGCACAGGCGTACTGGTCAGCGACCCGGTCGAGCTGCGTATCGAAGAGGTCTGAACCGGGAACTTCCGTCATGACAGGCCTGTCATGACGGTTTCTCTCCGTCTCAGGCCACCCTGCCCGCCGCATCCGCCGACGCCCAGGCCCACTGAAAATTATAGCCGCCAAGCCAGCCGGTCACGTCCACGCATTCGCCGATAAAGGCAAGCCCCGGCATTCCACGCGCCTGCATCGTGCGGGCGTCCAGATCACGCGTGTCCACGCCGCCAAGGGTCACCTCGGCCGTCCGATAGCCTTCCGTGCCCACGGGCCGCAGCCGCCAGCGGTTCACCCGCGCACCAAGCGTATCCAGCCGCGCATTCGGCTGATCCGCCAGCCGGGCCTTGGTCAGCCCCGCCTCGGCGGCGACGGCCTGCGCCAGACGCTCTGGCATCAGTTGTGCCAAGGCCGTCGCCACGGCGACACGACCGTTGCTGCCCCGCGCCGACTTGAGCATGGACGCGATGTCCGTGTCGGGTGCCATGTCGATCTGCAATTCCTCGCCCGGCTGCCAAAAGCTGGAAATCTGCAGGATGACAGGCCCGCTGAGCCCTCGATGCGTGAACAGAAGCGCATCACGAAACGCCGCCCCTTTGTGGGCAATGCGCGCCTCCAGGGAAACGCCGGCCAAGGGGCGACAAAGCGCCAGGTCCTGTTCCGCAAACGTCAGGGGCACAAGTGCAGGACGAGGCTCGACCATGCGCAGCCCGAACTGCCGTGCGATATCATAGGCAAGGCCCGTCGCGCCGATCTTCGGGATCGACTTGCCACCCGTGGCGATCACCAGTTGCCCCGCACTGACGGGCCCTGCGGCAGTCTGGATCACGAAGCGGTCACCTTGGTGGGCAACAGAATCGATCGGAGTTTCCAGCCGCAGTTCCGCACCTTCCATGCGATCCAGCAGCATCTGGGTGATCTGGGTGGCCTTGCCGTCACAGAACAGCTGCCCTTGCGTCTTTTCGTGCCAAGCGATTCCCGCCCGATCCACCAGTTCCACAAAGGCGCCGGGGCTATATCGGGCCAATGCACTCGCCGCAAAGCGCGCATTGCCCGAGATGAAGCGGTCCGGTCCGGTGGCAAGGTTGGTGAAGTTGCACCGTCCTCCGCCGGAAATGCGAATCTTCTCGGCGGGTTTGGGCGCATGATCCAGCACGAGCACGCGCCTTCCCTGCGTCACGGCCGAACCTGCGCAGAACAGGCCGGCTGCTCCGGCCCCGATGATGACAATGTCCAAATGTTCCATGAGGCGGCCATATCTCCCCCGCAAAAAAGGGGCAAGATTTCTTCATTTTAAGTCTTGCACCCGTCTGCAGGCTTGGGTAATCACCCTCCACAGTTGGGGCGTGGCCAAGTGGTAAGGCATCGGTTTTTGGTACCGTGTACCGTAGGTTCGAATC
>NZ_JBKGUN010000107.1:0-8675 GCF_046462195.1 Paracoccus sp. (in: a-proteobacteria) | reverse complement strand
TCGACCGCCGCATGGGCGAGAACATCTGGGGCCGCGCCAAGTCGCCGGTCAACCGCCGCGAATACGGCCCCGGCCAGCACGGCCAGCGCCGCAAGAACAAGCTGTCGGATTTCGGTACCCAGCTGCGTGCCAAGCAGAAGCTCAAGGGCTACTATGGCGACCTGACCGAAAAGCAGTTCCGCCGCATCTATGCCGAGGCCGAGCGCGTCAAGGGCGACACCGGTGAGAACTTGGTGGGTCTGCTGGAGCGCCGTCTGGACGCCATCGTTTACCGCGCCAAGTTCGTGGCCACCATCTGGGCTGCCCGTCAGTTCGTGAACCACGGCCATATCGAGGTCAACGGTCAGCGCGTGAACATCCCGTCCTACCGCGTCAAGGAAGGCGATGTCATCTCGATCCGCGAGCGTTCGCGCCAGCTGGCCGTTGTGCTGGAAGCCGTCGCCCTGACCGAGCGTGACGTTCCGGACTACATGGAAGTCGACCACAACAAGATGACCGCAACCTTTGTTCGCACTCCGGCCTTGGGCGACATTCCCTATGCCGTGCAGATGGAACCGAACCTGGTTGTCGAATTCTACGCGAAGAACTGATCTTCGCCGCCTCTCATGCTCCAGGGCCGCATCTTACGATGCGGCCTTTCGCTTTGCGTTATAAGGACGTCATGCCCGCTTTATACGTAGCGCGGTGTAGCATTCAAGAAACTGACCCTTTGGATGATCCCATGGGTCGCATCGAACTTCATTGTCCTTTCGGCCGGGCGGCACCCACCTATCATAGAATCTGGATTTTGGCCCAAGCGAACGTTGGCTGGACTTCAGCAACGGTCTGCGGATGACCTTTAACATGGGCAGATGCGACCGGGTCAGTGACCTCAACCTGACGCAGAACCGCGCGCCCATCTTGACCATGTCGCACTTTCTCATGTCGGCGGCGCCAAATGCCCTCGACTTTCCGGGATATTCAACTGCGGGAGCCGGCTGTCGGTCTGGAACACCATCCTGGCCTTGAACGACGACATTACCGGCCCCAGCGGGACGTCGTGAACGGCCTGAGCGGCGATGACGTCATCTGCGGCATAGCGGGCAAGGACCGGCTGTTCGGCGCTGCGGGACATGACACCCTCAAGGGTGGTCTGGGCGATGGTTTCCTGAACGGCGGCGCAGGCAATGATCTGCTGGAGGCCGGTATGGGCGCAGATACAGTTCGCGGTGGCGCAGGCATCGACACGCAGACAGGCACGAGTGTGACGGTGGACCTGTCCCTTGCTGGCACGCAGTCGTTCACGGGCGGCACGGTCACCATCAGCGGAATCAAGAATCTACGCGGCGGTGCGGGCAATGACAGCTTTGGCAGGAAATGCCCAAGCCAACCTCATAGAGGGCGGTGCAGGCAACGACACCCTCCTGGCACGCGGCGGCAATGACATTTTGAGCGGCGCTCGGGTCAACAATACCCTCGACGAGGAGCTTGAGCGATGACTTGCTCGAAGGTGGCGCGGGTGCCGACGTTTTGCGCGGCGGGGCCGGTGATGATCGCCTGATGGGGAACGCGGGCGATGACCTCCTGACCAAGGGGCAGGCAGCGACAGCTTCGTCTTCCGGGCTGGCAGCGGACATGACCGGATCACCGACTTTGCCGACGGGCAGGACCGCACCGTCATCACGGACTGGTCGGGCGGCTATGGCGACCTCCGGACCGAGGACCGGGGCGCAGACACGGCCATCCACTTCGGGGCCAACTCGATCATGCCGGCCGATGTTGATGCCGCCCTTCCGGGCGTCAACGATTTCATCTTTGGCTGACAAAGGCAGGCGGCGGTTTGAGGGCTTTCCTCGGCTCCTGCGCCCGATTAAACGGGCGCAGGCAAAGGACGAACCTCATGACCCAGACACCTGTGCAGCCCGGCATCATGGATATTGCGCTTTACGTTAGTGGTGAAAGCCGGCTGGCAGGACGCGATGACGTGCTGAAACTCTCCTCGAACGAGAATCCGCTTGGCTGCAGCCCGGCCGCGCAGGAGGCATTCCGTGCGGCGGCGGCTGATCTGCATCGCTATCCCGCGACCGATCACGCGCCCCTGCGCACCGCCATCGGCGCGGTGCATGACCTCGACCCGGACCGCATCATCTGTGGCGTGGGATCGGACGAGGTCCTGCAGTTCGTGGTCCATGCCTATGCAGGTCCCGGCGACGAGGTGATTACCACCGAACATGGCTTTTCCATGTACCCGATCCTGGCTCATATGGTTGGAGCCACCCCGGTGACCGTTCGCGAGAGCGAACGGCGCGTCGATGTGGACGCAATATTGGCGGCAGTGACCGAAAGGACGCGCGTCGTCTTTATTGCAAACCCCGCCAACCCGACCGGCACCATGCTGGAGGGCGAGGAGCTGCAGCGTCTGATCGAGGGGTTGCCGCCGCAGGTGCTGTTTGTCCATGACGGGGCCTATACGGAATTCGCTGCCGGCTTTGATGGCGGCGCATCGCTGGTCGATCGCCACCCGAACGTGATCATGACCCGCACCTTTTCCAAGATCCATGGGCTGGGCGGGCTGCGGATCGGCTGGGGCTATGCCAGTCGCGCGATCATCGACGTGCTGAACCGGGTCCGCCAGCCCTTCAACCTGTCGAATGCCCAGATGGCCGCCGCCGAGGCCGCCATTCGCGACACCGCCTTCACTGCCCGTTGCATTGACCTGAACGCCCGGATGCGCGACCGGATGCGGCAGTCGCTGATCCAGATGGGAATCGCCTGTGACGAGAGCTTTGCGAACTTCGTTCTGGCCCGGTTCGACAGCCCTGAAACCGCCGCCGCCGCTGATGCGGCGCTGCGGGCAGATGGCATCCTGGTGCGCCGGGTGGGCGGCTATGGATTGCCCGCGGCCCTGCGCATCACCGTGGGCGACGAAGAAGGATGCACCCGTGTCCTTGACAGCCTTGGCCGCTTCACGGCGTCCCGGAGAAGCGAATGAGCATGATCTATGAACGCGTGGCCCTGATCGGCCTGGGCCTGATCGCCGGCTCGATGGCCCATGCCATGCGCGATGCAGGTCTGGCAGGCGAGATCACCGGCTTTGCCCGCAGTCAGGCCACGCGTGACACCGCCCGGGAGATCGGCCTTTGCGACCGCATCTGCGACAGCGCAACCGAGGCCGTCATGGGCGCCGATCTGGTCGTGCTGGCCGTTCCCGTGGGCGCAATGGGCGAGGTCATGGCCGAAATCGCGCCGCATCTGGCCCCCGGTGCGACGATCACGGATGTCGGATCCGTCAAGCAATCGGTGATCGATGCCGTCGCCCCCCATGTGCCGGAAGGGGCGCATTTCATCCCCGGCCATCCGCTTGCGGGGACCGAGCATTCGGGACCTCGGGCCGGATTTGCCACGCTGTTCCGCAACCGCTGGTGGCTGCTGACCCCCCTGCCCGATGCCGACGCCGATGCGGTGGCGCGACTGGACCGGCTGATCACCGCGATGGGCGCCAAGACCGACCGGATGGAGGCGGGCCATCACGACCTGGTCCTGGCCGTGACCAGCCATGCGCCGCACCTGATCGCCTATACGATGGTGGGTGTCGCCGACCACCTGCGCCGCGTCACCGACGAAGAGGTGATCCAGTATTCCGCCGCCGGTTTCCGCGACTTTACCCGCATCGCGGCCAGCGACCCGACCATGTGGCGCGACGTATTCCTGCACAACAAGGATGCCACGCTGGACATCCTGGGCCGCTTTACCGAAGAACTGTTCGTCTTGCAGCGCGCGATCCGCATGGGCGATGGCCAGCACCTGCACGATTACTTCACCCGCACCCGGGCCATCCGCCGCGGCATCATCGAGGCGGGCCAGGATACCCGCGCGCCTGACTTCGGTCGCACCCCGGGTGCGCATCCGACGGATCAGGCCTAGGGCCTCAGGGCAGGAACACGGGCGCAGGGCCCACCGGGACGCCTGCCACCATCAACTGACCGTCCCGCATCATGACCGCAAGGCGCAACTCTCCGGGGGCGGGTTCGGGAAAGTCGGGCCCGGGGATATCGGTTGCGGGCGGAACCTGCCCCAGCTGCGAAAGCCCCGCACGCAGCAGAAGCCGTGCCTGAGAGGGGATCAGCCCGATCTCGCTTGCCATCTCCAACATCTGGTCCGCATCGGCGGAATACAGTGCCAGCTGCCCTTCGGCCCGGCCGTCGGTGCCGCGTGTCAACCGCCCGGCCACCCGCAGCTGCACCGGCCCTGCATCCAGCGTCAGCGCCTCGGTCTGCCAGCCGATGATCGCGGGACGCGGCTGATCCGCGGTGGGAACGTCGTCCAGCCACAGGCGCACGACGCCTCGCGCCGCCAGAGGACCCGGCACGGGTCCGGTATCGACGCCTGCCAGCGCCAAGGCCGATGGCTGCACCCCTTGCAGATCAAGCTGCAGATCATAGGCAGCCCCGGCTGCACGCGGGGCATCGTTCTGGAGCCGCCCCAGAGCGGCACGCAGATCCAGCCGATCTGCCAAAGGCTGGCCGTTCAGCGTCAGGTCATGGGTCGAAAGAACCAGCCGGGCAGGTGCAAGGCGGTGGAGCGGGGCCAGTCGCAGGCTTGCCTCGGATAACCGTTGTCCCAGCTCAAGCCTACGCCCGGCCGAAACCAGACTGGCCGTGTCTGGCAATTCCAGCCGCGCGGTCGTGGCCGACAAGGGGGCCATGGACAACTGCGCCCAAGGCAGGCTCAGTTGCAGGTCCGGACGGCTCAGTTGCGGCTGAGACAGGTGCACGCCCAGTTGGCGCGGATCGCGCAATGGCCGGATGCCGGTTGCCTGGATGCCCTGATCGGCCTCGATCAGCGCACGGACGCGTTCGACCGCCCTGTTTTCGGCAAAGATCCACGATCCTGCCAGCAATCCGGTCACCAGAATGACGCCGATGACAGCCTTTCGCATCCTGAACCCTTTTCTCGGTCGCCGCAGCGACATACCTTTTCCGACAATGGATGGAAGAGCAATGAACAAGATTGAATGGGTCTTCGGCTATGGTTCGCTGATCTGGGACCCGGGGTTCACGCCGACCGAGACCGCGCCTGCCCACCTGACCGGCTATGCCCGCAGGTTCTGTCTGCGCTCGATCCAGCATCGGGGAACACGTGCCGTTCCGGGACTGGTCCTCGGCCTTGACGCACAGCAGGGCGCCAGCTGCCGGGGCCTTGCCCTGCGCATTCCCGAACAGCACCATGACGCGGTTCTGGCAGACCTGCGGGCGCGCGAACTGGTGACCGACGCGTATCGCGAAACGGTGCTGCCCCTGGCACTGAAGGATGGACGCGAGGTCATGGGGCTGGCCTATGTGATGCGGCCCGATCACTGGCAATACGTGAACGGACTGTCGGATGACGAACAGGCGCGCATCATTGCCACGGCCCATGGCGGGCGCGGCCCGAATGCAGACTATCTGTTCAATACCGTGTCGCACCTGGCGCAGATCGGCATGCCGGACGATGGGCTTGAGGCGCTGTCGCGGGCTGTCCGGGCCCTGCTGCCCCCAAAGGCCTGAATCCGCCCCTTTCGGAATGCTTGGCAAGTGGGGGGTCACGCCCTACAGTTGCGTCAACGCATCGAAGGGACGGGAATTTACGTGAGCGATCCGACCAATGGCGATCCAAAGGCGCAGTCGCGGCTGACCTTGTCCAACCGGCGCATCGCAGCCACGCGCGACCAGGCACTGATCGGGGCAGGAGCACCGCGCTTTTCGCAGCCCGTGCGACAGATCCTTCTGATGCTGACGGTTCTGGTCCTGGTGCTGGTGGGGGGCTGGTTCGCCTATTCGCGCATCCTGCCGATCTTCATGGCCAACCAATGGCTGAACGGCCTGATCCTGACCGTCTTTGCCGTCGGTGTTCTTGCATGCTTCTGGCAAGTCGGACAGCTGGTGCGCTCGGTCAGCTGGATCGAACGTTTTGCCGCGCGCCGTCGCGATCCGCAGCGCAATCCCAATGTCAGCGACGATCAGGCGCCGCGCCTGCTGGCCCCGCTGGCGGCATTGCTGGGAGGGCGCGGGCCGTCCGGGGGGGTCATTTCGGCAAGCTCGGCAAGCTCCATCCTCGATTCGGTGGCAACCCGCATCGACGAGATTCGCGACATCACCCGGTACCTTGCCAATCTTCTAATTTTCCTCGGACTTCTTGGGACGTTCTATGGTCTTGCGACCACTGTTCCCGCGGTGGTCGAAACCATCCGGGCCTTGGCTCCGCAAGAAGGGCAAACGGGTCTGGATGTCTTCGAACAACTGATGACGGGCCTCGAGGCGCAGCTGGGCGGCATGGCGACAGCGTTTTCATCCTCGCTGCTGGGCTTGGCGGGCTCGCTGGTCGTGGGCCTGCTGGAACTGTTCGTGACGCATGGACAGAACCGCTTCTACCGCGAGCTGGAAGAATGGATGTCGGGCTTTACCCGCCTGAGCATCGCCTCGGCCGAGGGTGAAGGCATCGATCAAGCCGCGCTGGCCGGGTTCCTGGAGCAGATGGCCGCGCAGATGGACCGCCTGCAGAACTATCATGCTGAACGGGACAACCAGCGCGAGGAGGCCGCGCTGATGGCGGACGAGCGCGTGGTCGTGATGGCGCAGGCCGTGGAGGCGCTGGTCCAGCAGGCCGAAACCGGCCAGACGGCAACCGACCGCCGTGCCGACCAGCTGGCCGAAGCGCTGACGCGTCTGGCCGAAGGGCAGGAAAAGCTGCTGGCCGAGGCCCGCACCGCGCGTGACACCGCCCCCGTGCTGGACCTGTCCCGAATGGAGGATGCCCTGCGGCGTCTGGCCCTGGACCTGAACGAGGGCCGGGACGAAATGGTGGCCGAACTGCGCTCCGATATCCTGGTGCTGACCCGCGCCGTCCGGGCCGCACGTTTCGGCGATCCTTTCCGCGACGACCGGCCGCATCCCGATCCTGCCTTGCGCCGGCACGAGGGCTGAGACATGCGGCTGGCGCGCGGCTCATCGGGCCAACGTTTTTCCTCGACCATCTGGCCAGGTTTCGTCGATGCGATGACGGCGCTGCTGATGGTGCTGATGTTTGTGCTGACTATCTTCATGGTCGTGCAATCCGTGCTCCGCGAGGAAATCACCACCCAGGACAGCACCATCTCCGACCAGGGCCAGACGATCTCGCGCCAGCAACAGCAGCTGGACACGCTGGGCCAGCAGGTTACAGCGCTGGGGCGGGCGTTGAACGAATCGCAGGAGCGGGAGACGGATCTCTCCCGCAATCTGGAGGACGTGTCCGAACGCGCCGCCGCCGCCGAGGCCGAGGCACGCGACCGTGCCGCCCTGATCGCGCGGCTGACCGTCCAGCTGGATCAGGGTCGCGCGGATCTGGACGAAGCGCGCACACGCTTGACGGATTTCGAGGCCGAGGTGGCGGCGCTTCTTGCGGCACGAGCGATGGATCAGTCGCGTCTCGAGGGCCTTCAGACCGCCCTGTCAGAAACGGAACAGCGTGCCTCGGCTGCCGAACTTGCGGTCGCGGCGGCACGTTCGGAAACCGATGCACAGGCCGAGGCCGCGCGGCTGGCCGCCGCACGTCGCGATGCGCTGGAGGCGCTGACCGCAGAACTGCGCGGGCAGGTTTCGCAGACCGAAGCGCAATTGGCCGAAACCCAGTCCCGGCTCACCGAAGCCGAGGAAACCCGACTGGCCGAGGCCGAGGCCGCGCGCCTGCTGCGCGAGCGGCTGGAAAGCGCAGATGCCGAATTGACCTCCATGACGCTGGCGCTGGAAGAACGCCGCCGGGAGGCGGAAGAAGCGCTGACACTTCTGGCGGCCGCGAATGCCGCGCGCGACGAGGCGCAGGCACAGGCCGACAACCAGCTGACCGAGGCCGAGCGGCAGGCCGCCCTTCTGGCCACCGCACGCGATCAGCTGGCCCGGCAGGAGGACTTGGCCGAGGACAGCCAGCGGCGCGTTGCGTTGCTGAACGAACAGGTGGCGCAGCTGACCGCACAGATGGGCAGCCTGCAGGCGCTTCTGGATGTGGCAGGCGAGGAACAGGCCGATGCGGAACTGCGGGTTGCCGAACTTGGCCAGCAGCTGAACGCGGCCCTCGTGCGCGCGACCGAGGAAACGCGCCGCCGTCTGGCGCTGGAAGAAGAGGCCAGGCTGGCTGCCGAAAGCGAGGCCGCGGATCTTGCCCGCTATCGGTCCGAATTCTTTGGCCGGCTGTCGCAGATCCTTTCCGGACGCGAGGGCATCCAGGTCGTCGGAGACCGTTTCGTCCTGCAATCCGAGGTGCTGTTTGCTCCGGGCGAGGCCACCCTGTCAGAGGCCGGCCGCGAACAGATCGGCCGCGTGGCGCAACTGCTCCTTGATATTTCGGACGAGATCCCGCCCGAGATCGACTGGATCATCCGCGTGGACGGACATACCGACAACCTGCCCTTGTCGGGCATCGGCCGGTATCGCGACAACTGGGAACTGAGCCAGGGCCGCGCGCTGGCGGTGGTGCGGTTCCTGACCGAGGATCTGGATTTTCCCGCCAACCGGCTGGCGGCGACGGGCTTTGCGGATACCCGCCCCGTCAACCTGGAGAACAGTCCCGAGGCCCGTGCGCAGAACCGGAGGATCGAACTGAAGCTGACCGAGCGCTAGGCCGTGTTGACAAAAGGGATTCACCGGGCGAGCTGATCGTGATGCAAGCTGTTATCTGCGATG
>NZ_JBKGUN010000106.1:0-7897 GCF_046462195.1 Paracoccus sp. (in: a-proteobacteria) | reverse complement strand
AGATGCGGACCATGTCGGTGATGCCCTTCCGCAGGACCTTGGGCGGCAGGCCCATGTTGCCCACCTCCGCCATGCCGGGATAGCCCTTGGGGCCGCAGTTCTTCAGGACCATGACGCAGGTTTCGTCGATGTCCAGCGCCTCGTCCTCGATCTTGGCCTTGTAGTCGTCGATATCCTCGAAGACGACGGCGCGGCCGCGATGGGTCAACAGATGCGCGCTGGCGGCCGATGGCTTCAGCACCGCCCCCGAAGGCGCCAGGTTGCCCTTGAGCACCGCAATGCCGCCTTGGGTCGTCAGCGGGTTGGAGGCAGGCCGGATCACGTCCTCGTTCCAGTTGACGACGTCCTTGACCTCGTCCCAGATCGACTCGCCGCTGACGGTCAGCGCATCCTTGTGCAACTGCCCCGCCTCCGCCAGCCGCTTGATGACGACGGGCAGCCCGCCGGCATAGAAGAACTCTTCCATCAGGTACTGGCCCGAAGGCATCAGGTTCACGATGGTCGCCACGTCCCGCCCAAGCCGGTCCCAGTCGTCCAGCGTGATGTCGACGCCCACGCGGCCCGCCATCGCCAGCATGTGCACCACCGCGTTGGTGGACCCGCCGATGGCGCCGTTCACGCGGATGGCGTTTTCGAACGCGTCCCTGGTCATGATGTCGGAAGGCTTCAGGTCATCCTTGACCATCTGCACGATGCGCCGGCCCGACATCTGCGCCATCACGCGGCGACGCGAATCCACGGCCGGGATCGCCGCGTTCCCCGACAGCGCCATCCCAAGCGCCTCGGCCATCGAGGCCATGGTGCTGGCCGTGCCCATCGTGTTGCAGGTTCCGGTCGAACGGGACATGCTGGCCTCGGCCTCCAGGAACTCGTCCTGCGTCATCAGCCCGGCCTTCACCGCCTCGCTGAAGCGCCACAGATGGGTGCCCGACCCCACACGCTCGCCGCGGAAATGCCCGTTCAGCATCGGGCCCCCCGTGACGACGATCGAGGGAATGTCGCAGGATGCCGCCGCCATCATCAGGCTGGGCGTGGTCTTGTCGCAGCCGACCAGCAGCACGGCCCCGTCCATCGGCTGTCCGCGGATGGTTTCCTCGATCGCGAGCGCGGCAAGGTTGCGGAACATCATGGCCGACGGGCGGAAGGTGTTTTCCGAGGCCGAGAAGACCGGAACCTCGACGGGAAAGCCGCCGGCCTCCCAGACGCCTGCCCGCACCTTTTCGGCCAGTTCGCGCAGATGGCCGTTGCAAGGGGTCAGTTCGGACCAAGTGTTCAGGATGCCGATGATGGGACGTCCGTCGAACAGGTCATGGGGATAGCCTTGGTTCTTCATCCAGCCGCGGTGATAGATCGTGTCGCGCGACGTGCCGCCATACCATTCCTGCGAGCGCAGTCTGCGGGGCCAGGGTGCGGGGGTGAAACTCATGTCGGACCTTAAAGGGCTGTGACGGCGACCGGCGTCTGGTCGGCATCGTGTTGCATCAGGGGGTTGCGCAGCAGCAGGCCGAAATCGGGACATTCGATCTCGAATGCGTCGCCGTTCTGCGTCGTGATCCCGTCGGCAAAGGACAGGGTTGCCGTACCGAAGAAATGCACATGCACATCCCCGGGCTGGCGGAACAGGTCATACTTGAAATGATGATGTTCCAGGTTGGCCAGGCTGTGGGACATGTTCGCCTCGCCGGACAGGAAGGGCTTTTCCCAGATCGTCTGGCCGTTCCGGATCAGGCGGCTGGTACCCTCCACATGGTCGGGCAGATTGCCCACCCGCATCTCGGGGCCATAGCTCGCGGGGCGCAGCTTCGAATGGGCCAACCACAGATAGTTGCCGCGCTCGGTCACGTGGTCCGAGAACTCGTTGCCCAAGGCAAACCCCAGGCGGACGGGCCGTCCGTCTGGTGCGATCAGGTAAAGGCCGGCGATCTCTGGCTCCTCGCCCGCGTCCAGCGCGAAATCGGGCGAGGTCAGAGGCGCGCCGGGCCGCACGGCGGCATGGCCGTTGCCCTTGTAGAACCATTCGGGCTGTGCGCCGACCCCGCCGCCCTCGGGCTTGCCGGCCTCCAGCCCCATGCGGAACATCTTCATGCTGTCCGTCATGTTCTCGGTCGCGCCCTGGTGCATCGCGTCCCGGGTCGCGGCAGAGCCCAGATGCGTCAGCCCGGTTCCCGTCAGGTGCAGATGGGCCGGATCGTCATGGTCCAGAGGCAGGAGCAGCCGCCCCTCCTCCAGCGCCGCGCGCAGATCGATCGCGTCGCCGGTGCCGCGCGCCTCGACCTCGGCGGTCAGGCTCCGCCCTGCCGCCAGCGCCGCCAGCGCCAGTTCGCGGGTCGTTGTTGCGCCGGGCACCAGATGGGCCTCCTGTTGACGGCGGGCGGCGACGGCGCGGGTGCCGTTCGGCAGGTTCAGTTGTGACAGCCACATGGCTTACACCTCTCGGTTCTTGTTGTAGACGTCGAAGACAACAGCAGCCAACAGCACCAGGCCCTTGATGACCTGCTGATAGTCGATGCCGATCCCCATGATCGACATGCCGTTGTTCATCACGCCCATGATGAAGGCACCGACGACGGCGCCCACGATCCTGCCGACGCCACCGGACATGGAGGCCCCGCCGATGAAGACCGCCGCGATCACGTCCAATTCGACCGCAAAGCCGGCCTTGGGCGTGGCGGTGTTCAACCGCGCAGCAAAGATCAATCCGGCCAGCGCCGCCAGAAGGCCCATGTTGACAAAGGTCAGGAAGGTCAGCCGCTCCGTCCGGATGCCCGACAGCTTGGCGGCCTTGGCATTGCCGCCCACGGCATAGATGCGGCGCCCGATTGTGGTCCGTTCCGTCAGGAAGACATAGATCACCGTCAGGACGACCATCGACAGCAGCACGTTCGGCAGGCCCCGGAACCAAGCCAGCTTCCAGGTCACGAACAGCAGCGCCGCCCCGACGATGGCATTGCGCAGCACGAAAAGTCCGAAGGGCTCGTCCTCGATCCCGTAGCGGGCGTTGCGGGCGCGGGTCCGCAGGCCCAGCCAGACGATCAGCATCACTGCCAGAACACCCACGGCCAGCGCCAGCCCGTTGGGGCGCCCGATACCCAGCAGGTCCGGGATGAACCCTGTGGACAGTGCTTGAAAGCTGGTCGGGAACGGCCCGATGGACTGGCCTGCCAGCAGCCACAGCGACAATCCGCGAAAGACCAGCATGCCGGCCAGCGTGACGATAAAGGACGGGATCTTCCAATAGGCCACGAAATAGCCCTGCACCGCTCCTATGGACATGCCGGCTAGAAGGCAGACCGCTGCCGCCATCCAGACCGGCAACCCCCAGCTGACGATCATCACCGCGGCCAGTGCGCCGATGAAGCCCATGACCGAGCCGACCGACAGGTCGATATGGCCGCTGACGATCACCAGCAGCATGCCCAGCGCCATGATGATGATATAGCTGTTCTGCAGAAACAGGTTGGTGATGTTCACGGGGCGCAGCAGGACACCCCCCGTCACGATCTGGAAGAACACCATGATCGCGATCAGCGCGAACAGCAGTCCGTATTCGCGGATGTGCCGCGTGACATAGTCGCCGATGCCGATGCCCGGCGCGCGTTCGGTCTGTTCCACCGCCGTCTCTCCCTTATTCCCTGACGATCAGCGACATGATCGCTTCCTGGCTTGCCTGCGCGGCCGCCAGCTCGCCCACGAACCGGCCCTCGTTCATCACGTAGATCCGGTCGCACATGCCCAACAGTTCGGGCATCTCGGACGAGATCATGATGACGGCCTTGCCCTCGCGGCTGAGGTCGTTGATGATGTTGTAGATCTCGTATTTCGCGCCCACGTCGATGCCGCGCGTCGGCTCGTCCAGGATCAGGACCTCGGGCTCGGTGAAGAGCCACTTGGACAGCACGACCTTCTGCTGGTTCCCGCCCGACAGGTTCATGACCTTCTGAAACACGGAGGGGGTGCGGATGCGCAGGGTGCGGCGAAATTTTTCGGCCACCTCGGTTTCCCGGCCTTCGTCGACGACGCCCCGGGTGGCCACCGCGTCCAAGTTGGCCAGAACCGTGTTGCGCCGGATCGTCTCGTCCAAGATCAAGCCCAGCGATTTCCGGTCTTCGGTCACATAGGCCAGCCCCGCCTCGATCGCCCGGTCCACGGTCGACACATCGACCGGCTGGCCATGCATCAGCACCGTCCCCGAGATGTCCCGCCCATAGCTGCGCCCGAAGATGCTCATGGCCAGTTCGGTCCGCCCTGAACCCATCAGCCCCGCGATGCCCACCACCTCGCCCGCACGAACGGACATCGACAGGTCCCGGATCACCTGCCGGTCGCGGTGTTCGCGATGCCAGACATTCCAGTCCGTCAGCTCGAACACAACATTGCCTGCACGTCGTTCGCGATCGGGGTAACGGTGCGCCATGTCGCGGCCCACCATGTCCCGCACGATACGGTCCTCGGTCAGGTCGCCGGCCCGCGCATCGATGGTCGAGATGGTGGCGCCATCGCGGATCACGGTGACGCTGTCGGCAATGCGGCGCACCTCGTTCAGCTTGTGGCTGATGATGATCGAGGTGACGCCCTGCGCCTTCAGTTCCAGAAGCAGCGTCAGCAGGGCCTGGCTGTCGCCTTCCGACAAGGCGGCCGTGGGCTCGTCCAGGATCAGCAGGCGCACGTTCTTGGACAAGGCCTTGGCGATCTCGATCAACTGCTGCTTGCCGACACCCAGGCTTTCGACCTTGGTGCCGGGCGTTTCGCGCAGGCCGACCTTGGCCAGCAGGACCTCGGTCTGCCGAAAGGTTTCCGGCCAGTCGATGACGCCGCGGGTGGCCCGCTCGTTGCCCAGGAAGATGTTCTCTGCAATGGTCAGCAGCGGCACCAGGGCAAGTTCCTGATGGATGATGATGATGCCGCGATCCTCGCTGTCGCGGATGGTTCGGAAATCGACGGGGGCGCCGTCAAAGACGATCTGCCCGTCATAGCTGCCGGTCGGATAGACACCCGACAGCACCTTCATCAGCGTGGATTTTCCGGCACCGTTTTCGCCGCAGATGGCGTGAATCTCGCCCTCGCGGACGGACAGGCTGACATCGTCCAATGCCTTCACGCCGGGAAAGCTCTTGGTGATGCGGCGCATTTCGAGCAGCGCGTTCATGACGGTCATTCCTTGTGCAGGACCGCCTCCGGAAACGGAGGCGGTCCCTTGTCTCACTGGATCTGGCCTTCAGTATAATAACCGCTTTCGACCAGAACCTGCTGCCAGTTCGACTTGTCGACGGGCACCGGCTCCAGCAGATACGAGGGCACGACCTTGACGCCGTGGTTGTAGGTTTCGGTGTCGTTGATCTCGGGCTCGCCCCCCTTCAGCATCGCGTCCACCATGCCGACGGTGACCCGGGCCAGTTCGCGCGTGTCCTTGAAGACGGTGGCATACTGTTCGTCCGCCAGGATGGACTTGACCGAAGGCACCTCGGCATCCTGCCCGGTCACGATGGGCATCGCCATGTCGCCGGACCCGTAGCCCACGCCCTTCAGCGACGACAGGATGCCGATGGACAGCCCGTCATAGGGCGACAGCACGCCGTGAACCTGCGCATCCGTGTAGTTGGCCGACAGCAGGTTATCCATCCGCGACTGCGCCACCGCACCATCCCAGCGCATCGTGCCGACCGTGTCCATGCCGGTCTGCCCAGAAGGGATGGCAATGTCGCCCGCGTCGATCATCGGCTGCAGGACGGACATCGCGCCGTCATAGAAGAAGTACGCGTTGTTGTCGTCGGGGCTGCCGCCGAACAGCTCGACGTTCCAGGGCTTCTGATCGGGAAAGCGCTCCTGCAAACCCTTCACCAGCGAGTTGGCCTGTTCGACGCCGACCTTGAAATTGTCGAATGTCGCATAATAGTCGACGTCCGGCGTGTCCCGGATCAGACGGTCATAAGCGATCACCTTGATGTCCGAAGCTGCGGCATTGGCCAGCGCGTTCGACAGGGTGGTGCCGTCGATGGCGGCGATCACCAGGACATCGACGCCCTTGGTGATCATGTTCTCGACCTGTGCCAGCTGGTTCGGAATATCATCCTCGGCATATTGCAGGTCTGTCTCGTATCCCGCGTCCTGGAACTGCTTGACCATGTTGTTGCCGTCGTCGATCCAGCGGGCCGAGGACTTGGTGGGCATCGAGATGCCCACCGTCTCGGCCACGGCACCCGTGGCCAGCCACGACACCCCGATCGACAGCGCGATCGCGACACTTCTGATCTTCATGTGTTCCCCCCGTGGCGGCCAGGGCCGCCGGATTTTCTTGTCCTGCCCTCCCCACGGGCATGATTGACCATAGCAATGCCGCAACATGATGGTAAAATGATATAATTCGTAATGCGGATACCATTTTTGTCATGCCGATGATCCCGTCTCGCCTGATGCTGAAGCCGACGCAGTTGCGGCTGATCGTGGAAATCGCCGATTGCGGACAACTGCAGCAGGCGGCACAGGCCTGCGCGATGACCCAGCCCGCCGCGTCACGTCTGCTGGCGGAAACCGAGCGTCAGTTGGGTGCGGCCCTGTTCCTTCGCCAACCCAAGGGCATGGCACCGACCGAGATCGGCCAGAACGTTCTGCGCCGGGCCAGCCTGATCCTGCACGAGATCGAGGGCATGGCCACCGATGTCCGCGCGCTGACCGAAGGGCTGGCGGGTCAGGTCCGCGTGGGCGCCGTGACGGGGCCTGCCGTCGACTACCTTGTTGCGGCGATCCGGGAAATCAAGCTGCAGGCCCCTGAAGCCGATGTCACCGTGGACGTCATGCCGTCACGCGATCTGCTGGGGCATCTGGTAGCCGGAGAGATGGATTTCGTGCTGGCACGCATCCTGCCGGAATTCGACGGACGCGAGTTCTGCATCCAGCCGATGCGGGACGAGAAGGTCAATTTTTGTGTTCGCTCGGGGCATCCGCTGGATCATGGGCAACCAGTGACCCTGACCGATCTGCTGCACCAGGAATGGGTCATGCAGGAACGCGGCGCGCCGATCCGGCAAGCCACGATGGAAGCCTTTGCTGCCGAAGGGCTGGCGGAACCGGTGAACGTGGTCAGCAGCCCGTCGCTGCTGTTCACCATCTCTTACCTGTCGCAGAGCGATGCGGTGGCCCCGTTATCGCAAGAGGTCGCCCATCTTCTGATGCGCCCCCCGGTCGCGGCCAACTTCCGCTCCTTACAGACGCGGCAGCAGATCCGCGTCCCGCCCTATTACCTTCTCAGCCTCAAGCGCCGTCCGCCTTCGCCTTTGGCGCAGAAGTTGCGTGACAAGGTCATCGAAAAGTCCCTCCGGGTGCGGGACTGACGAAACCGAACGATGGCGCCACCAAGGATCAGCTGCTGTTGCTGTGCACACCATAGGCATAAAGCACGGCAACCACGATGGCCACCACCAAGGCTCCTATGATATAGGCTGCGTTCTTCTTCTTGTATTCCTTCACCTTCGCCTCCGCTTTGTTCAGCGCCAGCAGCGGACGGTCTTGCTCCACATTGCTGCAGATCACGCCGGGTCGTTTGCTGACATCTGTCTAACGGGTCGCTCACCCAGTATGTTCCCACCCTTCCCGATCTGGGAACAGGTAGGCACCTTTCACGACTGCGCGCTGCGCATGCCCAGCGCCCGGGCCACGTGCTGCAGCGCCTCGTTCAGAAGGGCGTGGCCTTCCTCTGCTGGGGCATCATTGCGGAACAGCAGCGCGATGTCTCGATGGGCGTCAGGCATCTGCAGGGGCCGCACGGTGACCTCCTCCCGATGGATGGCCTGCCTCTTGGCGAAGAGTTCGGGAATAACAGCGACCCCTGCCCCAGTCGCCGCCATCAGCAGGATGGAATCAAGGCTTGTTCCTTCATAATCATCCGACACCGTTCCCCCGC
>NZ_JBKGUN010000105.1:0-3619 GCF_046462195.1 Paracoccus sp. (in: a-proteobacteria) | reverse complement strand
GATCCTGTCCGGACCGTTCTGGCCCATTCGCCCGACCTGATGGTCGTCCGCTTCGACTTCAACGAGGACGACCAGGGCGCGCTGCACAGCCACCCGCATGTGCAATCGACCTTTGTGCAGTCGGGCCGTTACCGCTTTACCATTGACGAACGTGCCTTCGAGGTTGGCCCCGGCGACGCGTTCATCATTCCCTCAGGCGCCCAGCACGGATGCCTGTGTCTCGAAGGCGGGGTGCTGGTCGACAGCTTCACTCCCCGCCGCGACGATTTTCTGTGAAAGGACCTTCCATGACCCATGTCGAAACCCGCCACGCGATTCATCCCGAACACGCCAAGGCCATGGACACTGCCCAGCTGCGCCAGCACTTCCTGGCCGAGGGACTGTTTGCGGAGGGCGAGATCCGGCTGGTCTATACCCATTATGATCGCTTCGTGGTGGGCGGCGCGGTTCCGAACGGCACCAGCCTGGTTCTGGATGCCATTGCCGAAACCAAGACGCCGACCTTCATGGACCGCCGCGAGATGGGCATCGTCAACATCGGCGGCGACGGCCGGGTCGAGATTGCGGGCGACGCATGGGACATGAAGCAGGGCGACGTGCTGTACCTGGGCATGGGTTCGGGCGCGGTGACCTTCTCGGGGCAGGGGCGGTTCTACATCACCTCGGCCCCCGCGCATCGCCAGCTGCCCTGCCGCCTGGTGCGCGTCGAGGAGGCGAAGGAGGTCAAGATGGGCGCGGTCGAGACCTCGAACAAGCGTACCATCAAGCAGTTCATCCACCCGCTGGTCATGGAAAGCTGCCAACTGGTGCTGGGCTATACCACGCTGGAGGACGGGGCTGTCTGGAACACCATTCCCAGCCATGTCCATGACCGCCGGATGGAGGCCTATCTGTATCACGGGATGGAGCCGCAGGCCCGCGTCCTGCACCTGATGGGCGAGCCGCAGGAAACCCGGCACATCTTTGTAGCCAACGAACAGGCCGTGCTGTCGCCGTCCTGGTCGATCCATTCGGGTGCCGGCATCGGCAGCTATACCTTCATCTGGGCGATGGCGGGGGACAATGTCGATTATACCGACATGGACTTCATCCAGCCGGAGGACATGCGTTGACCGCCTTTTCCCTGGAAGGCCGCACCGCGCTGGTGACTGGTGCCAATACGGGCATCGGTCAGGCCATCGCCGTGGCGCTGTCGCAGGCGGGGGCCGAGGTCATCGCCGCCGGCCGTCGCGACTGCGACGAAACGCTGGCCCTGATGGGCCGGGGCCGGACGATGCGTCTGGACTTTGCCGATCCGATGGCTGCGCACGACGTCTTTGCGGCCGAGCAGATCGACATCCTCGTGAACAACGCGGGCATCATTCGCCGCGAGGATGCCACCGACTTTTCCGAGGCGGACTGGGACGAGGTGATGGACGTCAACCTCAAGGCCCTGTTCTTCACCTGCCAGGCCTTTGCCCGCGCCGCCCTGCCGCGCGGCAAGGGCAAGATCGTCAACATCGCGTCCCTGCTGTCCTTCCAGGGAGGCATCCGCGTTCCGTCCTATACAGCCAGCAAGCATGGCGTGGCGGGATTGACCAAGCTGATGGCCAACGAATGGGCCGCAAGGGGCCTGAACGTCAACGCCATCGCGCCCGGCTATATCGAGACAAACAATACCGAGGCGCTGCGCGCCGATCCCGACCGTTCCAAGGCGATCCTGGACCGGATCCCGGCAGGACGGTGGGGACGGCCGGAAGATATCGGCCAAACGGCGGTTTTCCTTGCCGCACCCGCATCAGATTATATCAACGGCGCCGTGTTGAACGTCGATGGAGGCTGGCTTGCCCGATAGATTGAACCGCGCGCCCTCGGACGCGCCCGCTGGCATCGTGCATCTGGGCCTGGGTGCCTTTTTCCGCGCCCATGGCGCGATCTATGTCGCCGAGGCGATGGAGCGTTCGGGTGGCGATTGGGACATCATCGGTGTCTCGCTGCAATCGCCCGGCACGCGCGACAAGCTGAAGCCGCAGGGCTGGGCCTATACCGCGCTGGAGCTGGGACCGCAGGGCGAGACCCCGCAGGTGGTGACCGTGCTGCGCGACGTCCTGGTCGCGCCCGAGAACCCGCAGGCCGTTCTGGACGCGATGGCCGCGCCAAGCGTCAAGATCGTCAGCCTGACCGTGACCGAAAAGGGGTATTGCCACGAGCCCTCGACCGGCCGGTTGAACGCCGATCACCCGGACATCCGGCATGATCTGGAGAACCCGCTGCCGAAATCCGCGCCGGGCTTCCTGGTTCGTGCGCTGGCGGCCCGCCAGGATGCAGGGCTGCGTCCCTTCACGGTCCTGTGCTGCGACAACCTGCCGGAAAACGGTCATGTCGTGCGCGGCGTCGTGCTGGATCTGGCGCGCCTGATCGACCAGAACCTTGCCCAGTGGATCGAGGCCGAAGGTGCCTTTCCCTCGACAATGGTCGACCGGATCGTTCCCGCCACCACGCCCGCCGATCTGGACCGGCTGGAGGCCTTGGCCGGCCACCGGGACGAAGCGCCCGTCATGCACGAACCTTTCCGCCAGTGGGTGGTCGAGGACAATTTCGTCGACAATGACCGTCCCGATCTGGGCGAGGTCGGGGTCCAGCTGGTCGAGGATGTGACTCCGTTCGAGCACATGAAGCTGCGGATGCTGAACGGCACCCATTCCTCGCTGGCCTATCTGGGCTATCTGGCGGGGCACGAGACCATCGCGGACACTGTGGCCGATCCGGTCTTTGCCGCCTTCGTGGACAAGCTGTGGCGGACCGAGATCATCCCGGCGCTGACCCCACCCCCGGGCGAGGATCTGGGCGCCTATGCCGATGCCTTGGCCGCGCGTTATGCCAATCCGGCCATCCGGCACCGCACTTGGCAGATCGCCATGGATGGCAGCCAGAAGCTGCCGCAGCGCATCTTGGGCACCATTGCCGAAGGTCGTGCGGCCGGTCGTGCGGTTCCCGGCCTGACCTTGGCGGTCGCGACTTGGATGCGCTACACCTCGGGTCGTGACGAGAAGGGGGCCGCAATCGAGGTCAAGGACCCGATGGCGCCGAGGCTTGCTGCGCTGTGGCGCGACGATCCCGCCGACACCGTGACGGGCTTCCTGGCGCTGACCGAGGTCTTCCCCGCAACCCTGCGGGAGGATGCGGGCTTTGCCGCCGATCTGACCGCCGCGCTGGAAGGTCTGGTCAGCAGGGGCGCACGGGAGATGGCCGCCGATGTCTGAGCCGCTGGTTCTGAACGCTGCCGACAACGTGGCGATCCTGACCGAAAAGGGCGTGGCGCCCGCGGGCCACAAGATCGCGCGGGTGGCCATTCCGCAAGGGGCTGCGGTCATCAAGTATGGACAGACCATCGGCTATGCCACGGCCCCCATCGCTGCAGGTGATCATGTCCACAGCCACAACTGTGCCTTTGGTGCGCATGAGCGGGATTACCGGCTCGGCTCGGCGCTGCCAGCGGCCGAAGCGGCGCTGGAGCACCATCGCGGCGAGGCGCTGTTCTTCCAAGGCTATCACCGCGCGGGCGGGCAGGTCGGCACGCGCAACTTCATCGCGCTGGTCGCGACGGTCAACTGCTCGGCCACGGTGATCCGCCGCGCCG
>NZ_JBKGUN010000104.1:0-3829 GCF_046462195.1 Paracoccus sp. (in: a-proteobacteria) | reverse complement strand
GGGCCGCCGATTTCTCTGGCCCTCAGGTAAGCCAAATCGTTAACTAAGAGTCAACAGAAATGAGAGCTTGGTAAGTCAAAAATGCCAGAACCTGTCTTACAATCGGATATGAAGGCCAATGAGGTGGACAAATCCTTGGTCGAACGGACCATGGAGGGAATTCGTGAACTGGTTCGGGCAAAGGGGCTGATGGCGGGCGATGTGCTGCCGTCGGAGACGCAGATGGCTCTGCAGCTTGGCGTGTCCCGCCCGGTGATGCGGGAGGCCATGCGCGGCCTGGCGACCTTGCGGATCATCGCGATTGGCAATGGCCGGAAAGCCCGTGTGGCCATGCCGGACGCGTCATCGCTTAGCGTTGTTCTGGACCATGCCTCGTACACAGGCGGCGTGAGCATCCAGCAGATCCTCGACGCCCGCCGGACGCTGGAGGTGCGGACGGCCGGTCTTGCCGCCATGCGTCGCAGTGAGAACGACCAGCGCCAGCTTGCGCAGATTGTGCAGGAGATGTTTGATGCTCTTGAGGCGGATCAGACAGCCATTCGGGAGCTGGATATCCGGTTTCACGAGACCATAGCCCGTGCGTCCGGAAACCCACTCTACTCCATTCTGGTCGAGAGCTTTCGGGTCATCACACGCCAGACCTGGCAAATCGGGTGGCGCTCCAGAGCGACCTATGAGAACCGGCTGGAGAACATTCGCTGCCACCAGCGGATCATGGAAGCCATTGCGGAGCAGAATGCCGAACGCGCCGAAGCCCTGATGGATGAGCACTTCGCGGGTGCGGTCGCCGTGCTATTGCGTGCCGGCATCGTATGATGCCACTGTTGGAAGGACATCGCTCACCGAGGTTCGGTTTCGGAGCCACGAATTCTCCGGCCGGAAGGCCATAACCAGTCACGCTTTGCCCGATCTTGCGGCTACTGTCGTGCGGTGTGGTGAGTAAGATCACTGCAGTGAAACGACCAGATCTCGCAGCCTGCAGCCTGTCCCGTCAGCCTGCTTTTTCTCAGCAGCCGGCCGCTCATCAAGCTTTCAGAGGGGATCAGCCCGTGGGGGCCGATCCTGATGTAGAGGTGAGCAGCGGGAGGTCAAGCGACCGTCGCATGCGAAAGGGCTGCCTCTACCCCTCGCAGTTCGGCCAAGCCCTTGAGGCGTCCGATTGCCGGATAGCCCGGCTGGCCACCTCGGCCGATATCATCCAGGATATCCTGCCCATGGTCGGGTCGCATCGGAATGACCGCGTCTTCGCGGCCCTCCTTCTGGCGGCGCGCTTCTTCGCGCAGCACAGCCGCGATTAGTTCGACCATGTCAGTCTGCCCCCCTAGATGCTCATCCTCAAAAAAGGACCCGCGGATTGAGTCCGTGTCACGCCGAACATTGCGCAGATGCAGGAAGTGCACCCGATCCCCCAAGCGGTCCATCATGCCAGGCAAGTCATTGTCAGGCCGCGCACCCAAAGAGCCAGAGCACAGGGTGATCCCATTCGCAGGCAGATCAACGGCGGCCATTCGTTCAGCATAGTCCGCTTCCGTTGACATGACCCGTGGCAGTCCCAACAGGCCGAAAGGCGGATCATCAGGATGGCAGCAAAGGCGCATGCCGATGTCTTGCGCGATTGGAGCGACCTGCTCCAGGAACGCGTGGAAATTCTGGCGCAAAACCACGTCGGTCACCGGCGCATAACTTTCCAGAAGGGCGCGCACATCTTCCAAGCCAAAACTTTCAGCCGCGCCCGGGAGGCCGAAGACAACATTGCCTGCAAGCTGCTCGCGGCGAGCATCATCCATGGCCGCAAAGCGCCGGGCCGCTTCTTCCCTGATCTCCTCGGGGAAATCCTCGGCCGCGCCCTTGCGCTGAAGGATATGGATGTCGAAGGCGGCAAAGTCGACATAGTCGAACCGCATGCAGGTCGCCCCGTTCGGCCGTCGCCAGCTGAGGTCGGTGCGTGTCCAATCCAACACCGGCATGAAGTTGTAACAGATCACACTGATCCCCGCGTCCTTCAGATGGCGCATCGAGGTGATCCAGTTGGCGATATGCTCGCGCCAGTCGCCGGTCTGGGTCTTGATTGCCTCGCTGACGGGCAGGCTTTCGACCACGTCCCATCCCAAGCCAGACGGCGCCCCATCCTTCATTACTGAAAGAAGTCGCTGACGTTCAGCGATCTCTTCCGGTGTCCAGACCGCCCCTGTGGGGATGTGATGGAGCGCCGTCACAACGCCCTGCACCCCTGCCTGAAGCATATCGTCAATGGACACCCGGTCACGCGGACCAAACCATCTCCATGTGTGTCGCATTGTTATCTCCCTTCCTACAGTTCAGGCCTCGAAATCCAGTTGCACCTTCACGGCCTGTGTGCGGTCACCTGCCATATCGAAGGCCCGCACCGCCTCGGAAGCGGGCAGAACTTGTGTGACAAGCGGCGTCAGATCGATCTCGCCTGCGCCGATCATTCGAACGGCATTGACGAATTCGGTGTCGAAGCGGTGCGTGCCGACAAACCTGAGCTCCTTCCCCACGATCAGGTTCAGCGGCAAGGGCGTGCTTCCTCCCACCCCAAGCTGCACAACCGTCCCTTGCGGCCGGGTCACGCCGATGGCTTGCGCAATGGCGTGCTGGTTGGCTGAACACTCCAGCACAACGTCAATTTTCCCTTTGCCCGTCGCATAGTCGGCAAGAGCGTCAGGATCTTGCGCAACGTTGGCCACGCGATCAGCGCCCATTCGCTGCGCCACACCCAAGGTGAAGTCCTGAACATCCGTCACGACGATCTCGGCTGCCCCGCGGAGACGTGCCAGGGCTGTACAGATCGCACCGATAGGCCCGGCCCCCGTCACAAGAACGCGCTGCCCCTCAAGGGATGGAGCCACGGACAGGGCGTGCAAGCACACCGCCAGGGGTTCGGCCCCTGCTGCTGCCTGCGCGTTACTGCCCTCTGCCACGGGAACACATTGTGCGACAGGATGAGCCAGACGGGTGCGGAAGAAGCCGTTTTCATGCGGCAACCGCATGGCGGAGCCATTGAAGCGCATGTTCAGGCAGTGACGTTCCTCTCCGGCCAGGCAGAATTCGCATTCGCCGCACGGCCGGGACGGACACAGGGCAACCAGTTGTCCTGGCTGAAGGCCAGAGCCCTCGGGCGCTTGCTCGACCACGCCTGCGGCTTCGTGGCCGAGGATGATGGGTTCGCGGACCCGCACCGGGCCAAAACCACCGTCATGATAATAATGCAGATCAGATCCGCAGATACCCCCGCGCAGGACACGGACGATGGCTGCGTCAGGCGCAACTGCGGGTTCGGGCAAATCCTCCACGCGCAGGTCATGGGCCGCGTAAAGGCGACAAGCGAGTTCGATCATATCAGGTGCCTACGGTTCTGGTTGTGGGAAAAGGCCGCAATCGGATCACTCACGTCGTGCTCGCAGATCCAGCAGCTGCGCGTGTCACATGGTGATGAACCCGGCCCTTGAACGAGGAAGCGAGCACGGCAGCACTACGATCCCGGGTGTGGTAGCGATGGTCGCTGGCGAGGGAGGCCTCGAGAGCGGCATGATCCGGATAATCGACAGCGAGAACCATGAGGATTTCCGGTGCATCGGCATCGCGCGTATCAGCGAATGTCAGGCGGGTGCCGATGCTGTTGGGCATTGCCTGCCATAGCGGAAGAAGCTCTTCCTCGATGAGCCGGCGGAAGCTGTCATCGTCAAGGAGGGCTTCGCCTTCAAAGAATACGTAGCGAGTCAACATGAGGTTTTCCTTTAATCGATCATCGGCAGCAGCTTGTTGATGCTGTCCTTGGCGTCACCATAGAACATCCGCGTGTTGTCCT
>NZ_JBKGUN010000103.1:0-4253 GCF_046462195.1 Paracoccus sp. (in: a-proteobacteria) | reverse complement strand
CGCCCGACCGCGACGCCCGCTATGACGCATGGCGGCGCGCCATAAAGGCAACCATGAGCCTGTAGGGCGGAGGCCAGGAGATGTAACCTTTCGAACCAGAGCGCTTGAAACAGCACAAGACAGGTTCCTGTCCATGCCCGTTATGACAGGGACAGGAGCCATGGCGGATCCGCCAGAAATCAGCTAGGGCCGGCGAAAAGATTTCTCTTTCCTGTTTCTGTTGATCTGAACCTGCCGGAGGAACTGAATATGATGTCGGCAAGACAAACTTATGCGCAGAGATAGATGTCTCAGTGCATCGGGATCGAAAGACTGACTGATATTGATCGCCCAGCTTGTCACCTGCATACACTGTAGCGGCTGTCCCAGCGCATCCTCTACCGCATGACGTATCGTGCGCTTTTCCTGATCCAGAAACGGATGCACGATAGGTAATACGTGGCAGGCAATTAGCCGGCTATAGGGCAGTTCCTCGGCGCAGGCATGTCGTTCTTGGTCTGGATTGCCAGCAATCTGTATGCCGGCAACAGCAACGCACTGGTCGCTACCGCTCCGGAGGAGAGTACATAATCTGTAGAACATCGTTTGGGCCAGTTTGAAATCCTGTACAGTTTGCCTTGTCAGTATTGCATGGAGCATCCTGAAACCGATCTAAGAGACGCTTGTCTCGCAACGCGGACAGTCTTTTGCGGATCTTCTTGACGACCAAAGCCTCCTTGATGAGGCAGGAGCAGGGCCAAAAACGCTGGCGTTTTGTTGCTTCATCCTCCATTCTCGACCTTCCTCGCGCGCGGCCTATGCCGGGCCACACTTCAGGAAAGAGCGAAACCCGTTCATTTGACCTATTTCAGAGACTCATTACCTAAGCTTGATGCGCCGTCGGCGCCGATGCTGCTCCGTCCACCCGAAGGACCGGTTTACCCCCCGTTCAAGCGCCGTATTCCCGAGCGACTGTTTTATGTGGTTCCAGCCTTGATGTGGCTGGTGCTTTCCGTCCGGCATGGCAGCCTGACCTTGCCAAGTGCAGCCAACCCGGCAATGGATGCAGGAGGCCTGTGGGGCGAGAGCAAATCCCAAGGGCTGGAACTGTTCGGCCCGACGGGGCAGCGCTTCCTGCCACCTTTCGCAACCATCTGCTGTTATCCGGGCATGGACCGGTTGCAGGAGGCACTCGCCGCCATGGACGCTCATAGCATCGGCTTCCCGGTCATCGGGAAGCCTGATCGCGGATATCAAGGTTGGGGCGTGCGGCTGCTGAAGTCAGCCGCGGATCTTGCCGATTATCTGTCACGGCAGCCTGACGACGCTCGAGTGATGCTACAGGCCCTGATTGACATGCCGGGCGAGGCAGGGATCTTCTACATCCGTCGTCCCGATGAACATGCCGGCCGTATCGTGTCGATGGCCTTTGTCCACCCGCCCCATGTGATCGGCGATGGGCAGCACAGCGTGGCACAACTGGTTGCGGCCGACCCGATCCTGCAGGCCAACGCGGAGATCTATCGCGATCGTCATCCGGAGGCGTGGGATCATGTCCCGTTGCCGGACGAGTTTCATTGCCTGACCAACGCACGCAGTGCGCGCCTCGGGGCTGTTTATCGTGATGCGTTGAGCGAGGTCACGACCGACTTGGAAGCGGTCATTGACCAGATATCGCAGGAAATCCCAAATTTTCAATTTGGCCGTTTCGATATCCGATTCCGCAGCGTCGCCGAGCTGCGGCGGGGGCGCGGTTTCCGCATTGTCGAACTGAACGGCGCCGGTGCTGAAATGCTCCATATCTGGGCAGGCACGGGCACGTTGAGAGAGGCTTGGCGCACCCTCTGGCGCCAATACAGGATGTTGTTCGCCATCGGCTCGGCAATGCGTCGCAAGGGGTTTAAGCCGGTCGGTTTGCGGGGAATGATCAGGCTGCAGCGCCAGCAGGAACGTCTCCGCCGAGAGTATCCACCAAGCTCGTGAACGTGATTTGCCCTGTCAACCGAAACCATGAACATCTTGAATTTCCTACCGGACAATCAACATGATCTCTGACCTTCCTCACTGCCCGATCCCTGCAGAGATCATCCGCATCGCAGCCCCCGAACAATCCTTTGCCGAAGATGCACTGACTTATATCCTCGAACCGTTTCAGCCACTGCGTGAACAGATGATCGCAATCACCGGGATCGGGCTGGAGGCTGATGTCGAGGGAGACGATGCATCATTGCGTCGGCGCAGCGTCCCCTTGTCCTCTCTGGGACGGGACCTGTCCATGTTGGCAGCGGGTCAACCGGATGGGCAGCGGGTCATCTTTATCCATGGCAGTCCCGGCTTGGGCGAAGAGTGGTCGTCTTTTCTGACGGCCGTGCCGCAAGGTCGGCTGTATCTTGCGCCGGATCGACCCGGCTTTGGCGACAGCGGCGATGTGCCGGTCACCGACCTGCAGCAGCAGGCTGACGCGTTGCTCCCTCTGATTGGCTCGTCAGCACAGCCGCCAGTGGTGCTCGTGGGCTATTCCTATGGAGGCCCGGTGGCATTGCGGCTGGCTGTCGATCACCCTGACCGAGTGGCGGGAGTGCTGCTGATCGGTGCCGCGGCCGATCCGGGATTGGAAGAGATTCACCCTCTTCAGGAGGTTGCTGCGCTGGATTTCTTTCAGCAGATGCTGCCGACAGAACTGGCCAATTCGAATGCTGAGTTGATGTCTCTGCGCGACGGGCTTGAGGAACTGGCAGAGGACCTTTCGAATCTGAACATTCCTGTGACGATCGTCCAAGGGACCGGGGACAACCTCGTGCCGCCTTCGAACGCGGATTATCTGCGAAACCATCTGCCCCGTGCACCGGCCGTGGTCATGGTGGAAGGGGCAGATCATTTCCTGCCCTGGAGCCACCCTGACCTTCTGCTCCATGCTCTGGATTGCCTTCTGACAGGCAGGATCATTCAGCCTTCGGAAATGGTCGTTCCCGACAGGTAACGCCGGGCGACTGCTCTGCCGCCCCACAGGATCGCCAGCAGGAGGACAGCACCCGTCATCCATGCCCAATCCCCGAGCCATTCCATCAGCACGGCATAGAGACCAAAGGCGCCGTAAAAAACAGCCGGAACGTAGACCAGTGCAATGATTGCGTTGATCATGGCAAAGCGCCGGAATCCGACCCGCAGAAAGCCGCTGGCCACGAAGACCGGAAACAGCAGCCAGGGGATGATCCGTGCCAGCAATCCGGCTGCAAACGTGCTGCGATGCAGCAAGCGCCGACCTTGCTCCAGTCGGTCCCGTGACACCCAGTCAGCAATGCGCCTGCTGCGGGCCGCCAATGCTCCCAGCCCGTACAGGCACCAGTCACTGACGATCATCCCTGTGCCCACCGACGCCAAGGCCAGCGCTGATGTCATTTCGCCTGATGCAGCGAGGCCTGCGGCCAAAAGGATGGCGGCTTCTTCCAGCACAAACGTGGCCACGAACAGGAGCGCCGCTAGGAGCAGCGGGCTTCCGAGGCTCTGCTCGATCAAGGCTTCCAAATAATTCTCCTGATACAGTCGCTTGGCGGCAAGCCTCATGCGACCCTGTTTGCCAGCACCATTTGACTGATAGGGGTAACTGGTGACAAGGCACGCCATTCGCGTGTCGATCGGCGCATTGAAAAGCCCCTTGGTTCCGGACATCATCAGCCAGCAATGCGCTCCTGCCAAGATTGCTGCAGCGCTTGTGTTCCCTTTTCATCAGACAAGCCTGTCGCACCAGCCCCAACAATGCCGACAACGCTTGGGCGCCAAAACCTGTTCAGCAATGGGAGCCGCAAAGCGATGCCAGCAACAGGGGTGGAAGCATTGTTCTTGGCTCACCCTGTTGCTGGTTTCGGATCGGACATTCAAAGCTGCTGACGGTGCTTCTCGCGAAAGCGCCAATGCTATATTGATCCGGTTGGTGCCGATGGGACTGTTTCTCAGTAACAGCTGCCGTTCACGCAGGATGCACCGCCGGCCAAGGCTCCGATCAGGGCCCCCTTTGTCTTGGATCCACCCAATGCATCGGCCGCCAGTGCTCCGGCTCCGGCACCGCCAACGGTTCGAACGGCGGCGCTGTTGAGCGGGCTGTCATTGTATCCGCCGCCACCTGCGCATCCTGCAAGCACCAGCGCCACTGCCCCATATTTGATGCCATTGATAATCTTCATGCACCGTCCCCTTTTTTTCTTGTGCACGAGATTGCTATCTTGGAGCTTCAAGAATGATAATCCGGCTCGTCATCATGAATTCGTGAGCATCTT
>NZ_JBKGUN010000102.1:0-10615 GCF_046462195.1 Paracoccus sp. (in: a-proteobacteria) | reverse complement strand
CCGCCTCCAGCGGGCGGCCCAGCACGCCGCCCTTGGCGTTCTGCTGTTCGACCAGCATCAGGACGGTATCCTTGAGCGTGGTTTCGGAAATCGCCATCGTGCCCGACAGCGAATGCAGCACGCCGATCTTGATCGGCTCCCCCTCCTGGGCATGGGCGGGGTGGGCCAGCGTCAGGGCACTGGTCAGCATCAGCATGGTGGTCAGCTTGGTCATTCTACCCTTTTCCCTCCGGCGCGCGGGCCGGTGTCCCTGTCTTGTTCTTGAAGGGCGCAGGGCCCTCGCAGAGGCAGAAGAAGCGGAAAATCGGGCAGTTGGACAGCACTTGGGCAGGTTTGGCGTGGCCTTTGCGGCAACTGGTGCAGGGACAGGCACTGCCCGGGGCAGTTGCCCATCCGCAAGGCAGCGTCAGGCTGCGCGAAGGTGCAGCCCGCCCTGTTCGACAAGGAAATCGACGATGCGGTCGACACCGTGGCCATGGCGCAACTGGGCCATGACGACCGGGCGCGTGCCGCGTGCCTCATGTGCATCCTTTTCGAGCAGTTTGGCATCGACGCCCACATAAGGGGCCAGATCGGTCTTGTTGACCACCAGAAGGTCCGACCGCGCCAGCCCCGGCCCACGCTTGCGCGGGATGTCCTGCCCAGCGGCCGTGTCGATCACATAGATCGTCAGGTCGGCCAGTTCGGGGCTGAAGGTTGCGGCCAGATTGTCGCCGCCCGATTCGATCAGCACCAGGTCCAGGTCCGGAAAGGCCGCGTTCAGATCGGCGATGGCCGCCAGGTTGATGCTGGCATCCTCGCGGATGGCAGTATGGGGGCAGCCGCCCGTTTCGACGCCACGGATGCGGGAGGCGGGCAGGACCTGGGCGCGCATCAGGGCCTCGGCGTCCTCGCGCGTATAGATGTCGTTGGTGATGACCGCCATCGACAGCCGCGAGGCCAGCGCGCGGGCCAGCTGTTCGGTCAATGTCGTCTTGCCGGCACCGACAGGGCCGCCGATGCCGACGCGGAGAGGGCCATTGAGGCTCATGATCGGAATATCCTCGTTGTCATGGTTTCGTGTCGCATGGCCGCAATGTCTGCGCCCCAGGCGGCGCTGGTCAGATCGGCCTCGGTTGCCGTGGCGGCCTGCGCGGCCCGGATCAGGATGCGGGGGTGCAGTGCAGCCAGCATCCGCTGCCCTTCCACCGGGCCAAGCGGCAGAAACCGGACGGCGGCGCTGATCAGGGTTGCGGCCTGGGCTTGAAGAAAGGCCGCGATGATCTCGGACGCCGGCAGGGGCAGCGGGGCGCAGGCCTGTCCCACGGCGATGGGCAGGGCCGCCGGTGTCTGGGGCATGCCGGCAAGGGCGGTCATATTGGCGGCAAAGGCCGCACCTTGCTCGACTGTCTCGGACAAGCGTTGCGAGGTCAGGCAGGCGGCGCGGGCCAGATCGTCCAATGCCCGGTGATCGGCGTCCGGCCGCACGGCCAGGGCGACCAGAACGCCATCCGTCCACCCTGCGCCATGATCCAGCCAGTCGGCCAGCCATTGCGGCAGGGTGATGCGTGTCACCAACCCCTGATCCATCGCGTATTCCATCCCCTGCGACCATGCAAAGCCGCCCACTGGAAAGGCCGGCGACAGAACCTGCTGCAGCCGCAGGCGCGCCGCCTCAGGCGTGATCGTGGGCGTGATGATCATGGTCATGCGTGTGGCCATGATCATGGCTGTGACCGTGGGCATGCCCGAAGGTCCGGCCATGGCCATAAGCGCCGCCTTCCGGGCGAAAGGGGATGTCCTTGTGGCAGATCTCGGCCCCCAGTGTCCTCAGCATCGCTTCCAGCACGTGGTCCTGGCGGATGATCAGACGGTCGGCCTCGATCCGGCAGGGGGTGTGGCGGTTGCCGATGTGCCATGCCAGCCGAGGCAGGTTGCCGCGGATGACGATCACCGGCTCGGACGCCGCCCGCACCACCACTTGGCGGCCGTCCGACAGTTCGAACGCATCGCCGTCGTCCAAGCTGGTGACCTCGGGAAGGTCGACCATGAAGTCGCCGCCCGTGCAGGACAGCCGCCTGCGGCGCAGCAGACGGCCTTCGTAATCCAGCGACACCTCACCGTCAAAGGGTGCAGGCGCATTGCGGATGATGGAATGGGCGGTGGCGATCATGAAGGGGTCTCCTCAGAACAGGAAGTAGCGCTGCGCCAACGGCAGTTCCGTCGCAGGCTCGCAGGTCAGCAGGGTGCCGTCGGCGCGGACCTCGTAGGTTTCGGGATCGACCTCGATGGCCGGCATGGCGTCGTTCAGCACCATGTCGCGCTTGCCGATGCCGCGGGTGTGCTCGACCGCGATGAGGGTCTTGGACAGGTGGCGACCTGCGCCCTCCTCCAGCCCCGCTTGGCTGACGAAGAGGGCCGAGGCGCGGCCCGTATGCCCCCACATGGGACGCGAAAAGATCGGTTGCACCGGGATCGAGCCGTTGGGATCGCCCATCTGCGCCACACTGATCTGGCCGCCGACCAGCACCATCTCGGGCTTGGCGGCAAAAAAGGCAGGCGACCACAGGACCAGGTCGGCCCGCTTGCCGGGGGTGACCGAACCGATGTGCTGGCTGACCCCATGGGCGATGGCCGGGTTGATCGTGTATTTGGCGATATAGCGGCGGGCGCGCAGGTTGTCGTTGTCGCCCTGTTCCCCCTCCAGCCGGCCACGCTGGCGGCGCATCTTGTCGGCGGTCTGCCAGGTGCGGATGATGACCTCTCCGATCCGGCCCATGGCCTGGCTGTCGGACGAGATCACGCTGAAGGCGCCCAGATCGTGCAGGATATCCTCGGCGGCGATCGTTTCGCGCCGGATACGGGATTCGGCAAAGGCCACGTCCTCGGGCACCCGGCGGTCGAGGTGGTGGCACACCATCAGCATGTCCAGATGCTCCTCGACCGTGTTGGCGGTGTAGGGGCGGGTGGGGTTGGTCGAGGACGGCAGGACGTTGCCCATGCCGACCATGCGGATGATGTCGGGCGCGTGCCCGCCGCCCGCACCCTCGGTGTGATAGGCATGGATCGTGCGGCCCCCGATGGCGGCCATCGTGTCCTCCACAAAGCCCGATTCGTTCAGCGTGTCCGTATGGATCATCACCTGCACGTCCATCTGGTCCGCCACCGTCAGGCAGCAGTCTATGGCGGCGGGCGTGGTGCCCCAGTCCTCGTGCAGCTTCAACGCGCAGGCCCCGGCGCGGACCTGTTCCTCCAGGGGCGCGGGGACGCTGGCGTTCCCCTTGCCGGCGATGCCGATGTTGACCGGCAGTTCCGCGCAGGCCTCCATCATCCGGGCAATGTGCCAGGGGCCGGGGGTGCAGGTCGTGGCCAGCGTGCCATGCGCGGGGCCCGTGCCACCGCCCAGCAGGGTCGTGACGCCCGAATGCAGCGCGTGATCGACCTGCTGGGGGCAGATGTAATGAATGTGACAGTCAAAGCCGCCGGGCGTCAGGATGCGCCCCTCGCCCGCAATGATCTCGGTTCCCGGGCCGATGATCAGGGTCACGCCGGGCTGCGTGTCGGGGTTGCCCGCCTTGCCGATGCCCGCGATGCGCCCGTCCTTCAGGCCCACGTCGGCCTTGACGATGCCTTGGTGGTCGAAGACGACGACGCCGGTGATGACGGTGTCCATCGCGCCGCCGGCCCGCGTGACCTGCGACTGGCCCATGCCGTCGCGGACGACCTTGCCGCCGCCGAACTTGACCTCTTCGCCGGCGATGGTCAGGTCGCGCTCAACCTCGATCAGGATCTCGGTGTCGGCCAGTCGGATGCGGTCGCCGGTGGTGGGGCCGTAAAGCGCCGCGTAATCGGCGCGCGAAAGCCGGGTCATAGCGCCCCCATGATGGTCTTGCGAAAGCCCTGCACGACACGCTTGCCCGCATAGGCCACCAGCGTCACCTCGCGCGACTGTCCCGGCTCGAACCGGACGGCGGTGCCGGCGGGGATGGCCAGCCGCATGCCGCGGGCGGCGGTGCGGTCGAAGGCCAGCGCGGGATTGGTTTCCGCAAAGTGGTAGTGGCTGCCGACCTGGATCGGGCGGTCACCGGTATTGGCGATCATCAGGGTGATCGTGTCCCGCCCTTCGTTGAGGGTGATCTCGCCCTCGGGCGTCAGGATCTCGCCGGGGATCATCGTCAGCCCGCCACAGCCAGCGCAAGGCCCGCCACCGTCGTGCCGCCGCCCAGCACGCGCAGTTCCAGCCCCCGTGACAGCAGGCGGCCAAAGCCGATGCCCGCCAGATGCAGCGCCACCGTGGCCAGCGCAAAGCCCGCAGCATAAAGCATCATTCCGCTGGCCGGCCCCTCGGCCCCATGCGCCCAGCCATGGGCCGTGCCAAAGAGTGCCACCACCGGCAGCAGCACAACCATCGGCAGCCGCACTGCCAGCGCCACCAGAACGCCTAGGATCACGACCGAGGCGAGGATCATCGGCTCGACGGCCGGAAAGCCGAGGCTTGCGGCGCCCATCGCGCCACCGGCCAGCATCGCGCCGACGAAAGTGGCTGGCAGTGCCCAGATCGCGCGGCCCCCCAGTTGCGCGGCCAGAAGGCCAAGGGCCACCATTGCCAGCAGGTGGTCCGCGCCGCCGACAGGGTGGGCAAGGCCGTGCAGGAACTGGCCGTTGTCATGGACATGGCCGGGATGGGCCAGCGCGACCTGGGGCAGAAGGCTTGCGGCAGCAAAAAGGGGAAAGCGTTTCATTCAAGCCTCCGAACGGATGGGATGGTGGACGGTCACCAGCTTGGTGCCGTCGGGAAAGGTGGCCTCGACCTGCACGGACTCGATCATGGCGGGGATGCCGGGCATGCACTGGTCGGCGGTGATCACATGGGCGCCCGCCTGCATGAGGTCGGCGACGCTGCGGCCGTCGCGGGCGCCCTCGACCACGAAATCGGTGATCAGCGCGATGGCTTCGGGGTGGTTCAGCTTGACGCCGCGCGCCAGGCGGCCGCGTGCCACCATGGCGGCGACCGAAACCAGCAACTTCTCGCGTTCGCGGGGGGTAAGGTTCATCTCAGACCTGCCAGATACGGGGAAGGGGGTCGGGGCGCAGCGCCAGCAGCAGCCGGTTGATCTGTCGGCGCAGCGGCCATCCGTCAGGGGCCAGCAACCGCAGCACCAGTCTTCCGGCCGGGGCACTGGCGGCGGAGGTGACGCCGGGCTCGTCCAGCACGGCGCGGGCGCGGGGCAGCAGGTCCGTGGCATCGGGCGCGATGACGGCCAGCGTCGCCATGGCCGGAAAGCCTCCGGTCAGTGCCGGGCCCGCCAGACGCGCCAAGGCTGCATCATCCAGGGCCAAGGCATCATGGTGAACGATCCGGCCTGCCTGTCGCACGATGCGTCGGTCGCGCAGATGCAGGTGCTGGGGCCGCTCGCCCATGGCAAGCCGCCCCAGGACCAGCATCTCGAGCAGCATGCAGCCGGCGCCGGGGGCCAGATCGACCGTGGTTTCACGCTCCAGTCGTGCGCCATCGTACAGAATGGTTTCCTGCGGCAGCCAGTCCAGCCAGCCGCCTGCACCTACATTCAGCCGCACCTGTGCCTGGGCCGATGCTTCAGGGGCGCGATAGGCGCGTTCCGCCGTCTGCGTGGTGGCCAGCGCCCGCGTGCCGGGGCGAAGATCGACGGAAAAGGACAAGCGGTCCCCCGAGGCGAGGCCGCCGGAGGTGTTCAGGAACACGATTTCAGGGAGGCCTGCCGTCATGCGCGGCAGCATTGCCTTGGCGGATCCTGCCTGCGCCAGATCGACCAGCCCCGTCAGGCCCATAACGACATGGGCGGCCCCTTGGCTGCGCTGCATCTTGGTCAAGGACAGTGCGTTGTCGAACATGGGGGCAGAGGGCGCGGCCCCCGGAGGAAGGTCAACCAAAGGGCGACCGGCGCATGCCCTCATCGACGGCATTTGAAGGGCAAATGCCTGCATTGAAGGCAGTTTGCCTATTTTGAGGGCTGCCTGTGTTTCAGGCAGGATGATCCAGCAGCGCATGCAGAAGACGTTTGCGCGCGGGCGGAATGGTGCGGATCTCGACCCCTGTGAAGACATGCATCGTCTTGAGCGCCGGATCAACGACCGCATGGTCGCTGACCCAGCCCCCCATTGCCAGATAACTGCGCAGCAGCGGCGGCATTGCAGCCATGGCCCGCTTCGGGTCTGGCTGGCGCAAATGCAGCGCGCGGGCGAAGCGGAACACGGTCGGCGCCTTGACGCGCGGCCACCAGCGGCGCGGGGCCAAGTGACGGTCCTTGAGCATAACGAAAGCCTCGGCATGGGCTTCGGGCTCGCAACCCACGAAGCTGGAGCAGCCGAACAGCATTTCTGCACCGGTGTCGTCCACGAACCGCGTCAAGGCGGCCCAGGCCAGCCGCACTACATTGGGATCGTGAATATCGGGATGGATGCAAAAGCGTCCCATCTCTATCATGGGGCCATCAAAGCGCCCCAGAGCCTTCAGGTCATAAAAATGCGCGGAATAGCTGCGCGCGATCTGCGAACCGTCGGACAACGGCAGAAACCGGAAGCTGCAGATCAGACGGTTCGATCTGATGTCCTCGATCAGCATGTGCCGGCATTCGGAATCCATCTCGTCAGACTCGGTGCATTGGCCGTCATCGGCCTGTCCGGTGCGCGCCACGAAACACAGCCAGCGCAGCCGCTGAGACGCCCGCAGGTCTTCGGGCGACGTTGCAAGGCGGGCACGGTAATGACCTTTGCAGAGCGGCTGCATGACAGGATCCTTGCTGGATGCTGATGACATCGTAAGGCCGACTTGTATCAGAATCACGAACTTGGCCGGCAAGTCCACTCTTTTTGCATGGATCAATGGAGGAGAGTGGCAACAGACCCTCACTCCATGTCGGGGTCACCCAGCAGATCCTGCACATAGATCCTTTGAACCAGCAGCATGACGACGATCAGCAGCGGTGTCGCCAGGACCACGCCGACAAAACCGAAGAGACCCCCAAAGGCCACAATGGCAAGAATGGTCAAGGCTGGCGGCAATTCGACGGCATAGCGCTGGATCAACGGCATCAGGACCTCTCCTTCGAACATCTGGATCGCGGTGAACAGGATTGCCACATAGACCGCCGTCTCGACGCCCTGCGACAGCGAGACGAGAACCGCGATGGCCCCCGAGGCAAAGGGTCCGACGATCGGCACGATGTTGGTGATCCCGGCGATCAACGCCAGGATAAAGGCCAGAGGCACGCCCAGAAGCCAAAGCCCGATGCCCGCCAGAATCGCCACCACGAACATGTCGAAGGCCTGACCTGCCATCCAGCGTCCCAGCTGTGAGCCCAGTTCGTCCATGATCGAGGCCGCACGCCCGCGATGGCGCATCGGGACCAGCCGGATCGCCCCGCGTCGATAGAGCGGCGCCTCGATGGCGACATAAAGCGACACGATCAGCATCAGGAACAGCGAGGACAGCCCGCTGAAGACCGAGTTGAGCGCCCCCGACACCCAGCCGAACAGATCGGGCAGGCGTTGCGCCAGTTGCGAGGCATCTTCCTCGATGTTCGTCGTCTCCTGGACCTGCTCCATGACGGCGTCCCCCAGCCCGTTGCCGGGCAGGCGCTGGTTCAACTCGTCCCAGGATCGCGGCAGGGCGTCCACAAGCTGGGTGAACTGATCGCTGATCGAGGGGCCGGCCAGGCGGACGGCACCCCACAGCGCGCCCAGGACAACGAGCAGCACGACCGCAACGCCCAGCTTGACGTTCAGCCCCACCAGCCGGTTCAGGCCATGGGCTCCCGCGCGCAGGGCGATGGCGATCAGGATCGCCGCAAAGACCAGAAGCAGGATGTCCGACCAGAACCATGTCGCCGCCACCAGCAGAAGGATCGCGACCCCCGACAACAGGGTGCCCAAGCTCAGCGACCGCTGCATGGGGGCGGGGGGAGAGGGACGGCCGGGGTTCCGGGCTGTTTCGGGGTGCAGGTCGGTCATCGGAAATCCTTGCAGGTGGGCCGGATACTCAAGCGCTGCCTCCGGGTGCCGGTTCCCCGCTGCGGCCCGCTTGCCGCCACGGGCCAAGCCTGCTAACCGGACGCGGATTTCCGTCACTGCGGGCCCGCCCGCCGATCAGACAAGGTAATGACCCATGGCCACCGAACGCACGCTTTCCATCATCAAGCCCGACGCGACCCGCCGCAACCTGACCGGCAAGATCAACGCCAAGTTCGAGGATGCCGGCCTGCGCATCGTCGCGCAAAAGCGCATCAAGCTGTCGGCCGAGCAGGCGGGCAAGTTCTATGAAGTTCACAAGGACCGCCCCTTCTATGGCGAGCTGGTGGAGTTCATGGCCTCCGAGCCCGTCGTCGTGCAGGTTCTGGAAGGCGAAAACGCCATCGCCAAGAACCGCGAAGTGATGGGCGCCACCAACCCGGCCAACGCCGACGAAGGCACGATCCGCAAGGAGTTCGCGCTGTCGATGGGCGAAAACTCGGTTCATGGTTCGGATGCGCCGGAAACAGCCAAGGAAGAGATCGCCTTTTTCTTCTCGGGCCTCGAACTGGTCGGCTGAACCTGTTCTGACCAACCGGTTGCGGAAAAGGGGCCCCTTGCGGCCCCTTTTCTTTTCCGGCGCGGCGAAGCCGGTCGGTTGCGGCAGATGCGCGCAGAGGCTATGCCCGTCCGCAACGCAATGATTTCAGGGGGGCTGCCATGCGGGCATTCGTGTTTCCGGGGCAAGGCGCGCAGACGATCGGAATGGGACGCGAACTGGCCGAGGCTTATCCTGCCGCGCGCGCGGTCTTTGACGAGGTCGACGCGGCGCTGGGCGAAAGCCTGTCGTCGCTGATCTGGGACGGCGATGCCGACACGCTGACGCTGACCCGGAATGCCCAGCCGGCGCTGATGGCAACGTCGATCGCGGCCTTTCGCGCGCTGGAGGCCGAAGGCTTCACGATCGGGCAGGCCGATTTCGTGGCAGGCCATTCCTTGGGCGAGTATTCGGCGCTTTGCGCGGCCGGTGCCCTGACCTTGTCCGACACGGCCCGCTTGCTGCGCCTGCGTGGCCAGGCCATGCAGGAGGCCGTGCCCGTGGGTGTCGGCGCCATGGCCGCGATCCTGGGTCTCGATTTCGACACGGTGGACCGTATTGCCCGCGAAGTGGGGGGTGACGCGGTCGTTCAGGCCGCCAATGACAATGATCCGGGGCAGGTGGTGATCTCGGGGCACAAGGCTGCGGTTGAGGCCGCTGCCGAGGCGATGAAGGCGGCAGGCGCCAAGCGTGCCCTGATGCTGCCGGTCTCGGCTCCGTTTCACTCGGTGCTGATGCAGCCGGCCGCTGCCGTGATGGCCGATGCGTTGGCCGGCGTCGGTATTCAACCGCCTGCCGTGCCGTTGATCGCCAATGTCCGTGCGGAAGCCGTGACCGAACCGGGCGCGATCCGTCGTCTGCTGGTCGAGCAGGTGACCGGAACCGTGCGTTGGCGCGAATCGGTTGCCAGCATGGCGGGGGCCGGCGTGACCGAGTTCTGGGAGATCGGCGCCGGCAAGGCGCTGTCCGGGATGATCAAGCGTATCGCCAGGGATGTGAGCGTCCGCAACATCGGCACACCGGCCGATATCGCGGCGCTGAAAGGCTGAGGGGCCCGTCCCCGATTTGACAAGGAAAGAGGCAGGCATGTTCGATCTGACAGGGAAGACGGCGCTGGTGACGGGCGCTTCGGGTGGCATCGGCGGCGCGATCGCCGAGGCGCTGCATGGCGCCGGGGCAACGGTGACGCTGTCTGGCACGCGCGAAGCGCCGCTGCGCGAACTGGCCGAAAGGCTGGGAGACCGCGCCCATGTCGCGACGGCCAACCTGGGCGACCCTGACTCGGTTGCTGCCCTGCCCAAGGCTGCGGCCGAGGCCATGGGATCGGTCGACATCCTGGTGAACAATGCCGGCATCACGCGCGACAACCTGTTCATGCGCATGTCGGATGACGAATGGGCGCAGGTTCTGGACGTGAACCTGACCAGCGTCTTCAAGCTGTCGCGCGGGGTGCTGCGCGGCATGATGAAGGCGCGCTGGGGGCGGATCGTCAACATCACCTCGGTCGTGGGGGCGACGGGCAATCCGGGGCAGGGCAACTATGCCGCCGCCAAGGCCGGGCTGGTCGGCATGTCGAAATCGCTGGCCTACGAGGTCGCCAGCCGCGGGATCACCGTGAACTGCGTGGCGCCCGGCTTCATCGCCACCGCGATGACCGACAAGCTGACCGAAGACCAGAAGGGCAAGATCCTGACCCAGATCCCCGCCGGTCAGATGGGCCGTCCCGAGGACATCGCGGCAGCGACCCTGTATCTGGTCAGCCCGCAGGCCGGATATGTCACCGGGGCCACGTTGCACGTGAACGGCGGCATGGCGATGATCTGAAGGGCTGTCGCGGCTGCAACGCATGGACGGGAATCCTTGCGAAAGCGGTTGCATGAAGGTTTATCGGTGCTATATCCCCCGCTTTAGCAGCAGGGGAACCGCCCTGTGCGGAAACGGACCCTTTCGGTCCGTGCAAAACTTGGGCGGATGCCCGCGACAATGAGGATATGACATGAGCGATATCGCTGATCGCGTGAAGAAGATCGTGGTTGAGCATCTGGGTGTCGA
>NZ_JBKGUN010000101.1:0-33648 GCF_046462195.1 Paracoccus sp. (in: a-proteobacteria) | reverse complement strand
TGACGGACAAGGCGCTGAGGACGGCGGCCAAGCAGATGGGCCTTCCCTCGGCCGAGGAACTGCTGGCACGGATCGGCAGCGCCGAGAACTCGGCCAAGGAAGTGCTGTCGGTGCTTTATCCCGAACTGGCCAATCATCAGGACGAAATCGACGGTAAGCGACCCTTTGCGGGGCTGGAGGCGGATGCCAACTTCAAGCGCGCCCCGTGCTGCAACCCGTTGCCGGGCGAGCGGATCGTGGGCATCACCTATCGCGGGGCGGGCGTGGTGATCCATGCCATCGATTGTCCCGTGTTGGCCGAGTTCGAGGACAGCCCCGACCGCTGGGTGGATCTGCAATGGCGTGAAGGGCGGCACCCGGCTGCCTATTCCACCGATCTCAGTCTGACCATCCGCCACGACGCGGGCGTGCTGGGACGCATCTGCACCTTGATTGGTGCACAAGGGGCAAATATCTCGAATCTCGAGTTCATTGCACGCAAACCGGATTTTTATCGCATTGAGGTCGCCGTCGAGTTGCGCGATCATGAACACCTGCACAATCTGCTGACCGCATTGGAGGCAGAAAGCGACGTGGCTCAGGTCTTCCGTGTCCGGGACCCTGCGCTGAAACCCTGAGGCCGTCAGGCCCGCCTCGCAGCCCTTCAAAGATCAGGTGATTCTTGTTCAAACGCCGCAAACCCCGCAGCTACGGACAGCTTGCCACCGAGACGATCTATCCTCGCGGCGGCTGGCGGCGGGCCGGAACCTATGTCGTTTACCGCCTGCGCCGTCTGCCCGACCAGCCGCAGCGCATCGGTCGCGGGGTGGCCGCCGGGGTCTTCGTCTCCTTCACCCCCTTGTTCGGCTTCCACTTTGTTTCCGCGGCGGCCGCGGCCTGGATCATCCGCGGAAACATCCTTGCGGCCCTTCTGGCGACATTCGTGGGCAACCCCGTCACCTTCCCCTTCATCGCGCTGATCTCGGTCGGGCTGGGGCGCCAGATCCTGGGTCTGCGCGGCGATCTGTCTCCCAACTTCATCTTTCGCGAATTCACCCAAGCCACCAGCGAGTTGTGGCACAACTTCCGCTCGATCTTCGGGCCGGATGTAGCGCACTGGACCAGTCTCAACGACTTCTTCTTCCAGGTGTTCTGGCCTTATGTCGTGGGCGGCACGATCCTTGGCCTTATCCTGTCGGTGGCCACGCATTACATGACCGTTCCGGTCTTTCGGGCCTATCAGCGGCGGCGTGAAAAGAAGATGGCCGACCGGATCGCGCGCGTGTCCGAACTGTCCGCTGCCCGTCATGCACGCGAGGCTGAAAAGGGCAGAAACTCTCAATAGCCCTTTTCACGGTCCACCGGGTAAAGCGGAGCCTGCCCTGCCATCACGCGCCTCAGATTGGCGGCCACCACCGGGGCTGCGGTCGCGGGGCGGGTATCTGCCGCGATGTGCGGAGTGACGGTCACGCCGCGATGCGCCCAGAACGCATGATCCGGTGGCAGGGGCTCGGTTCGAAAGACATCCAGAACGGCATGGGCTGGCGCGCCACGGTCCAGCCCCGCCAGCAGCGCAGCATCATCGATCAATGTGCCCCGGCCCGGATTGATGATCCATGCCCCCTGTTCCAGCAGTGCCAACCGGCGGGCGTCCAGCAACCCCCGCGTCTCGGGCGTATCAGGCAGCAGACAGACAAGGATCTGCGTTCCCTCCAGAATCTTGTCCAGATCTGCAAGCGGGCGACTGTCAACGCCCGGGACCGGGCGCCCCGAGGCGCTGATGCCGGTGACCGGAAAGCCGATGCCGTTCAACATCGCCGCCGTGGCCCGGCCCAATTCCCCCAGTCCCAAGATTGTTACCGGACGCTCGCATGCCAGTGGCGGAATACGATCCCGCCGCCAGACGCCGTCCTGCGCATAAATGTCCATGCCCAGATGGGCGCGCATCACCCATCCGGTGCAATATTCGGCCATGCCCTGCGCCAGGCCCGGATCGACCATGCGGGCGAGGGGCTGGGTCAGGGTGGTGTTTGTCACGATCCGCTCGACCCCTGCCCAGAGGCTCTGGACAAGGCGGACGTTCCGGTAGGGGGTGAAATCGATGACATCCCCACCCGGTGCATAGATGATCGCCTCGAAATTGGCGGGATCACCGTCCCTTTGCAGCGTCATCTCCGGAATGGCAGCCGTCAGGGCGGGGGCCCATTCGGCCCAGTACGAGGGCGGGGCAGAAAAACGAACCTTCATCAGATCACCTTGGCCTGTGGACATGGGCGGACTGCACCAGGCCGAAACCCAGCATCAGGATCATCAGGGACGTGCCGCCATAGCTGACCAGCGGCAGGGGGGATCCCTTGGCCGGCAGCAGGCCCATCACGGTTGCCATGTTGATGGCAAAGTACAGGAAGAACGTCGCGCTGATACCGATGGTGATCAGGCTGGCAAAGCGGTCCCGGTTCGTCAGCGCCGAATGAAGACAAAAACCCACGATGAGCATGTAGAGCGTCAGCAGGGAAATGGCTCCGACAAAGCCGAATTCTTCCGACAGGACGGTAAAGATGAAGTCGGTATGCTTTTCGGGCAGGAAGTTCAGCCGCGACTGCGTGCCCTGCATGAAGCCGCGTCCAGACCAACCCCCAGAGCCAAGGGCGATCTGGCTCTGGATGATGTTGTAACCCGCTCCCAGCGGGTCGGCGGTCGGGTCCAGAAAGGTATCGATGCGCCGGAACTGATAATCCTTCAAGAGCTGCCAGTCCGTTCCCCGACTTTTCAGCACGGCCGCGACCAGCCCCACGCCCATCGCGATCAGCACGCCAAAGTACCAGAGCGACACCCCTGCCGCGAACATCACGATCCCGCCGCCCGCGATCAACATGATCGAGGTCCCCAGGTCAGGCTGCATCAGCACCAGCCCCGTCGGCGCGACGATCATGATGGCCGGGACCAGCACCCAGAGCGGGCGCGAAACCTTCTTCAGGTCCAGCCAGTCGTAATAGGCCGCCAACAACAGGACCAAGGCGATCTTCATCAGTTCGGACGGTTGCAGGCGGACGGGGCCGAAATCGATCCATCGCTGCGCCCCCATGCCGATGGCGCCGAACAGTTCGACCGCGACCAGCAGCAGAAAACAGACGACGTAAAAGCCGACCGAAATTCCGCGCCAGAACCACATGGGCACGAAGGCAAGGCCCAGCATGATCACCATGCCGAGGGCAAAGCGGATCATCTGCGGCTCGGCCCAGGTGTCCATCCGGCCGCCAGCGACCGAGTAGAGCATCAGGAAGCCAATGCAGCAGACGGCCGCCACCAGCACCACGAGCGGCCAGTTGATATGCAGTATCTTGCGGAAACCTGTGGGAACCTGGGCGACCTGGTAATCCAGATAGGACATGGTCTGCGACCTCAGGCGCGGCTGCGGCCGGGGCGCGGAGCCTCGGGCTTGTAGAGCTGCATGGCTTGGTGGCGGGCCTCCATTGCGGCGCGCTGATCCGAGGGAACAGCATCCAGGGGCGGCACACCCCCGTTCAATGCAAACAGCATGATGTCGCGCGCGATCGGCGCTGCGGCGGTCGATCCGCCGCCACCATGTTCCACCACCAGCGAAACCGCAAAGCGCGGAGTCTCGAAGGGGGCATAGGACACGAACAGCGCGTGGTCGCGCCGGTTCCAGGGCAACTGGTCGTTCGTGATCACGCCCCGCGCCCGTTCCGCAGCCGTGATGTTGCGCACCTGGCTGGTGCCGGTCTTGCCAGCCATGCGCCAGTCCTCTCGCGCGATGCGGGCGGCGCGCGCCGTGCCGCGACCGCTGTTCATCACCGCATCCATGCCCAGCCGCGCCACGCGCAGCGACGCTTCGCTGATGTCGAGAGGCGGGTAATCCGGCACCGGCTGGCGCACCCCGTTGATGGAGCGGATCAGCTGCGGCCGCACCTCGCGCCCCGAGGCAATGCGCGCCGTCATCACGGCCAGTTGCAGCGGCGATGCCAGAACATAGCCCTGCCCGATCGAGGCGTTCAGGCTGTCGCCGATCTGCCAGGCCTGCCCATGGCGGGCCATCTTCCATTCGCGGTCCGGCGCAATGCCCTCGGCCACAGCCGACATCGGCAGGTCGTGACGCGTTCCCAATCCCAACTTGCGCGCCATCACCGCGATCCGGTCGATACCGACACGCTGTGCCAGTTCATAATAATAAACGTCGCAGCTTTCCTCGAGGCTCTTGATCGCATTTACTGTTCCGTGCCCGCCGCGCCGCCAACAATGGAACCGCCGCCCGCCCAGTTCGGTATGACCCGGACAGAAGAACCGCGTATCCGCGTTGATCACCCCCGCCTCCAACCCGGCCATCAGCGTGACCATCTTGAAGGTCGAGCCGGGCGGATAAACCCCTTGCACCGTCTTGTCGGCCAAGGGACGGTGGTCGTGATCCATCAGCGCACGGTATTCGTCGCCCGAAATGCCCCGCACGAACTTGTTCGGATCAAAACTGGGCGAGGAACAGATCGAGATTAGCTCACCGCTCTGGCAGTCCATGACAACGGCAGCCGCGCTTTCCTCGCCCAGGCGCTGGGCGGCATAATTCTGCAGCCCGGCATCCAGCGTCAGCTGCACGCTGGCACCCTGCTCGCCCTCCTGCCGGGACAATTGGCGCATCTCGCGGCCCGTGCTGTTCACCTCGACCCGGCGGGCACCGGCCTTGCCGCGCAGTTGTTCCTCCAGCTTGCCTTCGACGCCGATCTTGCCCAACTGAAAGTCCGGCAGCCGCAGGACCGGGTCAGGGTCCTCGATCCGCGAAAGGTCGTAATCCGAAACGGGACCGACATAACCCATGACATGGGCAAAATCGCCTGCACGCGGATAGGCCCGCGACAGTGCCGATTCCGGGGTCACCCCCGGCAGCGAAGGAGCATTGACGGCGATCGCACTGAACTGTTCCCAGCTGAGGCGATCGGCCAATACGATAGGCGTGATGGCCGACCGCTTGGAAAACTCCTCCATCAGTTCCGAGATGCGGGCCTCGCTCATCGGGATCAGATGCGACAGGCGGCGCAGGACCATTTCGACATCGCCCCCCGCCTCTTCCCGGGTCAAGGTGACGCGATAGTTCTGTTCGTTTCCGGCAATGATGATGCCGTTGCGGTCCAGGATCAGCCCGCGCGACGGCGGCAACAGGCGGATTTTGATCGAGTTGCCGTCGGCCAGCATCCGGTATTCCTCGGCGTGGTCCAGCTGCATCGAGCGCATCTTCAGCGCCAGTGTCGTCACCACACCCAGTTGCAGACCAGCCAGCATGATCACGCGGCGGCTGATCTGGCGGCTGCTGTCCAAGATCTCGCGTTGCGATTTCTTCATCCGCTGTCCTTTCTCAGGTTTCGCTGCGGCCGCTGCGGCGAAGGCCGATCAGCCAGCGCGCCGCGAAGACAACCACAGGATAACAGGCCACCGTCGCCAGATATTGCAGCATCACCTGTCCCAGCGCCGGAACCCGCATCAGGGACAGGACCTGGATGACCCGATAGCCCAGCATCATCAGCCCGATCAGCACGGCAACCCGCAGCCATTCAACCATGAATGGCTGGTCGCGCCAACGGGGTTCACGGCGACGCGCAGCTTCGGTGCCCACAAGCACGACGGCAGTCCACAGCCCCAAAGGCCGCATCAGCAGCACATCCTCGATCAACAGGATCAGGACGATGACGGGCGCTGCCAGCTGATCAGGCCGGCGCAGCATCCAGGCCAGGATCAGCGCCAGCCCCGCATCGGGACCGGGCCAGCCGGTGATGCCGCCCGACAGCGGCAGCAGGCGCAGGAACAGCAGCAGCCAGGCCGACAGCAGGAACAGTGCAGTCCCGACGATGAAGTCGCGGCTCGGCAGCTGAATCATGGCGCGGTGCCGGGGTCCAGCGGATCGGTGGCCGAAGCCGCCTCGACAGGCGAGGCCGGCAGCTGCGGCCCGATCGGTCCCTCGTTGCCACGCCGGATGATGGCGTCGCTGTCCACCACCGCCTCGGCAGGGTGGGATCGCAGGACCCGCAGGAATTCCAGCCGCTCGTAATCGGCGGCCATGCGCACGCGCATCCGTCCGTCCGTCGCCTGCGCGACCTGACCCACCAACAGGCCCGCCGGGAACACACCCCCGTCACCCGAGGTGACCACGCGGTCGCCCGGACGCACATTGTCACCTGCCTCGATGAACTCCAGCAGCGGCAGCGAGGAATTGTCCCCCGTCAGCAGCGCCCGCTCTCCGGTCGGCTGCACGATCACGGGCAACCGGGACGAGGGGTCGGTCATCAGAACGACGCGGCTGGTGCGCTGCCCGACACCCGAGATCCGACCCACCAGCCCCAGACCATCCATGGTGGCCCAGCCTTCGACGATGCCGTCCCGCGCCCCCACATTCAGCAGCACCGACTGGCGAAAGGCCGATCCGCTGTCGACCATCACCACGCCTGTCACACTGGTCAACGCAGGGTCGATACGGACATTGTTCTGAGCCAGCAGCTTCGAGTTTTCCTGCTCCAGCTGGACGGCTGCCTCTTTCCAGGCGGTCATGCGCTGCAGCTCGCGGCGCAATTCCTGGTTCTGCTCGTAGATGCGGGCATAGCTCTGGAAACCCGCCACCATCTGCGTCACCTTGGTCACCGGCACCAGCGCCCATTCGAAACGCGGCACGATCCGGTCGATCAGGGCCGTGCGCATCTGCTCGGCCCGCGGGCTGTCGATGCGCCAGAACAGGAACAGCGCCAGCAGCGCAAGCGTCAGCAGCGCGATCAGAACGCGCCGGATCGGAGTGGCGAAATCGGGGCCCTTGCGCGCCATTCTGGCAGCCCTCCGAAGGCCGGATCAGCTGTCGTAGTCGATGACGTGACGCAGCTGCTTTTCGAATTCCAGCGCCTTGCCTGTGCCCAGCGCCACACAGCTCATCGGCTGGTCGGCCAGGCTGATCGACAGGCCGGTCTGCTCGCGCAGCGCCAGGTCCAGTTCGCCCAGCATGGCACCGCCGCCGGTCAGCATCACGCCACGATCGACAATATCGGCCGCCAAGTCGGGGGGCGTGGCTTCCAGCGCGACCATCACGGCCTCGCAGATGGCCTGGACGGGTTCGGACAGGGCTTCGGCCACCATGGCCTGGCTGATCTCGATCTCCTTCGGGATGCCGTTCAGCAGGTCGCGGCCGCGCACCATCAGGGTGGCGCCGCGCCCGTCATCGGGCATGCGGGCGGTACCGATGCTGGTCTTGATGCGTTCCGCCGTCGATTCGCCGATCAGCATGTTCTGGTTGCGGCGCAGATAGTTGATGATCGCCTCGTCCATCCGGTCGCCCCCGATGCGGACCGACCGGGCATAGACGACGTCGCCCAGCGACAGCACCGCCACCTCGGTCGTGCCGCCGCCGATGTCGACGACCATGCTGCCGGTGGGTTCGGTGATGGGCATGCCCGCCCCGATGGCAGCCGCGATGGGTTCGGCGATCAGGCCCGCCTTGCGCGCGCCGGCGGACAGGACCGACTGGCGGATTGCACGTTTTTCGACAGGCGTGGCGCCATGGGGCACACAAACGATGATCTTGGGCTTGGAGAAGGTCGTGCGCCTGAACACCTTCTTGATGAAGTGCTTGATCATCTGCTCGGCGCTGTCGAAATCGGCAATGACGCCTTCACGCATGGGGCGAATGGCCTCGATGCTGCCGGGCGTGCGGCCCAGCATCAGCTTCGCATCCTCGCCCACCGCCAGAACCTGCCGCTTGCCGTCCTTGACGTGATAAGCGACGACCGAGGGTTCGTTCAGGATGATGCCCTTGCCCTTGACATAGATCAGCGTGTTCGCCGTCCCCAGATCGATTGCGATGTCGGTCGAAAACAAACCGCCGAATGCCATGCCCGTATCCTTTCGCGCCGGTTTCTCCGGCCTTCCCTGTTCTGAGATCCCGCAAGGGCATTCCGCCCTCAATCGCCCTTGCAGGCGTGGCTCCGTATAGAGGCACACGCCCCACGCGAAAAGCCCCGATCCACGCCATTGCGCGCGAAGACGGCCGACCGTGTGAGGCGCGACACAGCCGGGGCGCGGCGCCCCGGCCCGTTTCAGTGCGAGTACATGCTGATCTGCTTGGCGTCGCTGTCGCGCCCTGTCATGGCGCGACGGACGATCAGCCGGTTCAGGGCGCCGACATAGGCCTTGACCGAGGCCAGGATCGTGTCGGTATCAGCCGCCTGACCTGTCACGATACGGCCCTCTTCCTCCATCCGGACGCTGACCGTGGCTTGGGCATCGGTGCCTTCGGTCACGGCATGGACCTGATACAGCTGCAGCCGCGCGTCGTGCGGAAAGATCTGGCGCACAGCGTTGAAGCAGGCGTCGACCGGGCCGTCGCCGGTGGTTTCAGCGCGCTTTTCCTCGCCATCCACAACCATGGTCAGTTCAGCCGACTGTCCGTCACTGCCGCAGATGACGCGCAGATGCTTGACCTGCAGGTGGTCGCTGTCGGTATTGGCGGCGGCGTCCTGGACCAGCGCCACGATGTCGTCGTCATAAACCTCCTTCTTGCGGTCGGCCAGGGCCTTGAAGCGCACGAAGATGTCCTTCAGCTGATTGTCACCCACCTCGTAACCCAGGTCGGCCAGCTTGGCACGCAGCGCGGCGCGGCCCGAATGTTTGCCCATGGCGATGTTGTTTTCGGTCAGGCCGATATCGGCGGGGCGCATGATCTCGAAAGTTTCGACGTTCTTCAGAACGCCGTCCTGATGGATGCCGCTTTCGTGCAGAAAAGCATTCTTGCCCACGATGGCCTTGTTGAACTGCACCGGAAAGCCCGACACGGCCGCGACGCGGCGCGAGATGCCGATGATCTTCGTGGTGTCGATGCCGGTCTGATATGGCATGATGTCGTTGCGGACGCGCATCGCCATCACCACCTCTTCCAGCGCGGTGTTGCCGGCACGTTCGCCCAGCCCGTTGATGGTGCATTCGATCTGGCGGGCTCCCGCCTCGACCGCGGCCAGGGCATTGGCTGTCGCCATGCCCAGGTCGTTGTGGCAATGCGTGGCAAAGACGATCTGGTCCGCGCCGGGAACGCGTTCCAGCAGCATCGCGATCAGGGCGGCGGATTCGCGAGGCGCGGTATAGCCCACGGTATCGGGAATGTTGATCGTGGTCGCGCCGGCCTTGATGGCGATCTCCACCACCCGGCACAGATAGTCATGTTCCGTGCGGGTGGCGTCCATGGGCGACCATTGCACGTTGTCGCACAGGTTGCGGGCATGGGTCACGGTCTGGTGGATACGATCCGCCATCTGGTCCATGTCCAGGTTCGGGATGGCCCGGTGCAGCGGCGAGGTGCCGATGAAGGTGTGGATGCGCGGCTGGCGGGCATGCTTCACGGCCTCCCAGCAACGGTCGATGTCGGGGATCTGGGCGCGGGCCAGCCCGCAGATCACGCTGTTCCTGGACTGGCGCGCAATTTCGGACACCGCGGCGAAGTCACCTTCCGAAGCGATGGGAAAACCGGCCTCGATGATGTCGACGCCCATCTCGTCCAGCATCCCGGCAATTTCCAGCTTTTCGGCATGGGACATGGTGGCGCCGGGCGATTGCTCGCCATCGCGCAGGGTGGTGTCAAAGATCACGACTCGGTTCTGATCGGTCATCTGTCTGTCTTTCTTACGGAGGTCCTGAAGGGGTTCCGGGCGCTGACCTGGCTGAGCGGCGGCCCGGAAGACCCGCTCAGCGCAGCGTAAGAAGCAGCAGACCGCGAAGGTTCACGGCCAGACGCGCGCCTTGCGGCGCAGTCGGGGCTGTGGCGATGTGGCGCATCCGGGTCATGGGGGGAATATGCCGCCTCGGCCGCGGCTTGAAAACCCCTAAGTGACATCCGGCACCGCCCGCACCCGTGCCGGCGCCGCCGTGCGCGATTGTAGCGACACATTTCCGCTGGCCGCTTACCGCAACCCTGCCTATCCTTTCGGGATGAAAGTCAAAGAATGAAAATCAAGAATGGGAGGGCACAATGTCTCGCAAGATCGTCGTCGGGTTTGACGGCAGCGAAGCATCAAGGCGCGCGCTCGATTTCGCCATCACCCGTGCACAGGCGCAGGGCGACAGCATCCTGATCGCCCATGTGCTGGAATGGTCGCCCTACAGCTTCCTGACGCCCAGCGAGGTCGAGGAACGCCACCGCCGGCGCACCGAGGAATTGCAGCGGGCTGAAACGGCCATCCTGACCCCCGTCGTGGCGCGGGTCGAACAGGCAGGCATTCCGGTCACCACCGTTCTTCGCTATGGGCACATTGCCGAAACGCTCTGCCGCATCGCCAAGGAAGAAGGCGCGGCCATGATCTTCATCGGCCGCATGGGCGCTTCGGGATTCGCGTCGCGCATCTTCGGCTCGGTCGCTGCGACGCTGGCGCAGGTGTCGCCCGTTCCCGTGACGATCGTGCCATGAGCGGCGGTCAGGAACATCAGGGACAGGAACAATGACAAGAACAACGAAAATGCTGACCCTTGCGGCCCTGCCGGCGGCCTTGGGCGCCGCTCCGGTCGCGGCACAGGGGATCGACGAAACGGTCAACCAGATCTTTGCCAATTCGACCGGATGGTTCGTCAGCCTGATCTTTTCCAACTTTCCGGGAACGACCTTTCCCTGGATCGTCGGCTGGCTGGTCGTCGCGGCAACAGTCTTCACCCTTTACTTCGGCTTTATCCAGTTCCGCGCCTTCGGCCATGCGATCGCGCTGGTGCGGGGGGATTATTCGGACCCCAATGACGCCGGGGAGGTCAGTCATTTCCAAGCCCTGACCACGGCATTGTCGGGCACGGTGGGCTTGGGCAACATCGCGGGCGTGGCAGTGGCCATCGGCATCGGCGGTCCGGGCGCGACCTTCTGGATGATCCTGGCAGGCCTTCTGGGCATGGCATCCAAGTTCACCGAATGCACCCTGGGCGTCAAATACCGCAACGAATACGCGGACGGCACCGTCTCGGGCGGGCCGATGTACTACATGACCAAGGGCTTCGCCGAACGCGGCCTGCCGGGCGGCAGGATCCTGGCAGTGATGTTCGCGATCTTCTGCATCCTGGGCAGCTTTGGCGGCGGCAACATGTTCCAGGCCAACCAGGCCCATGCCCAGATCATCAATGTCGTGGGCGACTATCCTGGCTGGATCACCGGCGTGGTCATGGCGGTCATCGTGTTCCTGGTGATTGTCGGCGGATTGAAGTCGATCGCGAGCGTGACCGAGAAGGTCGTTCCCTTCATGGCGGCGCTGTATGTCGGAACGGCCCTGATCATCATCGGCATGAACTACGACATGATCGGGACCGCCTTTGGCCAGATCTTCGCAGGCGCCTTCACCGACGACGGCGTGGTCGGCGGCGCCATCGGCGCGCTGATCCAGGGCTTTCGCCGCGCGGCCTTCTCGAACGAGGCGGGCGTCGGGTCGTCCGCCATCGCCCACAGCGCCGTGCGCACCAAGGAGCCGGTGACCGAAGGCTTTGTGTCATTGCTGGAGCCATTCATCGACACGGTCGTCATCTGCACCATGACGGCGCTGGTGATCATCATCACCGGACAACTGGTCATCGACCCCGCTACGGGCCTGTTCGTGCTGAACGAAGCGGGCGACGGGATCCAGACGCTGTCGGGCAACAGCGGCGTGGCGCTGACCTCGGCCGCGTTCAGCAGTGCCTTTGGCTGGTTCCGCTATGTCCTGGTGCTGGCGGTGGTGCTGTTCGCCTTCTCGACCATGATCTCGTGGAGCTATTACGGCCTGAAGGCCTGGACCTTTCTGTTCGGCGAAGGCCGCACCAAGGAACTGGTCTTCAAGACCATCTTCTGCCTGTTCGTGGTCATCGGGGCTTCGGCCGGTTTGGGGCCTGTCATCGACTTCTCGGACGCGGCGATCTTTGCGATGGCAGTGGTGAACATCATCGGACTGTATCTGCTGATGCCGATCGTCAAGGCCGAGATGAACCGCTATCTGACGCGCCTGAAGACGGGCGAGATCCGCAAGTACGACTGATCGCGCTGCAGGGGCCGGAGCCAGAGGCGCCGGCCCTCTTCCTGCCTTTCGTGGTGGTCGTCCGCAGGAAACTGTGCCAAGGACGCGACCGCTCAGGGATTGTGCAGGGACCACCGATGACGACCACGCCTTTTGTCCACCCCGGGATGCGCCTGCCGTTCATCCTGCTGGTTGTCTGCTTTGCAGCCTGGGGGGTCGCGGCGAACATGACCGACCCGCTGGTGCAGGTCTTTTCGCGCATCTTCTCGATGACGACGCTGCAGGCGTCCTTTGTGCAGTTCGCCTATTACGGAGCATATTTCCTGCTGGCCCTGCCGGCTGCCTTCATCAACCGCCGCTTTTCCTACAAGACCGGGATCCTGACCGGCCTCGGCTGCGCGATCATGGGGGCGTTCCTGTTCTATCCGGCCGCGCAGGCGATGACGTTCGGGTTCTTCCTGATGGCCCTTTTCCTGTTGGCGGGCGGGCTCTCGATCCTTGAAACGTCAGCCAATCCCTTCGTGATGGCGATGGGCCCCGAGGCAAACGGCACGCGGCGCCTGAACCTGGCGCAGGCCTTCAACCCGGTCGGGACGAACATCGGCGTCTTTCTGGCCGCCACCCTGATCCTGCCGCAGTTGAACACCGCCAGCGCACAGGATCGCGCCGCAATGACGCCCGGCGCCCTGCGCACCGTCCAGCAGGCCGAACTGCAGGCGGTCATGACCCCCTATGTCGGGTTCGCCTTCGTGCTTCTGGTCCTCTGGGTCGTCATTGCGCTGATCCGGATGCCCACCCGGCGGGAACAGCACGAGGAAACCGCACCCCTTCAGTTCAAGGCAACGATCGTGCGTTTGCTGAGGAACCGCCATTATGCCTTTGGCGTCACCGCCCAGTTCTTCAATGTCGCGGCCCAAACCTGCGCCTGGACCTTTACAATTCAATATGTCCTTGGGACCATCGGCGGGACCGAGGCACAGGCGGGCTGGTATCTTCAGGCCAGCCTGATCGTCTTTCTCGTCGCCCGTTTTGTCATGGTCTGGCTGATGGGCGTCTTCCGGCCTGCCATGCTGCTGGCCGTCATGGCGCTGCTGGGAACGGGACTGTGCTTCCTTGCGGCCGCAGGACCGGGCATGGCCGGTGTTTGGGCGGTCGTGGCCCTGTCGGCCTGCCTGTCGCTGATGTTCCCTACCATCTACGGCATCGCGCTGCACGGGCTGGGAGAAGACACCAAGTTCGGCGCCGCGGGACTGGTCATGGCCATCCTGGGCGGCGCCGTCATGCCGCTGGTTCATGGCGCAGTGCTGGACGCCCAGGGGGCGGCCGTCGCCTACATCGTTCCGGGGCTGTGCTTTCTGGTGGTGGCGGCCTACGGGATCTTTGACCTGAATACGTCCCGGCGGTCCGCCTGAGCGAAGCCGCCTTGGGTCAGGCCCGGCGGCGGACGGGCAGCAACTGCTGCGCCGCCCCCGCCAGAAGCAGCCAGACCGATGTCAGGACCAGACCCCAGGTGGCCCAGCTGGAAGGATGGAAATCCACCCAGGCCGCGCGTGCCGCGAAGGCCACCCACAACACCGATACTGGCAACGAGATCGCGCGCCAGCGTTCGGTCCGGACCGGATGGATGAACTTGATGTTGGTGAACATGGTCGCGCTGAGCGCTGTGATGATGGTCAGGATGACCGTCCAGTGCGGTTCGACCGCGAACAGGACAAGAATCACCATGTTCCAGCAGCCGGGAAAACCGGCAAAGGAATTGTCCCTCGTCTTCATGCGCGTGTCCGCGAAATAGACGACGCTGGTGAAGACGATCACGATGATGGCGAACCACCCGGTCCATCCCGACAACAGCCCCGACTGGAACAATGCAAAGGCCGGAATGAACACATAGGTGAGATAGTCGATGATCAGGTCCATCAGCACGCCGTCATAGGCGGGCCAGTTCTTCTTGACCTCGTAGCGGCGCGCCAGGGGACCGTCGATTCCGTCAACGACGAAGGCCACGACCAGCCACAGGAACATCAGCGCCCATTCCCCTTTGGCGGCGGCCAGCATCGCCAGCATGGAAAGGACTGCGCCAGTGGCGGTCAGAAGATGGACGGCAAGAGCTTTGTAACGAATTTGCATCCAAGGTTTGTTGCAGGTTGGGCGGCGCTGCGCAACTCTCCGTGAACACTCAACGCAGGATTGGAGGGCCCTTGGGCTTGGGTGCCGGAATTTCCGGCTGGGGCGGGGTCAGGTCGAACAACAGTGCCCCCGCAGGCGGAGCGGTCTCGGCAAAGCTGATGTCGACGCCGCCCGGCTGTGGCGGCAGAAAGGCCAGTGCCTCGGCCAGGGCCTTGGCGATGGCGGGTTGCCGATCGGCAGGCGCACCGGCGATCAGGAGCAGATGGCCCCCGGTCCCGGCCAAACCCACGAGCGCGGCCCCCGCGATCAACCCGCGCATGTCCGCCAGGCGCTGCGCCAGCGGACCCGAAAGGGCCGCGGCGACATCCGCATCGGGGGCGGCCAGGCGCAGGCGGGCCTCTGCCTCCTGCGGTGCCGCCTCCAGGGCGCCGGTCAGCCAATCCAGCATGTCAGCATCCAGCAGCATTTCCGAGGGATGGCCCGGATTGACCAGCAGTCCCGCCCTTTCGGTCTTCAGGATGCCCGCCACCACCCGTCCCGGCATGGCCGCATAAGCGACCGAAGTGCCAAAGAAGCTGGCCAACCGGTCCTCGGTGTCGCAGGCCAGCGCCACCCGTGCACCCTCCAGAGGAAAGATCTGCAGCTCGACCTCGTCGCCCGCAGGTTCGCCCGTCAGCGCGACCGACAGTTCGGTATCGGCCAGCCGCGACAGCATCCGCGCGCGCTGCGGCGCGTCGGCATCGTGAAAGGAAACAAGGGCAAGATCATCAAGGGCGGTCATGGCGCGGCCTTTTCCGAGGGTGCCTCCCTGCCCTAGTCGCCCCGTGCGCGCCCGACAACCCCTTCGCGCAAGACCTCATGTGCACGCAAGAGTGATGGGAAACCCTGCACCGGCACCCCATATTGATGCCATGAACCGTCGCACCCTTATCCTGACCGCTGCCGTTGCCCCGCTTGTGGCCATGCCTCGTCTGGCACGCGCCAGCCTTGCACCCATCCTGTCTCAGGCCGATGCCCTCGGCCCCTTGCGCGCCGTCGCCTTGTGGCGAGGCGACGGGAACGATGGCTTCGAGATCGCGTCGCAAGGCTATCACGGCTTTACGCCCGACAGTTCCACGAACATCAAGTCGGCCTCCAAATCGGTCATTTCGGCCCTGACTGGCATCGCCATCGGCAAAGGGCTGCTGGAAGGGGCAGACCAGCCGATCGCCCCCTTGCTGCGTCAGGACCTGCCTTCCGATCCCGATCCCCGGTTGCGCCAGATCACCTTGGGCAATCTTTTGTCGATGCAGGCGGGGCTGGAGCGGCAATCGGGTGCGAATTATGGCCGTTGGGTCAGCAGCCGCAACTGGGTGCGCAGCGCCTTGGCGGCACCCTTCACCCAAGACCCCGGCGGGCGGATGCAGTATTCGACCGCTTCGACCCATCTGATCGCGGCCATCCTGACCCGTGTCACCGGCCGCCCCCTGCTGGACGTGGCGCGCGACTGGCTGGGCCCGGTGCCGGGGTTCCGCATCACCGGCTGGGATCGTGATCCGCAGGGCGTTTATCTGGGCGGCAACCAGATGGCGATGAGCACGCGGTCACTGCTGGCCTTTGGCGCGATGTATGCCCGGAATGGCCAGGCTGCAGGGCAGCAGATCGTTCCGCAGACCTGGATCGCCGAAAGCTGGCAGCCCCGCACGGCCAGCATCTTCAGCGGACAAGGCTATGGCTATGGCTGGTTCCTGGGCCGGATGGCCGGACGGGAGGTGCGTTACGGCTGGGGCTATGGCGGGCAGATGATCTACGTCTTTCCGGCCCTGCGCGGCCGTCCGGCACTGGCGATCGCCACGACCTCGGACCCGGACCAGCCGTCGGCCCGCACGGGGTATCGCGACGATCTGCACCAGCTGGCCGAGGCCTTGGCCCGCGCCGCCTGACGGCGCGGCCAAGACATCATTCGATCAGGTCGCCCGCCTGGAAGTTGCCCAGGTTGCCCAGCAACTGTCCAACCAGCGAGATCTCGGTCACACTGCCCTCGGTCACGCGGCGCGACAGCGTGACGACCCGGCCCCGCTCGAGGCCGAAGGTCTCGACATTGCTGACGACCCCGCCCGGCGCAAAGGAAATCGCCACGACCTGACGGTCGATCTCTTGCGCGGCGGCGGCACCGACCCGGCGCCAGCGCGAGCCGACGTAATACCAGCCGGACCCGGTCAGGAGGCCTTGTGCCGACGGTCGTCCGATCAGCCCGGGCAGGTCGTCCACGGTTGTCTGGCCGACCACCACCTGCGCCAGTTCGTTTGCCGGCGGGACATATCCATGATTGCGGTAGATGGGCGTGCAGGCGGCAAGCCCGAGGACGGCCAGAAATGCCAGAGTCATCAGTTGTCTGATGGCGGTCATGGGCTGGTCCCTCCTTGGGGCGGTTGACGCGGCCCGCCCTGCCTAGCAAACTCGAACACCCTGCTCAAGAATATCCCTTAGGCCCAATGCGTGCCGCCCCTTTGATCGCCCGAGGCCCCCATGACCACGCCCGAATCGCACCCCCAACGCCTGCGCGTCGCCCATCTCAATCCCAATACGCCCACGTCCTTTCACCTGCGCCCGAACGAAGAGGTCCGCGCCGCCATCGCACAGGAACTGGGCCTTGATGCGCTGTCCCGCCTGGATTTCCAGGGCAGCCTCCGCGCCGAAAGCCAGGATGGCTGGCTGCTGAGCGGAACGCTGCGGGCGAGGGTCACCCAACCCTGCGTCGTCACGCTGAAGCCCGTGCGCAGTGACATCGAAGACCCGGTGCGCATCCGCTTTTCGCCCCATGTCAGGGAACCGGAGGGGGACGAGGTCGAGATGCCCGACGAAACGCTGGAGCCCTTGGGCAACTTCATCGACCTGACCGCCATCATGGTCGAAGCGCTTTCGCTGTCCCTGCCGGAATACCCGCGGGCCGAGGGTGCAGGCCTGCCGGCGGCGGCCGCCCCGGCGGATGAGCCGTCGGGCGACACGCGGCGCCCCTTTGCAGGCCTCGACAAGCTGCTGGGCGACAAGGGCCGCGAATCCTGATCGCTGCCCTCGTGGCCCCTGCGCCACAGGTCGGCCACGAAAGGGCCCGGCTTGTGCGCAAGGGGGTGCGCGATTGCGCATGACGTGAAATGGATCACGCGGGGATGATCCAAATCGTCCCCGCCCGCCTCCGCAAGGGCTTGCGGGCAGGGCCATCATCGCGTATCTGCGCGGTTCATTTACGAATTCAAATCTCCGGTGCCAAGGCGTCACAACGCTGCACCCTGACAAACCGAGGTGGTGACATGGCTGTCCCTCAGAATCGCGTAACCCGATCCAAGCGCAACATGCGTCGTGCGCATGATGCTCTGGTTGCGGGCAATCCCAACGAATGCTCGAACTGCGGCGAGCTGAAGCGTCCGCACCACGTCTGCCCGTCCTGCGGCCATTATGCGAACCGTGAAGTGGTTGCTCAGGCGAACGAGATCGACCTGGACGACGACGCGGCCTGATTCCGGCTCGCGGCGCCTTTTCATGACCGTTGTCCCTGCGACCCCGCCGACACCGCGCGTCCCCGAGCAAGGGGGCAGCGTGGTGATATCGGTTGATGCGATGGGCGGCGATCGCGGCCCATCGGTCGTGGTGGCCGGCATGGCCGAAAGCGCCGAAAAGAACCCGGAGATCCGGTTCATCGTCCACGGGGACGAGCCGGAACTTCGTGCATTGATCGCAAAGCGACGGTCCTTGACCGATCGCTGCGACATCCGTCATGCCGAATCGGTTGTGACGATGCACGACAAGCCGAGCCAGGTCGTCCGCAAGGGCGAAGGAAGCTCGATGTGGTCGGCCATCGAATCAGTCAAGAAGGGCGAGGCGATGGTGGCCGTGTCCTGCGGCAATACCGGTGCACTGATGGCGCTGTCGATGCTGCGGCTGCGCAAGCTGCCGGGCGTGAACCGTCCTGCCATTGCTTGCCTTTGGCCTTCGCGCAATCCGCAGGGCTTCAACATCATGCTGGACGTGGGCGCCGACATTCGGGCCGACGCGCATGACCTACTGCAATATGCGCTGATGGGCGCTTCTTATGCTCGCAACGGTCTGGGGATCGACCTGCCGCGCGTCGGCCTGCTGAATGTCGGCACCGAAGAACACAAGGGCCGCAGCGAACTGAAACAAGCCCATGACATGATCGAGGCTGCGGCAACCGGCGGCAGCTTCTCCTATGTTGGCTTTGTCGAGGGTGGAGATCTGCCGTCATCGCGCGTGGATGTGATCGTGACCGACGGCTTCACGGGCAATGTTGCCTTGAAGACCGGGGAAGGGACCGCCAAGTTGGTAGGTGACTTCCTCAAGGACGCCTTTTCAAATTCCATAATGTCGAAATTCGCAGCCGTTCTTGCCATGACGTCCTTGAAACGTCTTCAGAAACGCATCGATCCGCGTCGCGTGAACGGCGGCATCTTTCTCGGGCTGAACGGAACGGTGGTGAAATCGCACGGCTCGGCGGATGCGACGGGCGTGTCGGCTGCCATCAAGCTGGCCTTCACCCTTGCCCGTTCGGGTTTTCAGGACCGCCTTGCCGCCCGCGTGGCGCAAAGCGCCGCGGCTTCGGCCAGTGCGGCGGAAACAGGAGCATCGTCTTGACACGTCGTTCGGTCATCAGGGGCACCGGCCACTATCTGCCCGAACGCGTGGTCGAGAACAGCTGGTTCGAGGGTCAGCTTGAAACAACCGACGAATGGATCCGGTCACGCACCGGAATCGAACGCCGCCATTTTGCCGCCGCGGGTCAACTGACCAGCGATCTCGGGATCAAGGCAGGGATGATGGCGCTGGAAAATGCGGGCGTCACGGTCGATGACCTCGACGGAGTGATTCTGGCAACATCGACCCCTGATTATACCTTTCCCGCCACGGCAACGACGATTCAGGCCGGGTTGGGCATGAAGCGCGGCTTTGCGTTTGACGTGCAGGCGGTTTGCGCAGGCTTCGTCTTTGGGCTGGCCAATGCGGATGCGATGATCCGCTCGAACCAGGCCGATCGTGTCCTTGTGATCGGGGCGGAAACCTTTTCCCGTATCATGGACTGGACCGACCGCAGCACCTGCGTGCTGTTCGGCGATGGCGCGGGTGCGGTTGTGCTGGAGGCCCACGACGGCACCGGAACCAGCGACGACCGCGGCATTTTGGCCAGCGACCTGAACAGTGACGGAAACTATCGTGACCTGCTGTATGTGGATGGCGGCGTGTCCTCGACCGGCACATCCGGGCAACTGCGGATGCAGGGGAATCTGGTCTTCCGCCATGCGGTCGAAAAGCTGGCTAAGACGGCGCATACGTCGCTCACCCGTGCGGGTCTGACGGATGCGGATGTGGATTGGCTGGTGCCCCATCAGGCAAACATGCGCATCATCGGCGCCACCGCGCAGAAGATGGGTCTGCCGATGGATAAGGTTGTGCTGACCGTGGCCGATCACGGCAACACGTCGGCCGCGTCCATTCCGCTGGCCCTTTCGGTCGCGGCGTCCGAGGGACGGTTCAAACCTGGACAGGTGCTGGTGGCCGATGCCATCGGCGGCGGCCTCAGCTGGGGTTCGGTCGTCCTGCGCTGGTAGCGCCGGGAACAGGCGACACGTTTATTTCAACAAAGCATCCTTGCTGGCCCGCCGGTTCATGCCGCCTTGCGGGCGGCGGGCGCGATCATGGCCGGACTGGCAGGCGACGCACAGCTTGACCCCCGGCTGCGCCTGTCTGCGCGCCTCGGGAATACGCTCGTCACATTCAACGCAATGCGTGGCGCTGTCCCCCTGTGCCGCCCGACGCGCAGCCGCCTGCCGCGCCCGGGCGACGGCCTCGGCTGTCGTGACCTCGATCTGATCGTTCACCGCGTCGTCGCGCGCCCACCCGCCTGCCATGGCATCCTCCCGTTTCGTCAACAGCCAAGATGGTGATTTTGCTTGCGTCATGCAATGCGGTCAGGGGCAGTTGACAGCATGACAGGCTTTGGAAAGACTGCGCCATGCAGGTGCAGAAAAACGCCGCCTGCCGCTCTGGGGAGGGCTTGCATCTTGCCGATCGTCCGTCTGATTGACGGCATCAATGAGGCTGTCGGCCGCGTCCTGTCGGTTGTCGCCCTCATCTTTGCCGGCATCATCATCTATGACGTGTTCATGCGCTATGTCCTTGGACAGCCGACGCGATGGGCGTTTGACGTCACCAAACAGCTTTACGGATTTTATTTCGTCATGCTTGGCGGTTATGCCCTGCGGCACCAAGCGCATGTTCGCGTCGATCTGTTGACCGCGCGGATGGGCCCTGCCCTGCACCGCTGGGTTGAGCTGGCCGGCTACGCAATCTTCTTTTTCCCGTTTGCCTGGGTCTTTGCACGCCGCAGCTGGGACTTTGCCATGACGTCCTGGCGTCAGGGGGAACTGACCTACGGCGCGGTGCAGTTGCCGGTTTACCCGCTGAAGATGGCCATGTTCGCGGCTGCCTGCCTGCTGCTGATCCAGGGCCTCAGCGAGGCGCTCAAGCTGGTGCTGAACCGGACCGGAAAAGGATCTCGCGATGTCGGGTGAATCCATTGCGCTGATCATGTCGGGCCTGCTGCTGCTGGGCCTTTTCATGGGCCACCCGCTGGCCTTTGTCCTGGGCGGTACGGCCGTTCTGGGGGCATTGATCGCGGGCAAGCCGATGGTGCTGGGCATCGTCATCAACCGCATCTTCGGCGACGTTCTGGACAACTATGTCCTGATCGCCATCCCGCTTTTCGTGCTGATGGCGCGGTTCCTGTCCGACAGCGGCGTCACCGACCGGATGTTCGAGGCGCTGCGCCACCTGATGAGCCGCGTCACCGGGGGCCTGGGGCTGGCGGTGGTCTTCATCTCGATCCTGCTGGCGGCGACGACGGGGATCATCGGCGCTTCGATCACCGTGATGGGGATGATGGCGCTGCGTCCGATGCTGCAATACGGCTATGACAAGCGGCTGGCGACTGGCCTGATCGGCGCCTCGGGCTGCCTTGGCATTCTGATCCCGCCTTCGATCATGCTGATCCTGATGGCGTCCTATGCGCCGGGCCTGTCGGTGGGACAACTGTTTGCAGGGGCGATGGTGCCGGGACTGCTGCTGGGGGTGATGTATGCGATCTATGTCGCAGCCATTGCCTGGCTGAAGCCGGACTGGGCCCCGAAGGTTGCGGATTCCGAAAAGATCAGCCGGGGCGCCATGTGGCGGATGCTGGTGGTCGAAGCCGTGCCGCCGCTGATCCTGATCCTGGGCATCCTGGGTTCGCTGTTGGCCGGAGTCGCCACCGCGACCGAGGCCAGTGCGATCGGCGCGTTCCTGGCGCTGTTGATCGTGATCATGCGCGGGCGCTTCCGGTGGGCGACGTTCTATTCCGCACTGCTGGAAACCGGACGCACCAGCGCGATGATCCTGTTCATCGTCGTTGGCGCGACCGCCTTTACAGGGGTCTTCAACATCACCGGCGGGTTGCGTGCCAGCCAGGATCTAATCCGCGGGCTGGCAGACGATCCCTACACGCTGATCGCGATGATGCTTCTGGTCGTGTTCATCCTAGGGATGTTCCTTGACTGGACGGGCATCGTGCTGCTGTCCTTCCCGATCTTCCTGCCCCTGGTGGGCGAGATGGGAATCGATCCCTTGTGGTTCGTCGTGCTGATGGCCGTGGTGCTGCAGACCAGCTTCCTGTCGCCGCCCTTCGGCTATGCCCTGTTCTACATGCGCGCCATTGCTCCGCCCGATGTGTCGACCGCCGATATCATCGTGGGCGTCCTGCCCTTCATTGTCATGGTACTGCTGATGTGCGGTGCGATGATCCTGTTCCCGGCCTTGGTCACCTGGCTGCCGATGACCCTTTATGGATGACCGGGCCGCTTTTTCATGAGGAGGATGAACATGAAATACCTGCTGACGACGGCCGCACTGGCCTTGGCCACGGCAACCCCTGCCCTGTCCGAGAACTGGACCATGACCTCGACCTGGCCCTCCAGCCTCGAACTGATCGAGATCGACAAGCACTGGGTGGACTTGGCCAACAAGCTGGTCGACGACGACAAGCTGACGATCGAATTCTACGAAGGCGGCAGCCTGGTTCCCGCGGGCGAAGTCTTTGGCGCGGTCGAATCGGGCACGATCCAGGCTGGCGCCGACTGGCCGGGCTATTGGGCAGGCCGCAACAGCGCCTTTTCTCCCTTGTCCACGACGGCCAGCCTTTTCAACGCAGTCGATTACGTGAACTGGATCCAGGAATGGGGTGGGGCAGACCTTTATAACGAAGTCTATGGCCAGTTCGGGATGGTTTATCTGCCCTATGGGGTGACCAACAACGAATCGGGCTTCCGCACCGTCAGTCAGCCCATTCGCACGCTGGAAGATCTGCAGGGCCTGCGTCTGCGCCTGTCAGGCCTTGAGCAGGGCAAGCTGCTGGAAAAGCTGGGCGGCAACCAGGTCAGCATGGCCGGCGGTGAAATCTATCAATCGCTGGAGCGCGGCGTGATCGACGGGGCCGAGTTCTCGACGCCCAACGTAGACTATTCCGGCGGCTTTCAGCAGGTGACCAAGCACTGGTCGACCCCGGGCTGGCACCAGTCATCCTCGGTCTTTGGCGTGATGATCAACAGGGCGTCGTGGGACGCACTAGACGAGGAAACGCAGGAGCGTCTGCAGATCGCGGCCGACGCGACCATGTTGTGGAGCCTTTCGTTCACCGAAAGGCGCGCAACCGAGGCCTATGTCCAGTTCCAGGAAGCCGGCACCGAGATCACGCGACTGGACGACGATGCACTGGAGCGGGTGCAGCAGTTGGCCAACGAGACCATCCAGGAAGTCGCCTGCGAGAACCCGCTGTCGGCCAAGGTTTATGCCAGCCAGCTGACCTATCTGCAGGAATACTCCACGTGGCGAGATGCCTCGGCACCGTTCAACCTTGGGCGGAGCCCGAACGGTCCGGACCTGGCGGCGATCCAGGCCTGCGCCGAATAATTCTCGACAAACTTTCGACAAGTCACGGGCGGGGAACGATTTCCCCGCCCTTCTCGTTGACAGCCTGAACGAAGCGCAGCATCTTTGGCGGATCAAGAAGGAACGACAATGGGCGACAAGACTTTGACCCGCATGGATCTGGCCGAGGCGGTGTTCCGCGACGTCGGATTGTCCCGCCATGAATCGGCCCAGCTGGTCGAAAGCGTCCTTGAACATATCTCGGACGCCCTTGTCCGCGGTGAACAAGTCAAGATCTCGTCTTTCGGCACCTTTTCGGTTCGTGACAAGAACGAACGCATCGGCCGCAATCCCAAGACTGGCGAAGAAGTCCCGATCACCCCGCGCCGCGTGCTGTCCTTCCGTCCTTCGCATCTGATGAAAGATCGCGTGGCAGCTGGCAACAAGCGATAGGATCACCTGCACAGGATGGCAAAAAGCGCAGAGGCATTCCGATCGATCGGCGAGGTCGCCAAGATGATCGGCGTTGCACCGCATGTCCTGCGCTATTGGGAAACGCAGTTTCCACAGCTGCGCCCGATGAAACGGCCCGACGGCCGCCGATATTATCGGCCCGATGACGTCACCTTGGCCGCAGGCATCCTGCAACTCCTGCGCAATGACGGCCTGACGATTCGCGGCGCCCGCAAGCGGATTGCAGAAGACCGCGGGCAGGCCGTACGCGCACGGGGTGTCCGCCTGATTGCAGAAATCGCTCCCGAGGAGGCCGTGATGCCCCAGATGTCTTCCCCTCCCCTTTCACCCGATCCCGCGACGGATGCACAGGCTGACCATGCTGCACCGGCCTTGCCGCTGGAAACGGAACCGGAACTTTTACCCGCAACCCCGTCCGAGCCTGCACAACCGCCCCTGCTTTCCGATATCCCGAGTGATGCGGATCAAGCGGTCTGGCTGGTTCGCCTGACCTCGCTGGCACGCCGCCTGCAGCGCATTCACGCGTCGGACCCGTCCTGGGCCGCGGCGCGAAACGCCGCCGTCCGGCTTGGCCACACGATGATCCGGATTTACTGACAGGTCATTGCGATTTGGCAAAGATTTCCGCATTGCGGCCCTTGTGCTGCCCTGCCGGATCGCTCTATACGATGCGCGTCGGGCCGTGGCGCAGCCTGGTTAGCGCGTCCGTCTGGGGGGCGGAAGGCCGAGAGTTCGAATCTCTCCGGCCCGACCATTCCGAAAACGCTCATCCCTTTTCAGGGGTGGGCGTTTCCCTTTTCCCCGACCTGGAGAGTTCAGGATGAACGGCGTTCTGCCCGACAGCGAGATCCGCAACCTGATCCGCGAAGGTACGATTCGCGCCGATCAACCCGTCATTCCTGAACAGATCCAGCCCGCCTCGCTGGACCTGCGCCTCGGCGGCACCGCCTATCGGCTGCGCGCCAGTTTTCTGGCGGGCCGCGGCCGCCGCATCAGGGACCGCTTGGGCGACTTCTGCATGCACCAGATGGACCTGTCCGACGGTGCCGTCCTCGAACGGGGCTGCGTGTATCTGATCCCGCTGCAGGAGCACGTTTCGCTGCCGACAAGCCTGTCGGCTGTGGCGAATGCCAAATCCTCGACCGGGCGTCTGGATCTGCTGACCCGTCTGGTCACCGATGACGGGACCGAGTTCGACCGCCTGCCCGAAGGTTATGACGGTCCGCTATACGCCGAAATCTGCCCGCGCAGCTTTTCCGTCCTGGTGCGCCCCGGAATGCGGCTGAACCAGTTGCGCCTCCGTCGGGGCCAAGCCATCCTTTCGGACAGCCAGTTGAACGAATTGAACGCCCGCGAACCGCTGGTGGGGCAGGGAAAGGCGCTGATCGATCAAGGGCTCGGCTTTTCGGTCGACCTTCGCCCTGCTTCGGGCGATCTTGTGGGTTATCGCGCCCGCCCTCACAGCGGGGTGGTCGATCTGGACCGCATCGGAGAATATCCGGCAGCCGAGTTCTGGGATGAGTTGCGCACCACCGATGGGCGCCTGATCCTCGATCCCGGCGCTTTCTATATCCTTGTCAGCCGCGAATCAGTGGCCATCCCTGCGGATTATGCGGCGGAAATGGCCCCTTATCTTGCGATGGTTGGGGAATTCCGTGTTCACTATGCGGGCTTCTTCGATCCGGGCTTCGGAATCGGCACGGCAGGTGCAGGCGCACGCGGCGTGCTGGAAGTTCGCTGTCATGAGGCGCCTTTTGTTCTGGAGCATGGGCAGGTCGTAGGCCGACTGGTTTATGAACAGATGGCCAGCCGTCCCGAGCGTCTTTACGGCGAAGGGATCAAATCCAATTATCAAGGGCAAGGCCTGAAGCTGGCCAAGCAATTCTACTGATATCCAAAAACCGTAAGTGGGGCAGCGCCCAAGCGGCAGCATGCTGCCGGACAAGCAACGTGAGCCGGATCTCGGTAAATAAGGGTTACTTTCCCAGCGCCACGAGATGACCCGAAATGATGAAGACATGGCGCGAGCGGGAGCATGTCTCTCACAGGTCATGGACCCCGCATGCCTCTCTTCACAGCCTGCTTTTTCTCTGCCATAGTCTATAGACGAGAACCCCATTTGGCCCGGCTTCCGGCACAAGCGACTGCAGGGCGCCCGCAAGTCGCTTTATACTGCAAGCCAGCAACGCCGATACCAGCATCATGCCCACCTGCATGCTAAAGGCAATATTTTCCCAATAACGCAAAAGGCTTAGTTCAAATCCAAGCAACAGCCGTGCAAGGGAGGGGCCGTTGGAAGGCAACGTTGCGACAGGCGCTCGGGTCGCATCGCCGCCGCCCCACACAAAGCGCCTGAACAACCGCGACAGGGCGCACATGCAGGCCCTCAGCGCGGTGTGGTTCGGACTTCCTGCCATAAGGAACACTTCAAGAGCCGCAATGCATGGCAACATTCGGTCCGACAAAGATATGCAGGCTAGATCGCTTCAGTCTGCCACAAACGGACCTTGAGGCCCCCATGCGCGACGATCGGCCCGGGCGGCTGCCAAGGCAGGCCGGTCGCCTTGGCCAATCCAGCCTCACTGGTGACGATCCCGATGCGCCAGCCCTGAAAGCGGGTGCGGAACACTTCGCCCATCTTGGCATGAAGACCGAACAGCGGCCCCTTGTTGCCGATCCGCGCACCATAGGGCGGATTCACGATGAGGATGCCGGGCGGGCAGTCGGGACGCTGCAGATCAGCAATCTGGCACGTCTCGAACCGGGTGATCTCCGTGACGCCTGCGCGTTCGGCATTGGCCTGGCTCATACGGACCGCACCCGGATCCCGGTCGCTGCCAAAAAACTGTGCGGCGACAGGATGTGGCACGGCCTGCGCCTTCAGGCGTGACCAAGCCTCGGGATCGTAATTGGCGAACTGCTGAAAGGCAAAAGCGCGGCTGCGCCCCGGTGCCAGCCCCAAGGCCATCTCGGCCGCCTCCAGCACAAAGGTTCCTGACCCGCACATCGGGTCGAGCACCGGCTGAGTGCCGTCAAAGCCCATCTGCGACAGGAACATCGCCGCCATGGTTTCGCGCATGGGGGCCTTGGCGACGGCCTCCTTGTGGCCACGCTTGTGCAAGGATTCGCCCGTCGTATCCAGGCTGAAAGTGACCAGATCATCCTCGATCCGGGCCTTGACGGTGATCGGCGCATCGGCGGCCAGAGGGGCGCCCAGTTCTTCGGTAATGGCACGCTCGATCCTCTGGGTGGCGGCCCCGGCATGATAGATCCTGGAGGCGCGGCTGACGGTCTCGACCTTGACGGCCAGATCCGGGCGCAGCAGATCGCCCCAAGGAAACTTGCGCGCCCTTTTGTCCAATTGCGCCAGATGCATGGCTCGAAAGCCACCAACCCGTGCCAGCACGCGCGTGGCCCCTCGCAGCCAAAGATTGGCGCGCCACACATCGGGCCAGCCGCCCCGGATCGTGACGCCGCCCGGCTGAACCACGGGCTGCCAGCCGAGGGCCGAAGCTTCGGCCGCCAACGGCGCCTCGAGCCCCGGAGTCGCGACCAGGAAGATGTCGAATTCAGGATTGTCCATTCCACAGCCCTATCCCGGGCCTTGCGGAAAGGCGAGAGGTCAGCGCCGTGTCAACCGGCCCAGCACGCGCATCTTGCGGGCCAGATCACGGGTCTGCGGGTTCTGGCCACGCCGCTTGGGCTGACCGGCGGTCATGTGGGGATCGGCGGTGCCGGGCTTGTCGCGCCGTGACAGCGTGTCCATCCCCTTGTTGATGCCCCAATTCATCGCGCGGCGCGCAACCATGCGGGTAAACATGTTGAACAGCATGTTCATGTTCATCGACTCGCCCTCAATCCTCGTCAAGCAGATCATCGGCTTGATCCTCTGGGTTGATATCGGCACCCTCACTCTCGCCCGCAAGGGGCAAGGCCATGCCTTCGGCGGGCGGTCGTGCTTCCAGCAATCCTGCCGCCCGCAGTTCCGCCAGCCCCGGCAAGTCGCGCGCCGATTCCAATCCGAAGTGATCCAGAAAGGTTTCCGTCACCACAAAGGTCGCGGGGCGGCCGGGGCTCATCCGCCGCCGACCCATGCGGACCCACTCCATCTCGATCAACTGGTCCAATGTGCCGCGACTGACAGCGACACCGCGAATCTCCTCGATCTCGGCGCGGGTGACGGGCTGGTGATAGGCGATGATGGCCAATGTCTCGATGGCGGCCCGCGACAGCCGCCGCGTTTCGACCATCTCGGGTTGCATCAGGTGCGACAGGTCCGGCGCAGTGCGAAACGCATAACCCTCCTCCACCCGTTCAAGAACCACCCCACGCCCCTGATAGGTCCGTCGCAGGCCTGCAACGGCCTCGGCCGGATCGCAACCGATGGGCATGCGCGCGGCGAGATCGCGCGTCGTCAGGGGTTGGGCGGCGGCGAACAGGATCGCCTCGACCATGCGCTCCTGCTGTTCCATGGGGGGCGGAGGGAAATCGGGCCGCGGGTCAGGCATGGTCGTCCTGTGCCTTGGGGCGATAGCTGATCGGCGCGAAGGTATCGGTCTGCCGGATCTCCAGCCGGCCCTGACGCGCAAGCTCCAGCGAAGCGGCAAAGGTCGCGGCCGTTGCGCTGCGCCGGCGTCTGGGATCGCCGTGCCACCCGTCCGGCAGAAAGACCGCCAGATCCATCCAGCCGCCGCTGAAGCCGATCAATCGGCGCATCCGCTCCAAGGCCTGCTCCATCGTGAAGACGTCATGGCGGTCAAAGGCGAAAGGACGGAATTCGTCGCGGGTCTTCAATCGCGCATAGGCACGCATCAGGTCGATCAGCCCGGCCTGCCATTGCGTCCGCCGCTTGCGCATCACGGGTTCAGGCGCTCCACGGGCAAAGCGCGACTGGCCCAGCCGGTCCCGTCCCATCAACTGTGCCGCGGCTTCGCGCATGGCGGACAGACGTTCCAGTTGAAAGGCAAGATGGGCCGCCATGTCCTGCGCCGAAGGACCCTCGGCCTCGGGGTCCGGGGGCAGCAACAGGCGCGATTTCAGAAAGGCCAGCCAGGCCGCCATGACAAGGTAATCGGCGGCCAGTTCGATCCGCAGGGCGCGGGCGTCTTCCACAAAGGACAGGTACTGCTCGGCCAGGTCCAGCACGCGGATCTTCAGCAGATCCACCTTCTGCATCCGGGCCAGCGTCAGCAACAGGTCCAGCGGACCTTCGTAACCATCGACATCGATGATCAGCGCTTCCTCCGCGCGGCGCTGCGCCACCTCGGCAACATGGCTGCTGTCGGGGACGGGCTTGAGATAGGGCACCTTGGGCTTGGCCACGCAGCCTCCTTGCATCAGGCGGGCAAAGTCCCGCCCACCGACCGCGCTGTCAAGCCACAGCGCCTGTCAACGTCTGCCACTCCGCCATCAGGGATCGGATGTCGGTGTCCTGGGGCGCGCGACGCAGGGCCAGTGCGGCATCGGCACGGCGCGCTGCGTCGGCCGTCATCGTTCCTGCCGCCTGAGCCACCGGTTCCATCTGCGCAACGGTCCCGTTGCAGTGCAGCACCAGGTCGCAGCCCGCCTCGATCGATGCCCGGGCACGCTCGGCCTCGGTTCCCGAAAGCGCGTTCATCGTGATGTCATCCGTCATCAGCAGACCGTCAAACCCGATTCGGTTGCGGATCAGCCCGATCATCCGGCTGGACGCGGTGGCAGGCTGATCATCCAGCGCGGTAAAGCGGATATGCGCGGTCATTCCCATCGGCAGGTCGGACAAGGCACGAAAGGGGGCAAAGTCCAGCGCCTCCAGATCCGCGGCCGCGGCATCCACGACAGGCAGATCATGGTGGCTGTCGGCAACGGCGCGGCCATGGCCCGGCATGTGCTTGATGACCGGCAGAACGCCTGCCGCCAGCATCCCGTCGGCAGCCGCACGTCCCAGTTCGGCGATCCGTGCCGGATCAGTACCAAGGCAGCGGTTGAGCAGAAAGGGATGTGTCCCCTCCTGTGCCACGTCCAGTGTGGGGGCACAGTTCGAATCGATCCCGACAGCCCGCAGTTCCTGACCGATCAGGTGATAGCGCAGCCACATCGCGCGCGGCCCCGAGGCGGCCTGATCCAGGGGCGCAGGCCATTCGTTCCAGTGCGGGGCACGCAAGCGCTGGACGCGGCCACCTTCCTGATCGACGGTGATCACCGCATCGCGCCCGACAGCGTCGCGCAGGTCGTTCGTCAACCGGCGCAACTGGTCCGGGCTGTCCACGTTCCGTCCGAACAGGATGAAGCCCCAGGGATCAGCCTCGCGGAAAAAGGCGGCCTCGTCGGCCGCCAATATCGGGCCGGCAATGCCGCCCAGGATGGTCGCATTTGGGGCCATGCTTCAGCCGCCCAGGGCCAGACAGTCCGTCCCCGAGGATTGCAGCGCCGAACAGAACTGCCGCGCCTCGCTGAGAGAACCAAAGCCCGCGACGCGCAGCCGCCAGAAGGTGCGGCCATTCGACTGGTGCTGTTGAATGACCGGCGACTTGCCTGAAAAGAGCGAGCCGTTGCGGCCTGCCAGACGCTGCCACTCGCCCTCGGCGATGGCGTTGCTGTCAAAGGCACCGACCTGGACCAGCGGACCACCTGCCGAACGGGCCGGAGCGGGTTCAGGGGCCGGGGCGGGTGCCGGTTCGGCCGCCGAAACGGGTGCGGGGGTCGCTGCCGGTGCCGGTGCCGGGGCAGCCGAGGCGACGCGTTGGACGCGCGGACGCGGGGCCGGACGGACCGAGGCGACCAGCACGCCGGGGTCGGCCTCGGCCTGGGCCTGGGCCAGCGCCTCGGCAATGGCGACCGCTTGGGCGGGCACGCCGTTCTCGTCGGTCACGACATCGGTCACAGGCCCTTCGCTGGCCGGTGCATCGATGATGGCCGCATCGTTGACGGCCTGATCGGCAAGCGCGCGTTCGGCGGCAGCCGCGGCGTCGGCCTCGGCCAAGGCGCGCGCCTCGCTGTCCGACAGCGGCACGATGGGATCGCCGGCAAATGTCAGGGGGGTTTCGGACGGGTTCGACGGTTCGCGTGCGGTGGCGCCCAGTTGGCCCATTGCCACGTCATCGTCGGACAGATCGATCGGTGCCGGCGCGATGGCCACCTGCTGGGCGGGCGTCGCGGCCTCTCCTCCGGCAACCGAGTTGACCGCCAGGCCGGTGTGGCTGGTCAGTTGTCCCCCCGGATTGTCCGGCGTGGTCCGGGCCTCGCCCTCGATTGCGCGAATGATGGGGACGCCCGACACGTCGCGGGACACCAACTGCCATCCCCAGGTCATCAGGCCGACCATCAAACCCACCGAGGCGACCGCGCCCATGTAATGCGTCAGCCGTGCAAGCCGCGCCGGAAGGCCGTCACCCCCGGGCCGCGCACCCGCACGGGGGTCATCCTGCTCCTGAGCGCCGTTCCACCCTGCCTGATCGTAAGAGAATTCCCGCTTCACCTTGTGACGCGAGAAAACATAGCCGCCTTCGCGGAAGTCCATCACTGCCATGTCTGCCTGCCTGCCGGTTGTTCCGGATTTACTTTGCCTGCTCTCAGCCACATCCGGCAGCGACGCGTTTGGTCAGCGCATTTCTTCCACCGGAGTGACCCCAAGAATAGCGAGACCGCTTGAAATAACAACGCCAACCGCCCGGACGAGCGCAATTTTTCCTTGGCTCGTTGCCGGATCGCCGTCCTGCACGAAACGCAGCGACGTGTCGTCATTGCCGCGGTTCCACAGCGAATGCAGGTCCGAGGCGATCTCGTACAGGAAGAAGGCCACCCGATGCGGCTCATGTGCGCGGGCTGCATTCTCCACCAGACGAGGCCATTCGGCAACCTTGCGGGCCAGTTCCAGCTCGGCCGGATGGGCGAGCGTCGACAGATCGGCCACCATCAGGGCAGAATCGGTGACGTCGATTCCCGCCTCGGCCGCGCGGCGCAGCACCGAGTTCACGCGCGCATTGGCGTATTGCACGTACCAAACCGGATTGTCCTTGGACTGTTCCAGCACCTTGGCGAAATCGAAATCCAGCGCCGCGTCGTTCTTGCGCGTCAGCATGATGAAGCGGGTGACGTCGGCCCCCGCCTCCTCGACCACGTCGCGCAGGGTCACAAAGGTGCCCGCGCGCTTGGACATCTTGAAGGGTTCGCCGTTCTTGTACAGCTTGACCAGCTGGATCAGCTTGACGTCCAATGGCACGCGCCCGTTCGACAGCGCCTTGACCGCGGCGTTCATCCGCTTGACGTAACCGCCATGGTCGGCACCGAACACGTCGATCAACTGGTCGAAGCCGCGCTCGATCTTGTCCCAATGATAGGCGATGTCGGGGGCGAAATAGGTCCATGCCCCGTCCGATTTCTGGATGGGCCGGTCCACATCGTCCCCGTGCGCGCTGGACCGGAACAGCGTTTGTTCCCGCTCCTCCCAATCCTCGGGCAGCTTGCCCTTGGGAGGCTCCAGCACGCCGCGATAGATCAGGTCCATGCCGCGCAGCCGCTCGATCGCCGCCTCGATCTTGCCAGTGCCGTAGAGCGCCTTTTCGCTGGAATACACGTCCATCTGCACGCCAAGCGCTTCCAGATCGCCGCGGATCTGTTCCATCATCGCCTTTGTGGCGAAATCGCGGATCAGGACCAGCCAATCCTCTTCGGGCTTGTCCAGCAGGCTGCTGCCATATTCGGCCTTCAGCGCTTCCCCGACCGGGATGAGATAATCGCCGGGATACAGGCCTTCGCGGATCTCGGGCGCCAGGCCGTTCGCCTCGCGGTAACGTTCATAGGCCGACCGCGCCAGCACATCGACCTGTGCGCCGCCGTCATTGATGTAATATTCGCGCGTCACGTCGTGGCCGGTAAAGGACAGCAGCCGCGCCAGCGCATCGCCGAAGACCGCGCCCCGCACATGTCCCACATGCATCGGGCCGGTCGGGTTGGCGCTGACGAACTCGATGTTCACCTTGCTGTCCGCACCCAGATCCGAGCGTCCGAAATCCCTGTTCGCCCGCAGCGCCGCCACCACGACCCCCTGCCACACGGCCGGCGACAGGCGCAGGTTCAGAAAGCCCGGGCCTGCAACCTCGGCCGCGGCGATCCGCGGATCGGTCAAGCGTGCAGCCAGCGTGTCGGCAATGTCGCGCGGCTTCATGCCGGCAGGCTTGGCCAGCACCATGGCCGCATTGGTCGCCATGTCGCCATGCGCCGGATCGCGCGGCGGCTCGACCGCCACGTTCGCAAGGTCCAAGCCCTGCGGCAGCTCGCCCGCCTCGGCCATCTGTTTCAGCGCGCCGATCACGACCGCGCGGATGTCGTTGAACAGGTTCATCGGTGTCCCCGCTGATTTTCAACGGCCACCTAAACGATGCGGCGGCCGAAAGGTCAACCGCCCTGCACCAAGCCCCCGGCGATTCGCCGGGATGGTTTCGAAACCCAAACCGCCTTGCACGACCCGCGGGCACGCCGATTCTTGACGCGCGGGTTCACTTGCTCTAGGGCATTGTCAGCCCGCATCCGGCGGGCGAAAGGCGGGGCGTCCAAGACTGCGTCCCAACTTTGCCGCATCATCGCCAGACGGGCGCGCGGCATGGAACGCAACGCGCCCGAATCAGGCGCGGCTTATTGGAAAGCCCTGAATGACCAAATTCTCTGACCTGAAGCTTGATCCCAAAGTCCTGCAGGCTGTTCTGGAGGCCGGCTACGAGACGCCGACGCCCATCCAGCAGGGGGCGATCCCGCCCGCGCTGGAAGGCCGCGACGTGCTGGGGATTGCGCAGACTGGGACCGGCAAGACGGCCAGCTTTACCCTGCCGATGATCACGATGCTGGGCCGTGGGCGCGCGCGCGCGCGCATGCCACGCAGCCTGGTGCTGTGCCCGACCCGCGAACTGGCGGCGCAGGTGGCGGAAAACTTTGACATCTACGCCAAGCACACGCGCCTGACGAAGGCGCTGCTGATCGGCGGCGTCAGCTTTGGCGAACAGGACAAGCTGATCGACCGCGGCGTGGACGTGCTGATCGCCACCCCCGGCCGTCTGCTGGACCATTTCGAGCGCGGCAAGCTGCTTTTGACCGGCGTGCAGATCATGGTCGTGGACGAGGCCGACCGCATGCTGGACATGGGCTTCATCCCCGA
>NZ_JBKGUN010000100.1:0-28902 GCF_046462195.1 Paracoccus sp. (in: a-proteobacteria) | reverse complement strand
AAGTGCGAGGCACACGCCAGGCCAGCTTGACCTGATGCCCACAAAACAGACAGCAGCTCATGGGTTGCAGGTTGTTAGCGATCTGGCGCGGCGGGTAGAAGCGGTTCAGCCAGTTGTTGAAGCGTATCGACAGATCGGCATGCGCGGCTTGACTGGTCACTGATGGTACTTTTTCCGGAATTTCGGCTTGGATACGGTGGCCGGCGGGGCGATCGGCGGCGGAACGGGATAATTGAGACGGTTGAGTAGGCTCAAGTCACGGCGTATTTTTGCGGCGGCAAAGTCCTGCATATGGCGGGTAAGGGTTTTGGGGCCGTTGGCCGCGCTGCCATGGGCGCGCATATTGCCGAAAACGAAGTGCGGTATCTCATCTGCTGACAGGCCAAGGTTGATTTGCCAGCGTGCTACGGTGAAGGCCGCATCCGGGCTCAGCCGGTATTGGAGCGTTTGTCCATGATGATCAAATCTTAGAAGTGTGGGTAGTTTTGAGATGAGTATGAATTCAACGTGCATCGCACGCGCGCCCTCCTCCTGCTTCTCCTGATTTAAGGATGGTTTGGGGTCCACTCAGGACTGGGTTGCAGTCCGCTCCCGGTCCGCTCTGGATGAGGTTCGTGATGAACTTTGTTTGGGCTTCCACTCATCGAGCGCGGCAAACGCCACGAGGTTCATGTCGTAGACGACCATATGACCGTTCAAGAAAGCCTTATGACCGACCTCCACAATGAGAACACGTGCGAGCAGCTCGCTTATGGCGCGTGCACAGTGCTAACGCCTTGCTCAGTCTCTGCCGCAATGGTCGCCCCCCTTGCGGAGACCCCTTCGCTTCCGTCACTGGCCTGTCTGCCATGTTGACGAGAAGAGCCTTTTGCGCGGCACTGCCGACGATCCGGCTACATACAAAGTGACGACCTTGTGGCTCATTACGTGAGCGCCTCAACTTGAACATATGTTTGTCCGTACTGACCCCATCGCTTCACGCAGCGCGCGTCGGCTACATGGCAGTCATCACGCCATGCAATGCGGCTCAGGCCATCGGCACAGGCCCGTTCGATCTTGTCGCTGTCCGGCTTCTGCGTGTGGTACTGGCCCTCTGCCTGTTTGCGCTTGCTCTACGCCTTAGGGATTTCAAGTATAACCATGATGCACCCTCGATAGGAGCCGGAAGGAGGGGCCGCGCGGTCTATGCAGCTTTGCTTTCGAAGCTGACAGCTCCTTGGGAGTGTGGACCCGCGCGCGGCCGGCAACGATAGCTGAGCGAGGTTTTTGCTTGCCGGGTATTGTGAACTCGGCCAACGGTCGAAGTTCGATGGCTTGGGGAGCTGGCGATGGTCGTCCTCTTTGTAATCGCCGCCTTCGTCATCGGGAGCCGTGCCAAACATTTCTTCTTGGTCCGGCTGGATGTCTACGCCTTCCCGCTCACCGAGGAACTTCTCTCTGTCGATCCTGACGATCTGGACTATCTGCCCGAGGCGATTGCCGAAGCTTGGCCACCTGTCGGCGGACCGGATGCAGCGGAACGACGTGATCCGGGCATAAGATACCAATAAGGACGCTGTTCGCTTCGCTAGCTGTATTATCCAGGTGATCCGCGTTATGTTCGAGAATGCGATCGACAGAGGCTGGAGCCAAGAGAATCTCGCCGTGGGACGGGGATGCTCAAGGAAGATACCGCGCCCCGCTCTCTGTGGCCGCAAGACAAGATCGGTGCTTTTCGGGCGGCAGCAGAGCAGGGCAACCGCCACAGACTTATCTTTGAACCTCTGCTAGGAACCGGTAGGAGGATTGGTGATGTGCTGCGGATGCGTTGGAGCGACATTTCGGAGCGGCATAGATGTCCGGCAGGGGAAAACCTGAGCGGCGCTTTGAATACCACTGATCGCGGATCTGCACACCACGTTGAAGGCCAATCCGAAGGCGGGAATGATAGTTTGCGCTCAGCCCAACGGCAAGCCGGCCAGCTATGACGTCGCCTGGGGCATGATGATGGTCATACGGAAGCGCATTGAAGCTGAAGCCTACGACATGCATGCCCTGCGCCACACGATCGCCCATGAGATTGCGGCGCTTGGCTGCTCGGACGACCTCCTAATAGCGGTAACGGTCCATTCCAGCCGCAGCATGGTGGCCTACTACGCTGGAGCGGCGCGGTAAAATTCCCGCGCAACCGAGGCGCAAGAACGCCGGGAACCTACCGGGGACAAAGATGCATGTCGCCCGAATGTTGCGAAGCGTCCAATTGCACCTTGCGCAGCAACCGGCTAACTTGTTGATGCGCAAGATTACGGAAGGGAAACAAACCTGGTGGTTTGGCCGGACTTCAACTCCGGTTGGGGCAGCGAGCCTGTCCCGGGTGGGTTCGACTCCCATTCCCTTCCGCCACCATCCAAAGGCCCGGCATGACCGAACACGCGACTGACTTCGACGAATGGCTGGCCGACACTTGGGCGGAAACCCAAGGGTTTACCCTGATGATGGTGCTGTTGGGACTTCCCGAAGGCCGGGTCGAGTTGCTGCGTTCAGCCCATCTGCATGTGATTGGCGATGATCTGGACTGGCGGACCCTTGCTGCACATCTGGACGGAGCAGGTGTGCATTGGGATGCCGTCGCCCTTTATCGTGCGGGCCGTGAGGGGCTGGTGGCGGATGACATCGCGCGCAGTCGCCTCGCCTCGCTCCTCAAGGCACTGCAAGGCGATCGCGGGTTGATCCGAGAGTCCGAGTTTCTCAATCGCGACGGGCTGCGGTTGCGCCTGGACGACGCGGTCTGATCAGCAGGCCGCTTCGGAGACTACCGCTTCAGCTGTACCCTTGAGGTCCAATCCGCGGGCGGTCGGCGGTTGCCAAGTTGGTGAATTCTCCACCGCGCCCTGAATGTTCGTGCCCAGTTGCGATCCGCCGGTACCGCCTGTCCAGCCGGTCGTGCCCGTGTTCTCGGGTGCCGTGCCGTCCTCGGATGCGTCAGGCTGTGTTGCGGGTTCCGCCTGTGTCGCCGGCTCAGGACACGCGGGCGCGGCACTCAGCCGTTCCTCTGCGGGCGGCGCTCCGGCCGGCGTCACCTGCGCCGACAGCGGGGCCGCCAGACCGACCAGAAGGGCAGCCAGGGATAGGGTGGTCTTGAATGAACATGTCATGGCAGATGCCTCGTGCTACTGCCACCAAACGTCCTGCCGACGGGGCGGTTCCCCTGCGGTCATCTGGAACCATCACCCGTTCCTGCGGTTCAGACCCCCACAAGGCGCGGGCCACCGCCGCAGCCGAAAACACCAACAGGGAGACCGCTATGAAAGCGCTGACTTGGCATGGCAAGAACGACATCCGCCACGACACGGTCGAAGACCCCCGTATCGAACAACCCGACGATATCATCATCAAGGTGACAGCCTGCGCGATCTGCGGGTCCGACCTGCACCTGATGGATGGCTGCATGCCAACCATGGAATCAGGTGACGTGCTGGGTCACGAATCGATGGGCGAAGTGGTCGAAACAGGCGCCACTCACAGCAAGTTCAAGAAGGGCGATCGCGTGGTCGTTCCCTTCAACCTGTCCTGCGGGCAATGCTATTTCTGCAAGAAGCAGCTTTATTCGCTGTGTGACCGTTCCAACCGCAATGCCGAGGTCGCCAAGACCGCCATGGGCCATTCTCCCGCAGGCTTGTTCGGTTATTCGCACATGCTGGGTGGCTATGCCGGTGGGCAGGCCGACTATCTGCGCGTTCCTTATGCCAGTGTTGGCCCCATTGCCGTTCCCGAAGGTCTGGACGACGAACAGGTCCTTTTCCTGTCCGACATCCTCCCTACGGGCTGGATGGCCGCCGAACACGCCAACATCGAGGAAGGCGACACCGTTGCGATCTGGGGATGCGGCCCGGTCGGCCAGATGGCCATCCTTTCTGCCTGGCTGCAGGGCGCAGGCCGTGTCATCGCCATCGATCAGGTGCCCGAGCGCCTGCAGATGGCACGGGATCATGGCCGCGCCGAAACCCTGGATTTCAGCGAGGTCGATATCTACGAAGCGCTGATGGAGATGACGGACGGGCGCGGTCCCGACAGTTGCATCGACTGCGTCGGCACCGAGGCGGCGGCGGACAGCGGCATCATGGCACGCGTGGACCGCGTCAAGACCGCCCTGTACTTGGGCACGGACCGCCCCTCGGTCCTGCGCGAGGCGATCATGTGCTGCCGCAAGGGGGGCACGATCTCGATCCCCGGCGTGTATGTCGGCATGGTTGACAAGCTGCCGATGGGGGCGCTGATGAACAAGGCGCTGGCCGTGCGCAGCGGCCAGACCCATTGCCAGCGCTACCTTCCGCAGCTTCTGGAGATGGTGCAACAGGGCAGGATCGACACCACGTTCCTGATCACCCACCGCGCCGACCTGTCCGAAGGCCCTGACCTCTACAAGTCGTTCCGCGACAAGGCCGACGGCTGCATCAAGGTGGTCATGCGCCCGCACGGCTGACGATTGCCCGGGCCCGTGGGAACAAAGCCCTCGGGCCTCGGTTGAATAGGCCCCGGGCCAAGGCCCGTCTCTCAGACCAAGGAATTCATCATGGCCACGAAGACGCTGGAAAACCTGTTCCACGACACGCTGCGGGACATCTATTACGCCGAGCGCAAGATCCTGAAGACTCTGCCCAAGATGGCCCGCGCCGCGCAGTCCGAAGAGCTGAAGGCCGCCTTCCAGCAGCACCGCGAGGAAACCCAGGGTCAGGTCGACCGCCTGCAGCAGGTGTTCGAACTAATCGGCAAGCCCGCCCGCGGCAAGACCTGTGATGCCATCGAGGGCATCGTCGCCGAAGGCGAGGAGATCATGGAAGAGTTCAAGGGCTCGCCCGCCCTCGACGCCGGTCTGGTCGCGGCTGCGCAGGCGGTCGAGCATTACGAGATGGCCCGTTACGGCACGCTCAAGTCCTGGGCTCAACTGCTGAAGATGGACGAGGCCGTATCGCTGCTGGACCAGACCCTGCAGGAAGAAATGTCCACCGACGAAAAGCTGACCATGCTGGGCGAAAACACTGCCAACCCGGCCGCGATCCAGGAAACGGCCTGATCAGGTCCCTGCCCTGCCCCAGCTGGGGCGGGGCACCCCCGTGTCAAATCACGCCCAGAACCAGCGGAACCAGCACGATGACGGCCAGCACCGTTGTCTGGCCCAGCAGCAGCAGGATCGCCGCTGGCCCCACATCCGCCAGCCGCGCCAGCGATGTCTTCATCCCCACGGCCGCCACGGCAGCCACCAGGACGGCGCGCGACAGCGTCGATGCCCCTTCGACGGCCAAGGGCGGGATGAGGTGGAGCGAATTGGCTGCTGCCAGCACCAGAAAGCCCAGCACGAAGGCCGGCAACAAGGGCGGACGATGGCTCGATCCCGAATGGGAACGGCGCATTGCCAGTGCCGCGATCAGCACCACGGGCGCCAGCATCGTGACGCGGATCAGCTTCACGACCGCGGCCACGTCGCCCGTTTCGTCCGACATTGAATATCCCGCCCCCACGACTTGCGCGACATCATGGATGGTCGCGCCCAGGAACAACCCGCTGTGATGGGCATCCAGCCCCAGCCCTGCCGCCAGCGTCGGGTAGAGGATCATGGCGACTGTCGACAGGGCCGTGACGGTGATGACGGTAAAGGACAGGTCTCGTTCGGTCGTTTCGTGCAGAGGCAGAACCGAGGCGATGGCCATTGCCGCCGAAGCGCCGCAGATCGCGACAGAACCGCCCGTCAGCAGGCCAAAGGCCCGGTCCCGCCCCAGATGCCGCGCCAGCAGCACCGATGACAGGATGATCCCGGCGATCGACAGCGTGATCAGCCCGACAAAGGGCCAACCGATGTCACGCACCATGTCGACCGATACGCGCAATCCGAGCAGGGCGACGCCGATGCGCAACAGGCCGCGCGCCGCAAATTCGATACCCGGCCCGGCCCGCTCGTCCTCGGCCAGGAAATGCAGCGGCATGCCCAGCAGGATCGCCATCAGCATCACCGGAACGCCATAATGTCCTGACAGAAACTGCGCCGCCATGGCGACGACCACAGCCAGTGTCACGCCCGGCCCCAGATGTCGTCCCCGCGCGGCCCAGACCTGTGTCCACGCTGTCATGCGTGCAAAAGGGGCCACGAGGCCCCTTTCATTGACAGGTCCAAGGTCACTGGATGTCCCTTGCGCGTTCCTCGGTCAGTTCCGCCTCGGCCTCCTCGACCGCCCGGCGGAAGCTGGCTAAGATCTCCTCGCCGCCGTCCACATTGGTGGTGAACCATTCATAGACAGGCGCAGCAGCCTCGGTGAAGGCGGCCTTTTCGGCCATGGACGGCACGTAAAGGTCGCCGCCCCCTGCCACGAATTCCTCATAGGCCGCGATCGACTTGCGCTTGGGTGAGGCAAAGGTCGCCTGCTGCAATTGGTAGAAGCCGTCCACCACGATGGCCCGCATCTCCTCAGGCATCGACATGAAGCGCTCATTCGACATCCACCACATTGCGCCCATGTAGGCATGCCCGTCCAGCGTCAGGTAGTTCAAACCGGCCTCGGGAAAACGCATTGACATGATGTCGGTGATCCCGTTGGCCGTGCCCTCGACCACCCGCGTCTGCAGCGAGGTGAACAGTTCGGCCCAGGGAATCGGCGTGGGCGAGGCATCCAGCGCCCGCACCAGCTCTTGCGGCAGGTCGGCCACCACGGTGCGCATTTTCAGGCCCGCGATGTCCTCGGGCGTCTGGATACGGCGTTGGGTATTGGCAAAGTTGCGCCAGCCGCCGGTATTGCCGATGGTCATCAGCCGCAGCATGCCGCCGGAATCCTCCAATGCCATGTCGCGCAACTGACGCGTGAAATCACCTGTCAGCACGCGCTCGGCGACCCGGTCGTCTGCCATGATATAGGGCAGGTCCAGCACCTGCACATAGGGGAACAGACCCGCCGCCCCGTCCGACGTGGAAATGTAAACGTCGATCGACCCGTCCGCCACGCCCTGCAGACACTCCGCCCCGTTGGAGCACAGCTGCGTTCCCATATAGATTTCGACGGCTATGGCCCCGTTGGACGCTGCCTCGACATGCGACTTGAAAACCTGCAGGCCGTCAAAATCCTCGTCGCTCTCGTTCGAGTTGGCGACAGCCCGGATGGTGTACTCCGCTTCTTGCGCCATTGCGGGCACGGCTGCCGACAGGGTCAGCGCGGTCAACAGTGTCAGGCTTGTCTTGAACATGGTGGTCCTCCCTTATCTTGATATCAGTTCGCGAACCCGGTCAGGCGCGGGATGGTCATGGAAATGGCCGGGACATAGGTGATCAGGAAGATCACCGCGATCTCGACCGCCAGAAACGGCAGGATGGCGCGGGCGATGGTCATCACCCGCTCGCCCGATACGGCGGCGGCCACGAACAGCACCAGTCCCATGGGCGGCGTCGCCAACCCCACCGTCAGGTTCACGCACATGATGATGGCGAAATGCACGCTGTCCACGCCCATGCCGGTAAAGACCGGCCCCAGGATCGGTGCCAGGATGATGATGGCCGGGCCGGCGTCCAGGAACATCCCCACGCCGAACAGCAGCAGGTTGATCAGCAGCAGCAGCAGCAGCGGATCCGCCGTCAGCGTCAGGATCCAGTCGGCCATCATCTGCGGCGTGTGGGAGAGCGACACCACCGTCTTGAACGACATCGCCGCCCCCACCAGCAGCAGGACCACGGCCGATGTCAGCCCCGCCCGTCCCAGCACGTCCGGCAACTCGCGCCAGGTCATCGTGCGCAGAACGAACAGCGAGATGACCAGCGCGTAAAGCACCGCAACCGCCGCGGCCTCGGTCGGGGTAAAGACGCCGCCAAGGATGCCCCCCAGGATGATCACCGGCGTCATCAGCGGAAAGAACGCCTTCAGGCTCGCCTGTCCCCGCTCGGGCCAGGTATAGCGGCGCGACGCCACCGGGAAGTCGTACCGGTCCGCCATCAGCTTGACGACGCTCATCAGCCCCACGCCCATCAGGATGCCGGGAACGATGCCTGCCAGGAACAGCGCCGCCACGCTTTCGCCCATCACATAGGCGTAGATGATCATGATCCCCGACGGCGGGATGATCGGGCCGATGACCGAACTGGCCGCCGTGATCGCCGCCGCGAACTTGCGGGTATAGCCCTGCTTTTCCATCGCCGGGATCAGCATGGATCCAAGCGCCGAGGTGTCGGCCACAGCCGACCCCGACAGGCCCGCGAACAGCATGGAGGACAGCACGTTCACATGTGCCAGCCCGCCCCGGAAATGGCCCATCAGCGCTTGGGCGAACTCGACCAGGCGGGTGGTGATGCCGCCCCGGTTCATCACCTCTCCGGCCAGCATGAAGAACGGGATCGCCATCAGCGGAAAGCTGTCGATTCCGTTGTAAAGGTTGCGGTACAGCAGCGTCAGGTCGCGTTCCTGCCCGTTCAGCCACAACAGGATGCCGGGGGCTGCCAGCATGCCAAAGAACACCGGCAGCCCGATCAGCAGAAAGATCAGGAACAGCGGCAGGAACCAGATCAGCGCCATCAATCGACCCCCCGGATGCCCGTGTCCATCCCGTCACCCAACGAAATGGGCGGCAGGTCGCGCGCGCCGGTCAGTTCGCCCAGGTTGCGCCCGATCAGCTCCAGGTTCACCATGATCAGCAGGACCAGCCCCACGGGAATCGAGGCCATCATCCAGGACCGCGGCACCCGGTACCATTCCGACAGATCCAGGCTGACCGGCAGGAACAGCGAGGCCGAGGCAAAGCGCCCGCCCAGGCCCGTCACCTCGCGCCAACCGATCTGGACCGCCACCACCAGGACCACCATCGACACTCCCAGCAGCGCCAGGTTCAACAGCCGCGCCAGCACCGACGGCAGCATGACCGGCAGCACGTCGATGGCGACAAAGCCGCCGCGCCGAAAGGCCGTGGGCGCCATCAATCCCGTCATCCACAGCATGCAGAACCGCGCCGCCTCGTCCGGCCAGGCCAGTGCACTGTTCAGCACATAGCGGCAAAAGACCTGCAGGATGGTCACGGCAACCATGACCGCAATGGCGGCGATGCCGATCCCCCGTCCGATCCTCAGCACATGTTCGTTGATCCAGGACAATGGCCGGACCAAACCCCCCATCAGGCTCATTCAAGCCTCCTCCCCTTTGTCGATGCCGTCCCGCTCCACCTCGGGCGGTATCCGTTCAGTCTTGGGCGATGCTGGCAATCTTTCCGGCATAAAAGGCCAGCGGTTCACCATCGCTCAGCGTCGCTCGCAGCACATGACCCACCACGATCGCATGATCGCCCGCCTCGTGCAGGGCAAAACGGCGGCAGTCGAACCGTGCCAGGCAGCGTTCCAGCACGGGCACGCCCTCGTTGTTCAGGTCCATCGTGCGTCCTTCCAGCGCGTCGCGGTTGCGCGCAACGGCCCAAGCCATTTCGGCCTGATCGGCGGCCAGAACATGGATCGCATAATGCTCGGCCGCGGCAAAGACCGGATAACGGGCGCCACTGCGGGCGGGCGACCACAGGACCAGCGGCGGGTTCAGCGATACCGAGGAAAAGCTGTTCGCGGTGATCGCCACGCAACCGTCCGCCCCTTGGGTCGTGACCACCGTCACCCCAGTCGCAAAGCGGCCGAATGCGTCGCGCAGCATCCGCCCGTTATGCGCGTCGGGCACAAAGCTGCGGGCGTCCTGGCTCAGGTTCATGGCACCTCTCGTCCCGATGCGGCCTCATACAACTGGAACCATTCGATGCGGCTCAGTTGCACCTTCCGGGCATCGGCGATCCGCGCGATCCGCGCAAGCGAATTGGTGCCCAGCACCGGAAGGATCGTTGCCGGGTGGCGCAGCAGAAACGCCACCGCCACGGCGGACCGGTCCACCCCATGCTCGACAGCGACCGCATCCATCCGCTGCGTCAACGGGCTGTCCTCCGTCATCAGCCGCCCCCCGCCCAACGGCGACCATGCCATGACAGGGTCGCGGCGGCGCTGGTGGAAACCCAAATCGCCGTCGGTAAAGGGCGACAGCGCGGCCAGCGAGATCTCGATCTGGTTCGTGACCAGCCGCGCCTGCATCGAGGCTTGCAGCAGCTCGACCTGAAAGGGGCGAAAGTTCGACACGCCGACCGTGCGCACCTTGCCTGAGGCCACAAGCGCGTCCAGCGCCGCCCCCGTCTCGTCCGCATCCATCAGGGGATCCGGGCGGTGGATCAGCAGCAGGTCCACCCGATCCGTTCCCAGATCGCGCAAGGACCGCTCCACCGCCCCCTCGATATAGGCGCGCGTCGTGTCGTAATGCTTGCAGGCCACATCGGCATTGCGGCCGCAAGGCGCCACGATCCCGCATTTCGTCACGATCTCCAGCCGGTCGCGCAGACCCGGCGCGTCCCGCAGCGCCGCGCCCAGGATCGCTTCGGCGCCATAGTCGCCATAGATGTCGGCCTGATCCATGGTGGTGATGCCCTGTTCCAGACAGGCATCGATCTTGGCGCGCACATGGGCGGGCGATGTGTCGACATCGTCCCCGATCCGCCACATGCCGTAAACAAGCCGCGACAGGCTTACATCATCAGTCAGACTCACGCGGTCCATGTCAGTGCCTTTCACCAACGCCAAGCGGCGTTAGGGGTGTGCTGTCGGGCACCCTGCCCCACACGCGGTTCAATTGGCATATCTTCATCTGCGGCAAGACGCGGCTGCCAAAATGCTCGGCTTCTTCCAGATGCGGATATCCCGACAGGATAAAGGCCCGGATCCCCATCTTCTGCAGTTCTTCCAGCTTGCTCAGCACTTGGTCGGTTGAACCGACAATCGCGGCACCGCAGCCCGAACGGGCGCGACCGATGCCCGTCCACAGGTTCGGCTCGATATAACCCTCGAGATCGGCCAGTTCGCGGTTGCGCGCCTGCCGGCTGACGCCGAGCGAGCCGGCATCCAGCGCCCGTTCCCGGATCGCGCGTCCCTGCTCGTCGTCCAGCCTGCTGACGAGCTCACGCGCATATTCCTTGGCCTCGGCCTCAGTGTCTCGCACGATGACGTGCGAGCGAAAGCCATAATCCAGCGTGCGGCCATAGGTCTCGGCCGCCGCATGGGCGGCTTTCATGCGATCTGCGATGTCTTCACTCTTTTCGGGCCACATCAGGTAGACATCGCAGTGCTGGCCGCAGAGGTCCAGCGCATCGGGCGAATAGCCGCCGAAATAAAGCATCGGCCCGCCCGATTGATACGGCCGCGCCGGATCGGTTGTCAGGCCGCTGAAGGTGTACACCTCTCCCTGGTATTCGATGCTGTCGCGGGTCCAGGCCTGCTTCAGGATCTCGACCACCTCGCGCGAACGCTGGTAACGGAAGGGGCTGGGCGCCTGCTCGCCAGGAAAATCGCTGCTGATGATGTTCACCGTGAGACGGCCCTGCAGCATATGGTCCAGCGTCGCAAGCGTGCGGGCCAGCATGATGGGCTGCATCTCGCCGCAACGCACGGCGGCCAGCAGGTTGATACGATCGGTGATGGGCGCGCAGCCGGCCACGAAGCTCAGCGTGTCCTGCCCCACCTGATAGGATGACGGGCACAGGATATTGCCGAACCCCTGCGCCTCGGCTGTCTTCACAATGTCCGAACAATGCGCCCACGAGGACCGCAGATCCCCTTCCGGCACACCCAGATGCCGATAATCGTCCGAACACAGAGCCGAGAACCAAGCCACTTCCACCGCATCCAGGTCGGCCGAGGTTACAGGTACGACAGTCATGATCTCCTCCGTGAATCGCCGCGAATGGGTCTTTCAATAGCCTTGTCCTTGATGTAAATCAATGGTGCATCAATTTAGTGGGGACGGGCGTGGCGGCAACAGCGAAAGGCGCGGAACAGCGGTCGGACGCGCTGCCCATCTACCTGCAGATCAGCGAACTGATGATTCGCGACATCGCGGCCGGCCGCCTGTTGGACGGCCAGCGCCTGGCACCGGAACGCGAACTGGCGCAAGCCCATGGCACGACCGTTCGCACGCTCCGCAAGGCACTGGAACTGCTGGAACAGCAAGGCCTGCTGGAACGCCGCCAAGGCTCGGGCAACTACATCCGCGCCGGCCGACCGGTTGCCTCGGTTTATTCGATGTTCCGGCTCGAACACGCGCAAGGTGGTGGTGGCCTTCCCACGGCCCGCATCCTTTCGGTGGACTACCTCCCCAAGGACGCCGACCAGCCCCCTTATGGCACCAGCACCCACGGCACCCGCTTCCGTCGCCTGCGCTACCTTGATGACGTGATGATCGCCCTTGAGGAGATCTGGCTGGACGGCGGCGCGGGCCGCATCCCCCGCGACTTGGTTCAGGACTCGCTCTACCTGACCTACAAGCATGCCCTGACGCTCTGGATCACCCGGGCCGAGGATCGCGTGGGCCTCGGCACCGTCCCCACTTGGTCCCCGCCCGATTTTCCGCTGCCCTCGGGCACCGTGACGGCCCATATCAGCCGCCTGTCGTGGGCTCAGGCCGTCGCACCCGTCGAATTTTCACGCACCTGGTTTGATACCGACAAGGCGCTCTATGTGCAGCGCCTCATCTGAGGAGGTTTCCATGACGACCGAAGCTCTGGTCAAGGCGGACACACACACGATCACCTATGGCGTGATCGGCTGCGGCATGATGGGACAGGAACACCTGCGCAACATCGCGCTGCTGCCGGGCACCGCCATCGGCACCATCTTCGAACCCGATGCCACGATGCGTGCGCGTGCCGCCCGCATCGCACCCGGCGCGCGCTTTGTGGACAGCCTCGAGACGCTTCTGGCCGACCCGGATCTTGACTGCCTGCTGATCGCCAGCCCGAACTTCCGCCATCTGGAACAGTTGCAGACCATCGCGGCACGCCGCCCCCTGCCCGTTCTTGTCGAAAAGCCGCTCTTCACCGATGCCGCCAGTGCCACGGCCATTGACGGCTTTGCTGCACGATACCCTGCGCCCGTCTGGGTCGCGATGGAGTATCGCTACATGCCCCCGGTCGCGCGGCTTCTGCAGATGGCGGACGCCGCAACGGGCGGCATCGCCATGCTGACCATTCGCGAGCATCGCTTTCCCTTCCTGCAAAAGGTCGGGAACTGGAACCGCTTCAACCGCTATACCGGCGGCACTTTTGTCGAGAAGTGCTGCCACTTCTTCGACCTGATGCGACTGGCGCTTCAGTCCGACCCCATCCGGATCATGGCGATGGGCGGTCAGGCGCTGAACCATCTCGATGAAACTCACGAGGGGCAACAGCCCGACATCTTTGATCACGGTTATGTCGCGGTCGAATTCGCCAGCGGTGCGCGTGCCATGCTGGAGCTTTGCATGTTTGCCGAAGGCGCGCGCTACCAGGAAGAAATCAGCGCCGTCGGCCCCTGCGGCAAGATCGAGGCGCTGGTTCCGGGCCCCGGCCGCTTCTGGCCCACTGACCTGGGTGCTCCCCCTGTGGCCCAGGTCGTCGTCTCGCCGCGCCACCCCAAGGGCCCGCAGGTCCATCCGATCCCCGTCGACCCGACCCTGCTGGAGGCAGGCGACCACAACGGCTCAACCTTTTACCAGCACCAGCGCTTCCTCGAAATGGTCCGAGGCGAGCGCAGACTGCCCGAGGTGACGATACAGGACGGCAAATGGGCAGTCCTTATGGGGATTGCCGCACAACGATCCATGAATGAACAGCGAATGGTCGACCTGTCAGAGTTCACCTGATAGTGCTCTCCCCTTGGGCTAACCTATCTAACCATTTGTATTTATTACGTTATTATTAATAATCTGTCGATAAAAGCCGCGGCAGAATGAACCGCCGCCGCTTTTTCGCCAAGGATCGGCTTCGCTCCTGCATTTCTCCCCCACAAGCCGCTTACCCTGTCGGAAACCTTCCCCGCGGGGAAGATCACTCGATCTGGTCCAACATCGACGCTACTGCGGCCTCCAACCTGCGCCGGTCGACAGCTGAAAAATCACGCCCCAGCCGGATCTCCAGCCTCCCATTGGCTGCCGTGCACTTCGCGCTGCCCTGCGGCCGGCTCAGCTGAAAAGTGGTCTTCGCCTTCGCTGCCGGCTGCCGGACGGGCAGGTCTGCCTTCGGCATAGCGGTTCCCGAGGCTGGGGTTATCGTGTCACTCCCATGCCCTGCATAGCGCCTCAGGACCCCCAATTCATCTGTGATGGACCGCGTATCCCATTCCTTCAGCTCTGTCTTGATGGCCTGAACCAAGCCCGGAACCTCTTCCAAGCGCTGTGCCAGGGACAAACCCAGTGCCCGCGGGATCTCCTGCGGATACATCAGCACCTCTCCCAGACGCTCCACAACCGGGATGAAATTGCGGATATAGCTGCGCTTCTGATACCCGGCAGAGCGAAACAGAATGGCGACCGCCTTCTCCGCATCATTTTCCGCCGTGAGCGGATCCATCGCATAATGCACCGCCAGCTGCGCCATCTCGGCAAACGAGATGTCCTTGCGGACCAGGTTCTCATCCACCATCCGGCGATAAAGGGCCTCCAGCTGATCCCCGCGTGCAGCGATTCCTGCTGGAATACGGCCCCATGTATCCGCGTCACCCGTCTCTTCCAGAAGCTGACGATATGCTGACAGACGCCGCCACCCTTGGATCAATTCGTAGCGGCCGTCTCCTGCGGGCTCGACACGGATAGGGTTCGACAATCCGATCTCGCGGATCGAGGCCACCAGTTCGGCCAGTTCGAAATCCGCCACCGGCTTTCGGTCCCGGATCAGCTTGGTCGTGTCAATCGCGTCCAGCGCAATCAGGTCGGTGATCAGCCCTGCCCGTTTCAGACGCACATGCTCCTGCGCCAAGGCATCATTCTCGGCCCGGATCTGCGCCTCCAGCGCCGCCCTGTCTCTGGTCGATTCCGCCGTCTCGCTGATTGCGGCAGCCATCGGCCCCCGCCGCGTTTCCGCGGCTTCCTTCCCCGCGGGGAAGATCTCGGCCGCGTCCTCGGGAATATCGATGTCGAACATCCTCCGCTTGCGGCTCATGCGTGATCCTCCAATTTGATCCAGGCGGCCAGAACATGACCACGGAACTCTTCATAGGCCTGATCGAAAGTCGCACGCGCTCTCCGCCACGTTCCCCGTGTCATCTCTCGATAATCGATTTCATAGACCGACGACAGAAAGCGGCCGGACTGCTCGACCGCGCGCGTCAACTCGATCGGGTTCTCGGCCAGACGGTCGCCAAAGACCTGCCGGAAAGCACCGAACATGGCCTGATGCAATTCGTTCGATGGCTCGAACCGGGTCATCAGGAAGCGCACATCTGCAAAGGCCTTAGGCAGGGCGATCTTCCCCGTGGGGAAGTTTTCGAACCCGTGCGACAGGTCTTCCAAGGCCTCTGCAAGCTGCCCGATGAAGCTGGTGGTCGAGTCGTATTCCCAGTAACCCGGCCCGGATGGGATATAGAGCATGTCCGCGGCAAAGACCGCGTTCATGGATTGGTACCCGATCGCCGGAGGGCAGTCGAAGAGGATCAGATCGTAGGCATCATCGCCCAAGCTGTCGAGAAACCGAGACACCGCTCCAAAGAAGGTCCATTCCGGGTTCAGGTGACGGTATTGGGCGCTGGCGAACTCGACAAAGGCCGCATTGGCGCAACTGGGTACGATGTCGATCGTCGGCCAGGCGGTCGACTTGATGAAGTCTGCCGGGCGAAGTGTTCCCAGACCCATGTCGCGGATCGAGGCGGGCAGCTTCCTTTGGGGCAGGGAGGTACCACTCTCGGCGCCGGCACTTGCCGCGTTCATCCGATCCGTCTCCCGCTCAAGATCGCGGGCCATGATGCCCCAGACCGTGTGATCCTCGTCCACATTTGTCAGCCCCATGGAATGGGACAAGGTCGCTTGAGGGTCGAAGTCCACAACCAGAACCCGATATCCGTCCAGTGCCGCCGCATGCGCGAAATGCAGCGCGACGGTGGACTTGCCGGCGCCTCCCTTGAAATTCGCGATCGCTGCGCGGAAGGCGCGCTTGTTTTCGGGGCGGGGCGGCATCAATGTCTTCTTGTTGATGCGGATGCGACGGCGCAGTTCATTCACTTCGTCAAGGCTGAACCACCGCTGGCGACCGTCCTCCTCAACTTCCCCGAGGGGAAGGTTTGGATCGGCGGCCAATTTGCCGCGAAAAGTGGATTGGTTGATGCGAAAGATCAGCTCGGCCACTTCCCAGCTGGAGAAGCGACGCAGGGTCTTTTCATTCGCAGGGCTGAAGGTCTGACGGCGAATCCAACCCTGCATCTTCAGCGATTGCCCTTGCAGCCGAGAAAGGTCTTCGTGCGTATACATGTTGTGCCTGTTTTCGAGGACGCTGATTATTGCCAACTTCCGATTTACGCCGGATTTGCTCTTTTGGCAAAAGCATTATCTAGTCTTAAGAAATTGTGGAGATCGTTGGGCGCTATTGGATAGATCGCCGGCGGAAACCCAAAAGCCAGCATACACGGTTCAATAGCTTCAGATCGGAAATTACGGGTCACAACGGGCCCTTCCACCCTCTTAAAGGGGACATCGCTTCTTTAATGAGGGACAGGCTAGGAGTCCCGCTATACCAGTGATACCGTTTTCAGTAGGTCAAGAAGAGTATGACTGCTCAACTTGCTCCTGCCCGCTTGACAGAATCAGAGATCAGGACGCAAATGCAGATAGATCGATGAAAGGCGTTTGACAGCATACCAGAGGCCGGCTTATGGCAGTGACCAGGGTCAGGAAAGACAGGACCGATGATGCAAGTGATCAGGCCCGTCGGCCGCGAGGCTGCGGCGAAGAAATATGACATCCTGTCGGCTCTGATGGCCCATGGATTGTCAGGAGACCAAAACCTGCAGCGCGTCGTGCTGCGACTGATGGCACTGATCACCAGCCGCTACAACTGGCAGCGCGACGAGCTGACAATGGGGCAACGTGAAATCGCCCGCTTGTGGTGCGTGGACGAGCGCACAGTCAAGCGGGACATGGCGCGCCTACGTTCCATGGGCTGGATCGTGGTCAAGCGTCAGGGCGCCCGTGGACGCGTGTCGGTTCTGGGACTGGATCTGGACCGCATCCTGCTGGACACGCGACCGGCTTGGGCCAATATCGGCGAGGATTATGTGGCGCGAATGCTGGATCGGGGGATGGGTTCCGTGGAGGATACCGCCACGGTCAATGTCGTGCCTTTTCGCCGCAATGATGCAGCAGCGGCCACCGAGGAAACCGTCTGGGGGGCGGTTCGGGCGCGGTTGCAGTCGGAGGATCCGGCCCTGTTCGATGCCTGGTTTGCCACCCTTACGGAATGCGGCGGGGAAGACGCGCTGGGGCAGGGCGTCCTGCACCTGATGGCACCGTCACGCTTTCATGCGACCTATCTGCGCACCCATCTTCTGGCGCGCCTCGAAGTGGCGGCGCGGCGATGTGATCCGTCGATCCGTGCCGTGCGGATTGAAGCAACCTGACGAACGGCACTATTCGGGCGGGTCGATGGCCTTGCGGAGAATGGCGCGCGCACGGGAAATCCGGCTCTTGACCGTCCCGATGTCGCAGCCGAGGATCTCGGCCGCGTCGAGGTAGCTTTCCCCGATGACGCCGACCAGAACGATCGCCTCGCGGTAGTGGGTGGGCATCTGGTCCAGTGCACGCCACATCTCGTTGCCGCGGAGATGCCATTCCTGCGTCGCAGGGCTGGACGGACCAAAGGACACACAGTCCGCAGATCCCGTGGGTTCTCGGATCGCCTTCTTGCGGTTGGTGTAGAAGCGGTTGCGCATGATGGTGAAAAGCCAGGCCCGCATGTAGGTCCCGGGCTTGTAGCTGTCGGCATGTTCGATGGCCCGCAGCAGCGTGTCCTGAACAAGATCCTCGGCTTCGGTGGGGTTTCCACAAAGCGACTGACCGTAGGCCCTCAAAGCCCGGACATGGTCGAGTACATTGTCTGACATTCCCGTCCTTCCGTGGGCGCCCATCCCTGGTCCCCTTCAAATTCCGCAAGTCCGCCCCCGGTTCCGTTAACCTTTGTAACGGCGAAAAAACTGCCCTGCACGATCAAAGGCTTGTTGTCGCGGGTTTGGTACGGGCGGGAACATTCGGATCGATCACCGGTTGGAAGGGCCAATGAGCAAGGGATCGGCAAGGCAGCCGCTCGCGCAGCGGTTGCGGCCATCCCGAGACAACGACAGGAGATGTTCATGGCCAATTATCCGAAGCCGCCCTTTCCCGAGCAAACGCAGGATCTTCCGGGCAGCTTTACCCGCATGGACCCGCGGCCCGATCACGGCGAGGACAGCTGGCGCGGCGCTGGACGGCTGGAAGGCAAGATCGCGTTGATCACCGGCGGCGACAGCGGAATCGGCCGCGCCGTGGCCATAGCCTTTGCCCGGGAAGGCGCCGACGTCGCCTTGTCCTACTTGTCCGAAACCGAGGACGCGCAGTCGACGGCGCAGCTGATCGAAGACGCGGGCCGGCGCTGTCTTCGGCTGGAAGGGGACATCTCGGACCCCGCCCATTGCCGCAAGCTGATCGACGAGGTGATCGGGGAGTGGGGCAAGCTGGACATCCTGGTCAACAACGCCGCCCACCAGGAGGACTTTGACAGTATCGAGGAAATCCCGGACGAAGAATGGCGCAAGACGTTCGCCATCAACATCGATGCCATCTTTTACCTGTGCAAGGCCGCCATGCCCCATCTGAAGGAAGGCGCGTCAATCATCAACACGACTTCGGTCAATGCTGACAACCCGAGCCCCGCGTTGCTGGCCTATGCCACGACCAAGGGTGCCATCCAGAACTTTACCATGGGGCTGGCGCAGATGGTGGCGGAAAAAGGCATCCGCGTGAACTGCGTTGCGCCTGGTCCCGTCTGGACGCCCCTGATCCCCGGCAGCTTTGACGCCGAAAAGACGGCGCAGTTCGGCGCCAACTATCCCATGAAGCGTCCGGCGCAGCCGGTCGAACTGGCCTCGGCCTATGTGATGCTGGCCGAGGACATGTCGAGCTATGTGTCGGGCGCGACGATTGCCGTGACTGGCGGCAAGCCGTTCATCTGACCCCCGGAAGGAAAAAACGATGCAACGATCGATGTCCCTTGTCTTTGGCTGCGGCGTGCTGGCAGGTCTGGCCCTGCCGACGCTGTTGCGCATGGTTTCCCGCGAAGGCGGAGAGGATCCGCGCGCCCATCTTCATCCCCCTGTCCGGAATGCCGGTCCCAACCAGATGGAAGACCCCCCACAGGATTGGGACCTGGTGGATGAGGCCTCCGATGAATCCTTTCCGGCCAGTGACCCCCCCTCGACCTATTGACGCCCTCACACAAGGAGTGCCCCCGTGGCCCGTGAATCCGACAATGCCCAGATGCTGCGAAACGAGATCGATCACGGCCAGGCGGCCGACAAGGTGGATTATCCCGATCCGGCCGCGTCCCCCCTGGGCACGGATGACGAGGCCGGCGGCCATCCGGTCACGCCCACCCAGGCCCGGATGGCCCATGCCGAGGAAGTTGCGCGACCAGGACACGAGCTTGGCCATCGCGACCTGCACCGCCCGGGCGCGGAACTGAGCAACGCCACCCACGACGCCCATGAAGGAGACGGTCTTCCCCAAAGCAACACGTTCAGGCTGCTGCTGCCCGTCGCCCTGATGGTGGTGGCTGTTCTGCTGGTTGTCTGGGTGTTCGTCTAAAAGCGGTCCGCTTCGGGATCCCGATCCCGAGGCGGAGCCTGCGGCAGGGCAGGGGCCGTGTCACCGGAGGCCGTTTGCGGTCCCGACAAGGCGACTGCCAGACGGAAGGCCAGTTGACGGACAGTGTCCGAGACAGGATCATTGTTCATCGCGTCGCGCAGTTCGGCCAGACGCTGATCAACCTGATCATCCGACAGATCTGTTTCCCATTTGGGTCCAAGAGGGCCTGAATGCAGGTTGTCGGAAGAAGGCGTCATCAGAAAGCTCCGGAAGATTCTGCATTAACTTAAATCAGTCGGCGGGACTTGGCGATGGCTTCCATGCGATCTACTCGTTTGCCGAAGAAAGCCACGGTCACGAATGCGTCAGAGGTGCATCAAGGCGCCCCTGCAGGACGTGGCCGTTTCCACTGACCTGCGTCCCGTGCATTGGGAGACACTGCATGACCACTTCCGTTCCACCGCCCGACCCGTCCGAGGTCCGCATCGACCAGCATCTGGTCGAATTGCGAAAGGTCGAAGATCGGCAGCCGGTGCCTCCGCGCCTGCTTGCGCTGATGGAGCAACTGGTCGATCGGCTGAAGGAGAAAGACAGCTGAATTTTGTACTAGGCGCGGGAACAAAGGGTTTGTCCGCCGGTTCATTGATCCCCGATGCGGCCAAGGTCGCACCGGCCAGGACAGGAACCCGCCGCCGCGTCTGCGTGCCCAGGCAGCCGTGGCCAGATCGCCCAACGATCCGGGTTTCCGTCATCTCTGGCCATGGCAGTATCGGGGGGCCGGGACGGCTGGTCTCGGGGTGGCAGGTTGTGTTCCCGGCGATGCGGCATCATCCCCGCATCGTCCCTGCAAGCCCCGGCGCCCAGACAGCCGTTCCGGCCTTCCTTGCCCCGCCGATCGTGTCGGGTCAGCCACAAACGCGTTTGCCGCAACATGGGTTTCACCCCGGATGGGAACAATCCGCAGACAGCTATTGTTGGCAGGCATGATGAGGGCTTCCGCTTCCGACGTACCGTTCGTGATCTGTGACAGGATCGATCCTTTGCCCGTTGAAGGCCAGCGGACGCTCCGGATCGCGATGATCTGTCCGCCACTGCCCAGCCACCTGCGCGCTTTCGAGGGGATCGCGGCGGCTCTGCGGGTGCGGGGGCACGATCCGATTTTCGTGACCGAACCGCAAGTCGCGGTTGATCCTGGGTTCCCGACCGTTCGCCTGCCCGACGAGGCGCCACCGAACCGTGGCCTAGGGTTCTGGGCCAGCATTCGCCAAGGTGCCCTTTGGACCGACAGGCTGTGTCGGCACGGTCCCGCGATCCTGGAGCGGCTCAAGGTGGACATGATCCTGGGAGATCAGACGGAGCCTGCGGCCGGGTTGCTGGGAGCAGCATTGAAGATACCCATGATCTCGGTCGCCTGCGCGCTGCCGTTCAATCCTGAACCGGGTATTCCGCTGCCTTACCTGTCGTGGCCCTACGACCGGAGCGAAGCCGGGTTGAAGCGCAACAAGGGTGGCGCACAGGTGGCCCGCCTACTGATGACGCCCCATCGTCGTGTCGTCCGTGAATGGGCGGAGCACTGGGGGTTGGGCCCGCGGGAAAGTTTCGAGGATTGCCTGTCGCCTTTGCTCACCCTTGCGCAGGTCGTTCCGGGCTTTGAACATCCCCGCCCGGACCGTGGCGCGAACATGGCGCTGCTGGGTCCATTGCGACGGCCCGATCCGCAGGTGATGCCGGAAGGGGTGATGCCCGATCCGGCGCGGCCGCTGGTCTATGTATCGCTTGGCACGCTGCAAGGGCACCGGTGGCGGTTGCTGGCGCGGATCGTTCGCGCCTGTCATGCCGTGGGGGCACAGGTACTGGTCTCGCACGGGGGCGGTCTGGATGCGCGCAACGCGGATCGGATTCCCGCCGATTGGGTGTTGGATTTCGTGCCGCAGCAGGCGGTTCTGGGACATGCGGATCTGTGTGTGACCCATGCCGGCCTGAATACCGCACTGGAATGTCTGGCGCAGGGGGTGCCGATGCTGGCCCTGCCGCTGGCCTATGATCAGCCAGGTGTGGCGGCACGCATTGGCGCCTGCGGCGCAGGGCTGTGGTTGAAGCGCACCGAGCGCAGTCAGGCCCGCATCGAGGCCGCGCTGCTGCGCCTGCTGACAGAACCCGGGTTTCGCGCAACGGCCACCCGCTTTGCACGCGACAGTGCCGGCTGGTTGGGCGCCGAAGGGGCCGTGCAGCAGATCGAGAGGGTCATGCAAAGCCTGCCAGCGCGCGCACCGTTGCTAGGATGAAGCTGTCGTCGATCCAGACCCACAGCAGCACCTCGACCGCAAGGGTCGCCAGCGCCACGGCCACGAAAGGCAGCCGCAATGCCAGCAGCGCCCCAATGGCGGCGGCGGCTGTATCGGCCAGCGAGTTGAGGCGGCTGTCACCTTGATAGGCGAGGGGATCCCCGGCATCATAGTTGAACAGCCGGATGCTGACCGGCAGGTTTTCCGCAATCTCCCACAGGGCGCCGCTGGCAAAGACCGCCGCCAGCAAGGTCCAGGTCGTCCATGACGGGCGCAACCGCATCAGCAGTTGAACCAGCGCGGCCCCCGACACCAGGTGCATCAGCGTGTAAGGGTCCAGCATGACCCGGGAGTTCAGTTGCGGGTCGCCGGGCAGCGCCCAGATCCGGCCGCAGTCGCAGCCCCAAGGGCGGTCCAGCCACGCAAAGAACGCCAGCTTGGCCACCACCGCCACGAGGATCAGCGCCAGCGCCTGGCCGCGCGTCAATCCGCGTCGAGCCCGGGGAGGAAGGGACTGGTCCGGAAGGTGGTCTGCACCCGGCGGCGTGGCGAGAGGGTCTTCTGTCATTTCGGGCACTTTAGGCGCGCCGGAGGTGGTGACAAGGGGGATGCGGCAGGCCGTCAGGGCGTTGTTGAAAAAAGGACGCAGACCCTGTTGCGTGGCCGACGGGAGGAACATTGTCTGCCTCAGACGCACGGAAGGGTGATGGCTGTTGCGGCCGTATGCCGGTGTGGCGGATGATGGTCCGCATCGGGCAGGGGGGACAGGCGCGGGCCGCCCTTGTCCGGACCTGTTCGCGGCTCTAGCTGGAGGAGGGCAACGGGAGGCGCATCATGTCGATCACGATCACGGGGATGTTCAAGCGGTTCGGGCAGACGGACGTGCTGCGCGGCATTGATCTGTCCGTGGCCGAAGGCGAGCTGATGGCACTTCTGGGTCCTTCGGGTTCCGGCAAGACGACGCTGCTGAAGATCATTGCCGGGCTGGAATGGCCTGACGTCGGCAGCCTGCAGGTGGGGGGGCAGGACTGGCTGCAGCTGGCGGCGCGCGACCGGCGCATCGGCTTTGTCTTTCAGCATTATGCCCTATTCCCGCACATGAAGGTGCGCGACAACATCGGTTTTGGCCTGACCGTGCGTCCACGCGCCGAGCGGCCCACGCGGGCGCAGATCGCTGCGCGCGTCGATGAACTGATGACACTGCTGCAGATCGGGCCGCTGGCGGATCGTTATCCCGCGCAACTGTCCGGCGGCCAGCGCCAACGCGTGGCGCTTGGCCGTGCCTTGGCGATCCAGCCCAACGTCCTGCTGCTGGACGAGCCTTTTGGCGCATTGGACGCCGCCATTCGCCGCGACCTGCGCCGCTGGCTGCGGGGTGTGCATCAGGCGACCGGATCAACCACGATCTTTGTCACCCATGATCAGGAAGAGGCCTTCGAGCTGGCCGACCGCGTGGTGGTGATGGGTGAAGGGCGGATCGAGCAGATCGGCCACGCGGACGAGATCCATGACCATCCGGCGACGCCTTTTGTGGCCCGTTTCATGGGCGCGACCGCCGTCCTGCCGGTGACCCTGCAGGCGGGGCGCGCCATCGGACCCGGGCTGGACCTGACCGCGTTGCCGCGCAGGGCCTTGCCCGACGGGCCGGCGCAGATGTTCGCGCGGCCAGCCGACATCCGGGTGCAGCCGGACCCGGCAGGGCCTTGGCGCATCTCGGGGCTGACAAGCACCGGAGCCGATCTGCGGCTGGTCCTGAACCATCCCGACCTGCCTGAAATCGAGGCGCAGATGCCGCGCCGCGGGTCCCCTGCGCTGGCCGAAGGGGACCTTGTCACGTTGCGGCTGGAAGGCGCGGCCATCTTTTCCGACCGCCGCCCCGCCCAGGCCGCCCCCGTCACGCCCCTGCGAAAGGAAATGATCCGATGAAACTGCCCCTTCTTGCCACGGCCGTTGCCCTGGCGCTGGCCTCGCCCGCCGCGGCGCAGGACAAGCTGCTGAATGTCAGCTATGACATCGCGCGCGAATTGTTCGAAGCGCTGAATCCCGCCTTTGCCGCGCATTGGCAGGAAGAAACGGGCCGCACCGTATCCATCGACATGTCGCATGGCGGATCTTCCCGGCAGGCGCGTGCCATCCTCGAGGGCCTGCCTGCCGATGTGGTGACCTTCAACCAGGAAACCGACATCGACGTGCTGGCCGAGGGGGGCTTGCTGCCCGAGGACTGGCGCGATGCCTTCCCCAACGGCGCATCGCCCTATTACTCGCTGCCGGCCTTCCTGGTCCGCGAGGGCAACCCGAAGAACATCGAGGATTGGGACGATCTGGCCCGGGAGGACGTGGCGCCTGTCTTTCCGAATCCCAAGACCAGCGGCAACGCGCGCTACACCTACCTTGCCGCCTATGCCTATGCCCTGGCGCAGAACAACGGCGACGAGGCTGCGGCGCAGGAGTTCGTGCGCACGATCTTCTCGAGCGTCCCGGTCTTTGATACCGGCGGTCGGGCGGCCACGCAGACCTTTGCGGAACGCGGCATCGGCGACGTGCTGGTGACATTCGAGGCGGAAACCGGCCAGATCGCCGAGGAATACGCCGCAGAAGGTTTTGAGCGCGTGACGCCCTCCATGAGCCTGTTCGCGGCTTTCCCGGTCGCCGTCGTGGCCGAGAATGCGGAAAGCAACGGATCGACCGAGGTTGCAGAAGCATACCTGGAATGGCTTTACACCCCAGAGGCGCAGCGCATTCTGGCCGAGCGGGATTACCGTGTGACGGATGAAGCAGTGGCGGCCGAATTCGCCGATGCACAGGCCCCGGTCGAACTGGTCACTGTGGATGAGGTATTCGGCGGATGGGACGCCATCAGCGCCAAACATTTGGCCGAAGGCGGCATCCTGGACCAGGTCTTCGTGAACCGATGATCGCGGCGGCCGCCCCCATCCGCGCCAAGCGGGTCCTGCCCGGCTTTACCCTCAGCCTGGGCACGACACTGCTGTACATGGTGCTGATCGTGCTGATCCCGATAGCGGCGCTGATCCTGAAAGGCGCCGAGATCGGGCCTTCCGCCTTCTGGGCCATTGTCAGCAGCGAACGCGCGGCGGCAGCCCTTCGCATCACGATCATTGCGGCTGCCATCGCGACGGCCTTCAATGCACTTTACGGTCTGCTGATGGCCTGGGTGCTGGTACGGTACGAATTTCCGGGCAAGCGGCTTCTGGACGCGCTGATGGATGTGCCCTTTGCGCTGCCCACGGCAGTGGCGGGCCTGTCGCTGACGGCGCTGTTTTCTGCCAATGGCTGGTTCGGCTCGGTGCTGGATGCGGCGGGGGTGCAGGTTGTTTACACGATCTGGGGCATTGCGCTGGCGATGGCCTTTACCTCGGTTCCCTTTGTGGTCCGGACGGTCCAGCCGGTTCTGGAGGATCTGGACCTTTCCTTGGAACAGGCCGCCGAGACGCTTGGGGCCCGGCCGTGGCAGATCTTTACCCGCGTGGTCCTCCCCGCGATCCTTCCGGCTTGGCTGGCCGGTTGCACGACCGCCTTTGCCCGGTCCTTGGGTGAATTCGGAGCCATCGTCTTCATTGCCGGCAACCTGCCCTTTGAAACCGAGATCGCCGCTCTGCTCGCCTTCATCCGGCTGGAGGAATACGACTACAACGGCGCGGCCGCGATCGCACTGGTCCTGCTGGCCTTTGCGCTGGTGCTGCTGGTCGTGTCGAACCTGCTGCAGTCCTGGGCCGCACGTCACCGCGAGGCCGCACGATGAACGCGCCCGACATGATCGCGCCGGGTTCCGTGACGCCCCTGCAGGGGCATCGGGCGCCGTCGCGCGGCGCGCGGCTGCTGATCGGGCTGGCGGTGGCACTTACGCTGCTGGTGGTGGTGGCGCCTTTGGCCTATATCTTCGTGCGTGCCTTTTCCCAAGGCTGGCAGGTTTATGCAGCCAACATCCTTGACCCGAACACGCTGCACGCGATCTGGCTGACCAGCCTTGTTGCCCTGATCGTCGTGCCGCTGAACGTGGGCTTCGGCATTGCCGCAGCCTGGGCCGTGGCCAAGCACCGCTTTCCTGGGCGCGGCATCCTTGTCACGATGATCGAGATTCCGTTCTCGATCTCGCCCATCATCGCGGGCATCTGCTATCTGCTGCTTTATGGCCGGCAGGGCCTGCTGGGCCCTTGGCTGCGCGAGATGGACCTGCAGGTCATGTTCGCCCTGCCCGGCATCGTGCTGGTGACGATGTTCGTGACCGCTCCCTTTGTCGCGCGCGAGGTGCTGCCGCTGATGCAGGCTCAGGGGACCGATCAGGAGCAGGCTGCGGTGACACTTGGCGCCTCGGGTTGGCAGGTGTTCCGGCGGGTGACATTGCCCAACATCCGTTGGGCGCTGTTGTACGGTGCGGTGCTGTGCACGGCGCGAGCCGTGGGCGAGTTCGGAGGGGTGTCGGTCGTGTCCGGCAACATCCGCGGGCAGACCAACACCTTGCCCCTGCATGTCGAACTGTTGTTCAACGACCTGAACGCCGTGGGTGCCTTTGCCGCCGCCTCGACGTTGACGATCATCGCGCTGGTGGCGCTGGTGATCAAGACGGCGCTGGAAGCGCGGCGTTAACCTTCGAGCAGGGCGACGAGGTCGCGAAAACGCTCTCCCTGCACCAGAACATGATCGGTCATGGCCCGCGCCGCGGTGTCGGCGTCGCCTGACCGGATGGCCGCCGCGATGCGCCGGTGTTCCTCCAACGAGGTCAGGACGCGGCCGCGCGCCTGCAACTGCCGGCGGCGATAGGGTTGCAGGACGGCCTGGAGACGCAGGGTTTCCCCTTCGAGGAAAGGGTTGTGCGCCGCGCGATAGATCGCTTGATGAAAAAGGGTGTTCTGCGTGTAATAGCCATCACTGTCGTCAGCGCGGGCCGCGTTCTCGCAAGCCACAAGGCTGGCTGCAATGCGGTTCTGATCGGACGAATCGGCGCGGCGGCAGGCCAGACGGGCGCAAAAGGATTCCAGTTCAGCCATCAACTCGAAGCGCTGCATCAGTTCGGGGATGCCCAGCTTGGCCACGAACGTTCCCCGCTTGGGCTGAACGTTCAGCAGGCCCGATGCTTCCAAGGCCTGCAAGGCCTCGCGCACCGGGGTGCGGGAACAGCCGTATTCGGCAGCGATGCGGTCCGGATCGATCCTGTCACCGGGCTGGATCCGGCCGTCCACGATCGCGTTTTCCAGCGCCAGACGGATTTGGTGTGCAGCGGGCAGGGTCATGGCAACCTCGGGACATCGTTCAGTCTGTTATATACATCATGGTCGATTCTATGTATATCATCGGCAGGGGAGGATCGATGATGGGCAAGCAGAGACTGGCATTCCTGACGGACTTCGTCGAGGCGATCACGCGCCGCAAGCGGGGCGGCGAGGCTGAAACCCTTCAGGCCCTGTCCCGCCCGGCGCTGGAGCGTGCAACGGTGGCCTGTTCTGTACTGATGGGTCGAATCGGCGATGCCGCACGGGTGGCGGTGGCCCAGCAGGCGCTGTCGGCCTATGCAGAGCTGACGGCCGATGAAAAGCTGCGGTTCTTCCAAGTGCTGCGCGACGAGCATGGCACCGATCCGGAGGCGATCCGTCAGGCCTATGCGGCTTGGGATGCACAACCGGATGCTGCAACCGGGGCGGACCTGTTCCGCGTGGTCGAGCCTGCGCGCCAGAGCCTGCTGCGCCGCCTGAACCTCGCCCCTGATGCAACATTGCGGCTGGTGCACATGCGGCAGGACCTGCTGGATGCTATCAGGCAGGATCCCAGCCTGGCGGCCATCGATCAGGATTTCGCGCATCTGTTTGCGTCGTGGTTCAACCGCGGGTTCCTGCGCATGCGTCGCATCGACTGGAATGCACCGGCGGCGATCTTGGAAAAGATCATGGCGTATGAAAGCGTTCACCGGATGGAGGGTTGGCCGGACTTGAAGCGCCGTCTGGCTGACAATGACCGTCGCCTTTACGCCTTCTTCCATCCTGCCACGGGTGACGAGCCGCTGATCTTTGTCGAAGTGGCGCTGACGCGCGGCATCCCCGACGCCATCGGCCCGATCCTGACGGCTCCCGAGATTCACGAGCCCGCATCTGCCGATACGGCAGTCTTTTATTCCATCAACAACAGTCTGGCCGGACTGAAGGGTGTCAGCTTTGGCAATTTCCTGATCAAGCAAGTGGTGGCCGTGCTGTCGCAGGAACTGCCCGACCTGGAATGTTTCGTGACGCTGTCGCCGGTGCCGGGCTTTGGCCGCTGGTTGTCAGCCCAGCAGGACGATCGCGCCCGTGCCCTGTCCGAGGCGCTGGAAAAGGAAGACTGGCAGACGGATGAGGTCGTGGCGGCGCAGCTGCGTCCCGAGGTCGAAGCCATCGCCGCGCGCTATATCGTGGCTGAAAAGGGCAAGGGCGGGCAGCCGGCCGATCCGGTGGCACGCTTTCACCTGGGCAACGGTGCCAGCGCGCATCGCCTGAACTGGCCCGCCGATTTCGCGCCGTCGGCCGTAAAGGCGGCGCATGGACTGATGATCAACTATCTTTACGAGCTGGACCGGATCGAATCCCGGCACGAGGCTTTCGTGCGCGACGGCACCGTGGCCCATGGGCCGCAACTGGCCGACGCGCTGACACGTCAAGGGTAAGGGAGGACCCCCATGCAGACCATCCACGAACAATTCGTCCAGACCGCCGAGGTGATGCAGGGCAAGACGCTGTTCGAGCGGCCGGGGCAGGCGGACATCAGCTTTCTGCAGATGCGCGAAACGGTCGAGCGTCTCGCTGGCGCGTTGACGGCACTTGGCGTCAGCCCCGGCGACCGCGTGGCCGTGCAGATCGAAAAGTCACCCGAAGCCATCGCGCTTTATCTGGCAACGCTGCAGGTCGGCGGGATTTTCCTGCCGTTGAACACGGCCTATACCGGAGCCGAGATCGACTATTTCATCGGCGATGCCGCGCCGC
>NZ_JBKGUN010000099.1:0-6006 GCF_046462195.1 Paracoccus sp. (in: a-proteobacteria) | reverse complement strand
CCGTGCCCTCGATGCCTCCTCGGGCAAAGTTTTATGGAAGGCGCAGGTCGAGGCGCCGGCCGTTTCGGCCCTTTCGACAAGCCCGCACTCGCACTGGAACGGGGCCGTAGCTCAGCTGGGAGAGCGCGTCGTTCGCAATGACGAGGTCAGGGGTTCGATTCCCCTCGGCTCCACCAGACAATATTCCTGCCTGCCGCAGCCGAAAGTCTTTTTGGAGAAACGCACACTCCGACAGGCGCGTCCTACTGTCTGTCCAAGTTTTCGGGGTCAAGCCCCGCATACCAATCTGCGTAGGGAGTGTTCTTCGCCATGTGACGGTTGAGGTCCGGAGCCTCGTCCTGCCACCATACCGGTCCCCGCTCACCCAGCGCGATTTTGGCAGCATTGACGGCATGGTGGGCATTGTCCTCTGCCGTCCCGTCGCCTGAAGCACGGGCCCTCTTGACCGCAAGGCGTGCCTCCATCAGCGCCGCAACGAGCCGCGCCCGATCCGCAGGTGCAAGATGGGGATTGGCTGCCCGCCACAAACGGCCGCGTACAACAAGATAGCGTTGGTCCGGCGTGAACAGCGGCATCAGCGTCCTTCGGTCGGGCTTGGGCAGGCCAAGCAGCCCTGCTTTGGACAATGCCCCTCCCTGTGCCTGATCTTCAAGAGCAATCAGTCCTACCAAGGAGCTTCGCCTGTTGCTCTGGGCCCTTTGCTATTCCGCAGCCAGGGGCGCGCGGTTTCGGGACAACAGTGCTGCCAGTTCGGGCCGGCAAGAGCCACACTGGCTGCCTGCCCCCAAGGCCTCCCCTATGGCCTCGACACTGTCGAGCCCGCCTTGCGCCAACGCCCTCAGAACGGTGTTTCGTCCGACATTCATGCAGGCGCAGAGGGTGGGCCCGGGATCAGGCTGATCGGCCGGGGGATGACCCGCAAGCACGTCAGGCGCCACGCCACCCAGCAGGGCTGCCACATGATCACGGGCCAATGGCACAGGGCCGGGTGCCACGAACAGCGCCGCTTTCAAACCTCCGGCGTGGTGAAAGGCCATCCGGGTGATGCCTCGTCCCGGATCCTGCAGCAGGACCGATGTTGCCAGCCCCAGCAACCTTTCGGCCCATGCCAGCCAGTCGGCAGGAGTGGCCACGTCCGCCATCTCGATCTGCCACCCTCCCGGAACGCGTGCCTTGGCCCAATAGCTGCAGTCAGGAGTGACATCGGCCGCGGTCAGCAGATAAGCGTGCCAAGCGGCAGGATATGCCGCCAGCGTCACCTGTGCCGATTTGCTGGCCGGCTGACCCGACACAGGATCGGTCAATCCGGGCACCAAGATGTCGATGCGTCCGCTGGGACCGGTCAGGCCGGACCAGTGGATTGGTGCAAAGGGATGACCCGGTGCCACGCGCTCGCTGATCATCACGCGCAAAATGGCCTTTCCTTGCGCATTTGACACCTGCACCAGATCGGCATCGGCCAGACCCATGGGTTCGGCATCCAGGGGGTTCAGTTCCAGATACGGCTCGGCCAGATGCCGTGATAGGCGTGGCGAAAGGCCGGTCCGCGTCATGGTATGCCAATGATCGCGGACGCGGCCGGTGTTCAGCAGCAGCGTTCCTTGCAAGCGTGCGGGAAGTGCGGCCGTCACCGGGATCATGCGTGCGCGTCCGTCAGGCGTGTGAAAGCGTCCGTTTCCGAAAAAGCGGCCGCCATGCCGTGTGGGGCCTTGGGGCCAATGGACGGGCACCATCCGGTCAAAATCAACCGCTTCAAGATCCGAAATGTCGAAATCGCTGCCAAGGCGCCCCGCCACGCCCGACAGGGCGGCATGTTCGGCAAAGATCCGGGCGGGTCCTGTCCAGTCAAAACCCGCAAAGCCCATGCGTTGCCCCACTTGCGCCAAGGCCCACCAATCGGGCCGCGCCTGCCCCGGCGGGGGCATGACCGCACGTTGGCGGCTGATCAGGCGCTCCGAGTTCGTGACCGTGCCTTCCCTTTCACCCCAGGCGGCGGCGGGCAGCAGGACATGGGCCAGCCGTGCGGTATCGGTCTCGGGCCAAGCCTCGCTGACGGCGACAAAGTCGCAGGCGGCGATCGCCCGGGCAACGCGACCCGCCTCCGGCATGGTGACGGCGGGGTTGGTGTGGATGATCCACAACGCCTTGATGCGGCCGTCCTCGACAGCGCGGAACATGTCCACGGCCTTGAGGCCCGGCCGTTCCGCCATACGGGGTGCGTTCCAGAAGGTCTGGACGGCGGCGCGGTGGTCGGCGTTCTCCAGTTCCAGATGGCAGGCCAGCATATTGGACAGACCACCGACTTCGCGTCCGCCCATGGCATTGGGCTGACCAGTGACGCTGAAAGGTCCCATGCCGGGCCGCCCGATGCGGCCCGTGGCCAGATGGCAGTTCAGGATCGCATTGACCTTGTCGGTGCCGCTGTCGGACTGGTTGATGCCTTGGGAATAGACGGTGACAACCCGTTCCGTTTGGGTCCACAGGTCCAGGAAGCGCGCCAGATCGGCAGGATCAAGCCCCGTGGCCCCGGCCCTGCTGGCACGCGCGGCGGCAACCGCATCGGCCAGTCCCGCAACATGGGGCAGAAAGTCGTCATTCAGGCGCCCCCTGTCGACCAGATGGCACAAGAGCAGGTTGAACAGATGCGCATCCGCGCCTGCCGCGATCGGCAGATGCAGGTCGGCGCCCTCGCAGGTGGCTGTCCGGCGTGGGTCGATCACCACGATCGTCATGTCGGGCCGCGCGGCCTTGGCGGCCATCAGCCGCTGGTGCAGGACCGGGTGGCACCATGCCAGGTTCGAGCCGGTCAGGACCACAAGATCGGCCAGTTCCAGATCCTCGTAAAGGCCCGGCACCGTATCGCTGCCAAAGGCGCGGCGATGTCCCGCCACCGACGAGGCCATGCAAAGTCGAGAGTTCGTGTCGATGTTCGCACTGCCGATAAAACCCTTCATCAGCTTGTTGGCGACATAGTAATCTTCGGTCAGCAACTGGCCCGACACATACATCGCCACGGACTCCGGCCCATGCTGCGCAATGGCCTGGCCGAAGCGCTCGGCGATCAGGTCCAGTGCCTGATCCCACCCCGCCTCGGCGCCGCCGATGCGCGGGGTCAGCAGGCGGCCCTGCGTCGCCACCGTCTCGCCCAAGGCCGCGCCCTTGACGCAAAGGCGGCCCCGGTTGGCAGGGTGATCCGGATCACCGGCAATCCGCAGCCCGCCCTGCCCGTCCGGCGTGGCCAGAACCCCGCAGCCCACGCCGCAATAAGGGCAGGTCGTCCGGACCCCCGACCTCATGCTGCGTTTTTCCGTTGGAGGTGGGCTGCGTCCATCAGGACGCGGCCTTCCTCGACATGGACGGCAAAGGTGCGGACGCTGCCGTCATCCGCGCCCTGCGCCTGGCCCGTGGCCATGTCGAAGACCCAGTTGTGCAGCGGGCAGGTGACCTGGGCGCCGTGAACGATGCCTTCGGACAAGGGGCCGCCCTTGTGGGGGCAGCGATCGTCCAGCGCAAAGACCTGATCTTCGGCCGTGCGAAAGATCGCGACGCAGCCCGCGAACGTGCGCACCACCCGCGATCCCTGGCGCGGGATGTCGTCCAACGCGGCGATGTCGATGAAGTGGCTCATTCTGCAGCCCTCAGCGTCAGGTCGGCGACTGGCGCCCATTCGGAAGGGCGGGCGGCATGGTCCGCCCACGGATCGGTCTGATAGATCGACTGCGACAGCGCGAACCGCGCACACAGCGCCGTCCGGGTTTGCGCATCTGCGACCTGTGCGCGGCACCAGTCGAGGCCGACCTTGTCCACCCATTTGTAGATGCGGTGCAGATAACGGGCATTCTCGCGGTAAAGCTGGACAAAGGCGGCGGTCACGTCGCAAACCTCGTCCTCGGTGGCGACCGTCAGCAGAGGCTGCGTTTCGCGCACATCCATGCCGGCCGCGCCCGCGACGCTGATCTGAAAGCCGCTGTCCACGCAGATGATGCCGATGTCCTTGCAAGTTGCCTCGGCGCAGTTGCGGGGACAGCCCGACACGCCCAGCTTGACCTTGGCGGGCGTCCACGACCCCCACAGCAGCTTTTCCAGCCGGATGCCGAGGCCCGTGGAGTCCTGCGTGCCGAAACGGCAGAACTGGTCGCCCACGCAGGTCTTCACTGTCCTGAGGCCCTTGGCATAGGCATGCCCCGACACCATGCCCGCGTCGTTGAAGTCGGCCCAGATCGCAGGCAGGTCTTCTTTCCGCACGCCCAGCAGGTCGATGCGCTGCCCGCCGGTGACCTTGATCATCGGCACATCATAGCGGTCGGCGGCATCCGCGATGGCGCGCAGTTCCGCGCTGGTGGTGACGCCGCCCCACATGCGGGGGACCACGGAATAGGTCCCGTCCTTCTGGATGTTGGCGTGGTTGCGTTCATTGACAAAGCGGCTCTGCCGGTCGTCGCGGTACTCCAGCGGCCAGTCGGCCAGCAGGTAATAGTTCAAAGCCGGGCGACAGGACGCGCAGCCGCCCACCGATCTCCAGCCCAGTTCCTGCATGACGGCGGGAATGGACTTGAGCGCTATCGCCTTGATCAGGCGGCGCACGTCCTCGTGCGTATGGTCCGTGCATTTGCACATCGGAGGATTGGCGTTGGCGGCAAAGCCGTCGCCAAGCGTCAGGGCCATGACCTGTTCCACCAGCCCGGTGCAGGTGCCGCAGGAGGCGCTGGCCTTGGTCAACCCGCGCAACGCGTCCAGCGTGGTGGCGCCGCCTTCAATGGCGGCGGTGATCTGTCCCTTGCAGACGCCGTTGCAGCCACAGATCTCCGCTTCAGGCGGCAAGGCTGCAACGGCTGCCAAAGGGTCCGCAGTGGCACCTCCGGCAAAGGCGGGGCCAAAGATCAGCGTGTCGCGCAAGGGCGTGACGTCGCAGCCCGTGCGGATCTTGTCAAAGAACCAGGCCCCGTCGGCGGTGTCACCGTACATGACCGCACCGATCAGGCGGTCGCCTTCCAGCACCAGCCGCTTGTAGATGCCGCGCCCCGGATCGCGGAAGACGATGTCCTCGCGCCCCGGCGCCTCGGCAAAGTCGCCTGCGCTGAACAGGTCGCAGCCGGTGACCTTCAGCTTGGTCGCCGTCTGGACGGGCTGAAAGGCCGCCTCCTGATCCATCAGCGTTTGGGCCAGCACCTTGGCCTGGTCGTAAAGCGGCGCCACGAGGCCAAAGAGCTGGCCGCGATGCTCCACGCATTCCCCAAGGGCAAAGATCGCCGGGTCGCTGCTGCGCATCTGGTCATCGACCGTGATGCCGCGCTCGACCTCCAGTCCCGCGTCGTTGGCCAGCCGGGTTTCAGGCCGGATGCCCACGGCCATGCAGACCAGATCGGCGGGATAAACGGTGCCGTCCTCCAGCAGCACGGCTTCGACCTTGTCCTCGCCCAGGATGGCCTTGGTCGCGCCCTTGCAGTGGATGCGGATGCCGCGGCCCTCCAGGTCGCGCTGCAGCAGGTAGCCGGCCGCCGGGTCCAGCTGGCGCTCCATCAGGTGGCCCATCAGGTGGATCACCGTGACCTCGGCCCCGCGCGCGGCCATGCCGGCCGCAGCCTCCAGACCCAAGAGCCCGCCGCCAATCACCACGGCCCTTGCGCCGGGGCGGGAGGCCGCGATCATCGCGTTGGTGTCCTCCAGATCGCGGTAGGCGCAGACGCCGGGCAGGTCGCGGCCCGGCAGCGGGATGATGAACGGCGCCGAGCCGGTGGCGATCACCAGCGCGTCATAGCCCACGGAACCGTTTGCGCCGTGAACGACCCTGGCCGCCCGGTCGATGGCGGTCACGCTTTCCCCGAAACGGCAGGTCACGCCGTGGGCGGCGTACCAGTCCGCGTCATGCGTCACGATCTGCGCATAGGTCTTGTCGCCCGACAGCACCGGGGACAGCATCAGCCGGTTGTAGTTGCCACGCGGCTCGGCGTTGAACAGCGTCACGTCCCACTGGCCGGGAGCCGCCTCGAACAGATGCTCCAGCAT
>NZ_JBKGUN010000098.1:0-2717 GCF_046462195.1 Paracoccus sp. (in: a-proteobacteria) | reverse complement strand
AGCGCGGCAGGACCCGCCCGGGTTTCACGCGACCTCCTCGGTCAGGAAGGTCAGGATCAGACGGTTTCCTTCCGCATCGGAATGATAATCCAGCCTGTCCGAAAGGCTGGCGATCAGGGCGATGCCCCGACCGTTTTCGGCCAGGGGGTCGATCTCGGCCGGATCTCGGGCGGCCTGGAACAGCCCTTCTGGAACCGGGCGGCCGTCGTCCCGGATCTCGATGGTGACGGCATCGGCCCCGGTGGAAACAAGCAGGTCGATCTTTGCCTGCGGGCCGCTCTCCCCGTGCAGGATGATGTTCGTCAGGGCCTCGACCAGGACGATTTCCATCGCGATCAGACGATCGCCGGGCAGGGTCGGGCTGGCCAGCCGGCACAGCTGTTCCATCAACCCGTCGATGGCATCAAGCCTGCTGTCGATGGACAGGCCCTGCGGACACATGGCTACCGCTCCATCGCGGCGATGGCCGCCTCGGGATCGGAATAGGTGGCAAAGACCCGCTCCATCCGCGTGATCTTGAACATCTGCCGCACCGCGTCGGTCAGGCCGCAGATGACGACCTCGCCCCGGTTGCCGACGCGCTTGAGCAGGCCGACGATTGCCCCCAACCCCGAAGAGTCGACGAAACGGACCTGAGTCAGGTCGATGATCAGGCGGTTGTGCCCGTCGTCGATCAGCTGCGATGCCTGCTGGCGGAACTGGTTCGAGGACACCGCAGTCAGGCGGTCCCCTTCGGGAGAGATGACACAGATGCCGCCATCGTGCAGTTGGGTCTTGATCATGCGGAAAGGCTCCTTTCCAGGGCAAAAACAGTCAGATCATCTTCGAGTGGGCGGCCCCGGCGCCATTCGGCCAGATCCGCCACGACTGCGGCGGGAACGGCAGTCGCCCCGCTTCCTGCGTGGCGAGAGATCAGGGATTGCAGGCGGTCGTCGCCAAAGGCCTCGCCATTGGCATTTTCGGCCTCGGAAACACCATCCGAGCAGAGAACCAGCATCTGGCCCGGCTGCATGTCGATGTCCTGGCTTTCGAAGCCTGCCGAGGTCAGCAGGCCCACGGGATAGCCGCCATCGCCCAGCATCTGTGTCCTGCCGCACCGGGCGGCCAAGATGGGGCTGGGATAGCCGGCCTGGCAGTAATGCAGCCGCGCGTTCCGCTGATCGAGAATGCCACAGAACATGGTGAAGTAATCCGTGCCGTCATGGCGATAAAAGCGCAGGTTCAGTTCTCGCGCCAAGGCGGCGGGTTCGGGTGTCCCGCCGCCCGACAGCGTCAGGCTTGCGAAGAATTCGGTCGTGACCAGATGCCCGATGGCGACCGACATCAGCGCCGCATGGACGCCATGTCCTGCGACATCGATGGCATAGAAACCCAGCAGGTCGCGTGACAGAGGCAGGCAGCCAAACATGTCGCCCGACACATAGGCCGAAGGAACAAATGCTGAAGCAAAGCGGCATCCCCGGATCCGGCCTGCCAGGTCTGGCAGCAGCCGACGCTGCGCTTCGGCAGCAATGTCCAGATCATGCTCGATGCGCTGCTTGGCCTCTTCCAGGGCACGGTTGCGTTCGGACAGCGTGATCTCATGCTCGATCAGCCGGACCGCGGCGCGGATCCTGATCTTCAGAACGGCGGCATTCAGGGGCTTTGTCATGAAGTCGTCCACCCCCGCCTCCAGGGCCCGATGCAGTTCCTGTGCCTGATCGGTGGCGGTCAGCATGATGATGTGGATATACCGGCCCAGATCGGCCTGCCGGATGCGGCGCGTCACCTCGTGGCCATTGAGGCCGGGCATGTCCAGATCGCAGAGCAGGATGGATGCGCCGCTTTCCTCGATCAGCCTGAGCGCGGCAAGCCCGTCTTCCGCCAGCAAGGGCTGATACCCCATCCGGCTGACGACGGAGGAAGCGAACACCCGCTGCATGGCATCATCGTCGGCGATTACCACCTGCATTGTTTTTCGCTGTTGCTGTTGGACAGAAAAGGAACTGGCATCAGTGAAAGACCCATAAAATTCTGCAAAAGCTGAAGACAGACCTGCATTCCGCCCATCGATAACCTTGCCCTTTTCAACCTTCCGACCCTGTGACGCAGGGCGGGACACGGCCCGCTGCCGAACACGCACGACAGCTCTCCCTTGAGGCGACGTTTACCATTATTTATCAACCATCGCTAGCAGATGACATGCTGCAACGGCAAGAGAAGGTTCGGATGTATGGGCTTTATGCCACGGTCGGATTTCATCCTGTCGAAACAGGAATTCGGGTTGACGCGTTATGGCGTTTCCCGCGACACGCAGGACAAGGGGCAGCCGAAGGACACCATCGCGTCGAGACGTACCTGCCGTCACCATGAGCACCGCAGGACGCGATGTCAGAAAGGCCTGACGCGAAGGCCCCCACTGCGTTGGTTCCTTTCGTCGCATTTCGTGTATAGTATTGCCATGGACTGCCATGGGACTGCCATGGGACTGCCGAACCATGTCAGCTTGATCAGAAGCTGCCCAAGCATGTCACGGTCCACCGCTTGGGGCTGGCGGAAACAGCAAGGTCGTGGCGATTTTCCGTCCCAAGACGAATCCTTGGCCAGATTGCTTTGCTAGCGCGGATGAAAAAGCTTGGCTCCGCCGCTGCGGCATGGCGCGGTTGGTCCGCAACAGCCATCCTTGGTATTGGCGGTCAGACGGCGTTGTTGCGGAACTCCGGCCTGCCGGGGGATAC
>NZ_JBKGUN010000097.1:0-8008 GCF_046462195.1 Paracoccus sp. (in: a-proteobacteria) | reverse complement strand
CCACTGGCCGTCAAAGCCAGATCAATCATCCTTCCCGTGACACCTACCCCGGTACCGAGGCCTATCGCGCACTAAGACTGAAACCGGACCACTCAATAAGAGCAGGCCATGAGGATCCGGAAGCTGCGGTCATGTAAAACAAGATGCTTTTGCTGCAACCAGCAGGTACAAGTCTCCCTGTATCTTCATGGAAGACAATTTATGCGTAAGTCCTTCGACGATGATGAGAGCAGGGTAAACTATGTTACCTTTGATGCTCTGCGCGGCATCGCGGCACTTGCTGTCGTCCTTTACCACCTTCTGCCGGCCGCCGGCTTCATCCAAGCAATCCCGCGCGGCTATCTTGCAGTTGACTTGTTCTTCGTGCTCAGCGGCTACGTTATTGCTCAGGCTTACGGCGCGCGCCTACAGTCCGGGATGAGCCTCGGCAGATTTATGACGATTAGGCTCGTTCGGCTTTACCCGCTTTTTATCCTAGGACAGTTGCTTGGAGTGCTTGCACTCGCGGTGGCGGGACATGAGTTCGGTCTCCTGCTGATGGCTCTCGCGGCCGGCGCCGTTCTGGCGCCAATACCACTTACTGTAAACGAAGCCCCTTTGATTTTTCCGCTCAATGGCCCAGCTTGGTCGCTGTTCTTCGAATTGGCAGTCAACGTCGCCTTCGTGTTTCTGATCCCGCTCGGCTTTCGAAAAATGGTTGGGTTGTGCGCCCTAAGCGCTCTTGCCGTGTCGGCGGCGGCTGCAAAGTTCGGCAGCATGGATATGGGCTGGAACGTCTACAACTTCATTGGCGGGTTCCCCCGTGTAACCTTCTCGTTTTTGGCTGGTGCCATTTTGTTCCACCTCGCCGCCAGACCCAAAGATGGAAGTCTGATCCCGCTTATACTCATGATGGCTGTTCTGGCGGTTCTGAGTGTGACCGTGCAAGGGTGGTGGATCGATCTTTTCATTGTCCTCCTCGTGTTCCCTGCGGTCATTCTACTGGCGGCTGCATGGCAGCCTACAGGACGGATCAAGGCCGTTTCGAAACTCCTTGGAGGGATATCTTATCCCCTTTATATCATTCATGCTCCTCTCCTTCACCTCGGATCCGCGGTAATCCATCGCTGGAACCTCTCGACATTACAAAGTGGCCTTGCTTGGGCGGTCGTCTTCAGTTTGATCGTCATCCTGTCGCATGTTGTTATGTCCGCCTATGATCAGCCTATTCGGCGCGCACTTCATTCACTCAGCAAGAAGCAGAAACCCGCTCTATAAGTTGCCGACAGACGGATGGCACATCATGTGACAAGACCGGCACCCGCGAGGCGCAATGACAACACGCGTACTGGTTACTGGCGGTGCCAGCTTCATTGGCAGCCACCCGATGGATCGTCTTGTGAAGCAAAGAGAAGTCATCGTTCTGGATTGATCAGCCCCACTTTGGTGGTCCAGTTTGAAGTTAGTCCATGACCGGCCTCTGGTCCATCAGAACGATGATTTCCCGGGTCGGTGGTCGATAGTCCAGAGCGCTGTGCGAACTCTTGGTGTCGAAACCGGCCTTGATGTGACTGCTTCCGACGGCATCTGTGGCCACGTGCCGCCTGTGACACCGCCACGCCCCGATCCGTAACCCATCAGACAGCCTTTGTCTTGAACTCACCGCTGAACGTCCGTCCCCTCATATCCACTCTCCAGATCATGGGTCACGATCTTGTCTTCGTGTCCACAAAACCGGCAGAAGATCATGGAGCTCCTCTCCCAGCCAAGAAATGTTAGCCGAAAACTCCAGTTTCAAACGGTCCGGTTCTCAGGGGGCAGAGCAGTCAGGAGGAGCTACCCAACTCCTCATCAAAGGCGGTTAGTCTCCTTGCGGCCGGACGACTTTCTTGCGCCCGAACCCACGCCCTCACCCGCGCCACGACCCTTATGCATCCGGACTGGCGGAGACCGGCACAGAGATGGTGCAGTGCAGGCCGTCGGACATGAGGCGGAAAGTGGTCTTCGCCCCCAGCTGAAAGGGCAGCGCCTTTTCAATCAGCTCACGGCCCTGCCCCGTGTCCTGCCTTCCCGTCCCCGGGGCCGGCATCTCGACTCCCGTCTCGCGCCAGTCGATGTGCAGCCAAGGTTTGCCGCCTTCCCCGGCTGGCTCAAAGGCCCATTGAATCGCCAGATGTCCCGCCGGCTGGCTCAACGCGCCGTACTTCATGGCATTTGTGGCCAGCTCATGCAAACCCATGGCCAACATCTGGACAGTGGAGGAGCGCAGCCGCACTCCCTCCGGGCCGCCAAAAGTGACGCGCATGGCGCTGCCGTTCATGGCATTGACTTCCCCTCGCACGAGCACGTCGAAAGTCACGCGGTCATGCTCCTTCAGGCGCGACAACAAGCCTTGGGCACGGGCCAGCGCCTCCAGCCGGCTGCGGAAGCGATCACGGAAATCAGCAAGATCTTCGCTGGATTGGGCCGTTCTTTCGGAAATGGACCGGATGACCCCCAACAGGTTACGGGTGCGGTGCTGCAGCTCAGCGACAAGGACCTTCTGGTGGTTCTCCCACTCACGCCGCTCGGTCGTGTCGATCACAGCCCCAATCATACGGACAGGTTTCCCAGACGGATCATAGAAGTACCGCCCGCGCCCCTGGAGCCAGCGCACCGTGCCATCTGCGTGGAGGACGCGGAACTCGGCCTCGAAATCGTCCTGACCTGTCATGGCCCGGTTCAATTCTTCCTCCGTACGCATCAGATCATCGGGATGCACACGTTCGCGCCAAGCTGCATAGCTTGGGGACACTTCCCCTACACCGTATCCCTGCAGCCGGTAGTGCTCGTCCGACCAATGCGCCCGGCCGGTCAGAACGTTCCAGTCCCAAAGGCCGACCTTTCCCACCTCGACCGCGTTCCGCAGGCGCTCTTCGCTTTCGCGCAGGCGTTCCGCCGTCACGCGCCGTTCGGTGACATTGGTTCCAGCACCGAACCATTCCGTGATCTCGCCTTCTGCATTCAACAGCGGCACAGCACGCGACAGCACCCAGCCGATGCTGCCGTCGGCGAAGATCGCCTTGTGCTCCAGTTCGTAGAGGGACTTGGTGGCAATGGCCCGCTCGACCGCCGCAAGCACTGCAACGCGATCATCGAGAGGTACATATTTCTCGAGCCAATCGTCAGCCTCGGTGGTCTTTTCCATGCTCTCGCTGTCAAGCTGGTGCATGATGCTCCAGTCAGAGTTCATGCGATACACTGTGTAAGTGCCGGCCGACACAAGGGCCTGATACATCTGCCGGCTGCGACGCAGATCGGCTTCCTGTTGCTTGCGCTCAGTGATGTCATAGAACAGGACGCCCAAGCAGTTCCGGTTCGTCTTGCTGATGGGAAAGGCATAGCACTCGTACCACCTGCCCAAGGCGCTCGCTTCCTGTTCGAACCGTTCAGCCTTTCGTGTTTTTGCCACTCGCTCGAAAGCATCAAGCCATGCCTGTTCGATTCTGTCGGACAACTCCCGAAAGCGCAAACCCTCCGCGCTCGCCAGCCCGGTCTGTCTCTCGAATGCTGCATTCGTCTTCAGGAAGCGGCAATCGCTTGCACGGCCGTCCCTCCCAAAAAGGACCTCGATCACGCAAAAGCCTTTGTCGAGCTCCTCGAGCACGCTCTCGTCCAGGCCATACCCTTTATCCATCTTGCCCTCCGCATCGCCGCAAGGGGGTGATCGTAGGAACTCACGCTGCACTATGACTATCCGGACTGCGGCGTTTCTCGTCCGGCGGCGAGTGCCAATGCTGCTTCAACGCATGCCAGGATGTTCACAGGCTTCTCGAAATGAGGCACATGGTTGAAGCGATCAGGTATGACCTCCTTCTCGTAGCCGGTCGCAAACACGAAAGGGATCCCGCGTCGGACCAAGATATCGGCGAAAGGAAAAACGTCAGAGCTGCGCAGGTTCACGTCGAGAATGGCTGCGTCCGGGCCACCTCCATCTTGCAACAGGCCCACGGCTTCGGAAACTGATGCAACAGGTCCTGTTACCGTCCCACCATGGTCTTCCACCGCGGTGGCCATATCCATGGCGGTCCAATACTCGTCCTCGACAATCATGATACGGCAGCTCATGGACAATCTCCGACTGCGAGTGGCGCGCAACCATCAGCCAAAGCGCGCGTCTCCACCTGAAAAGGTCGCCTCCTCACGGTCAGACCGCCGCTTGGCCGGTGGAGCCCGCCGTGTCAGCGTTGCGTCCATTCCTTGATCTTAATCCCGCCCTGCCCCCAAAAGAAAGAACGAAAGACGAGAGCGCACGCAGCGCAAATGGACAGGACGTTCCTGCAGGAGTAACCTTCATACCATCTGGTCGCTGCACCACGGGGTCCCGGAGGCACACATGAGCTTCATCCATCCGGTTGCCGACGCCGATGCTGTCGGCTTGACAGCAGATCTTTATGCCAACGCCCGCCAAGCCCATGGCCGGGTGTTGAACCTGCACCGTGCCTTTGCGCATCTGCCCAGCTTCGTGCTGCACTTCGAGGCGATGACAGCCGAATTGAAAGCCACCATGGACACGCGCCGCTACGAACTGGTGACGCTCGCTGCAGCCTTGGCGCTTCGCAGTTCCTACTGCGCCCTGGCGCATGCGTCTGTCCTTCTGCGGGACGGGATGGAGGCCGACGAGCTTGCGCGCATTGCCGGCGATCGTCAGCAGGCGCATCTGAGCGATGTGGAACGGCAGCTCATGGCCTACGCGGAGGATATCGTTTGGGACGCTGCAGCCGTAGACGGTGATCGTGTCAATGATCTGCGCCAGCTTGGGCTGTCGGACAAGGAGATATCGGAAGCCGCTGCTGCGGCAGCCTTGCGCTGCTATTTTAGCAAGTATCTCGATGCCGTCGGCACAGAAGCCGATGCAGACTTCGCCGCCATGTCTCCCCTTCTGCGCCACCTGCTCGTCAGAGGCCGTGCCATCTCCGACACCTGACCCTTTGGCAAAGGTCGGGTCTCTGACGGCGTGCCGGAACGGAGGCAGGTCCCTCAGTCTGCTCGCGAAGGCGCCGGTACCGGACGGATTTCCATCGGGATGATGGCGATTTCTGTCACAGCAGGCTCCTGGCCGATCCGTTGCGCCAGCGCTTCCGCGTCAAATTGTCGGTCGCGCACCGCTACAAACAGCTTGTAGTGTCGATATCCGGAGACTCGATCCTGCTGCAACGACAGCGGACCGGCCCGCAGCCCTTGACGCGCGAGGAGTGCCTGGAGCCTGTTGGCGTCAAGAGGACTGTCAGCGCTGACCATCACCTCCAGCCGAAACTGTGGCCGCAGTGGCGCAAGCCCTTGCGCAATGCGCAGCAGCATCAGGACCAACAACGCGATGGTGGTCCCGATCACGCCCAGTTCCAGAAGACCTGTGCCAAAGGTGATGCCCAAGGCTGCCGTCAGCCAAAGAGATGCTGCAGTCGTCAGGCCGTGAACCGAAGCGCCCTCGCGAAAGATGACCCCGGCGCCCAGAAAGCCGATCCCGGTGAGGATGGCATGAGGCATACGGGACATATCTGAGACGATCTGGGTGCCCTCCGGCAGGTCAGCCGACCAATCGTCCATCAGCAGAGCCACCAAGGTCATGAGCGACGAGGAAAAGCAGACCAGCGTGTGCGTCCGCAAGCCGGCAGGTTTGCCGTTCACCTCTCGCTCTGCACCAATCAAAGCGCCGGCGATCAGGCTGCCAATGAGCGGAAGCAGGATTTCGGCATCACCAATGGTCGCAAGCAGTGTTTCGAAAGACATGATGTCAGTCCTTGGAAGGCGATAGCATGTCTTGCCTTCTGGATGACCTCGAAGGCAACTGCTCTTTTGGTCAGATATTGCGCCAGAAAAGGCCTTGAGCGGATCTTGAGATTCAAAGCGCGACTTCCTCGAGATCGACCGCATTCGGGGGGCCAACCTCTCATTGGCTGGGCGAACCTCATGAATGGGAGACAGAGCACATACATGTCCAGCACAGCCACAAGTTCCTAGCATCATCATTGAGGAAGTTTCTGCCAGTCACCCGCAGCGCAGCGTTCTGACATTCGTTGGCAAGTGCGTAGCCGGTTCCGCGGTCGGTGGTCGATCCATGGGGCAAGCAGCGGCTCTCGGCAGCTTGTCCTTCTCGCCGGCTTGCGAGGGCGAGGCTAGGTGTTGGTTAGATTATCCGCCTCCGAGGAGGCGTACTGTGTGCCTGGCATGAAGTAGGGAACCATGAAGATAACCTTCATCCCTCTGGCTTTGCACGTCCGCGGAGCCCTCGAGGAAAGTACCTGCCTTTTGAGAAAAGCACCGACCGCTTTCCGGATCGCGCCCACAGCAAAGGCCAAATCATGCGCGAACTGAGTTTCCTGCAGAGAGTTCATCGGAGGTCTGGGCCTCCCAAGAGCTTCGGCTCCCTCCATCAGCCGACAGCGACAGCCAGTGCGCCTAGCGCGTCAAAGCGGCCATTGCGTCCGTGACCGCGGCGTTCACGACCTCTGCATCTGTTTCATCCTTCTTAACAGTGAACCGAGCCTCGCGCTCACCTCTCTCACCAGGAAGGTCCAGTTTACGATCAACCGTAAGGGTCACGTCCACCAGAGCATCGTTCTGCACAAAAGAAACCTCCAATTCGTGGATGCGGCCTTGATGCTCTCCTTTTGGACGGAAGTCGAAATCCTGCCGGATGGGCGTGGCCCGTTGGGGGTGGTATTCGGCTTGCGCTTCGCTCAGGCGAAAGCCTTGTGCGGCGACGGAGTCCAGAACAGCCTTCATTTCCTTCGTGGGGAGAATGGTGACGGGATCAAGGTCCGTCGGGTCAACAGCCATTTCCAGGTCAAGTCGGGTGGTTATTGCGCTTCTTGTCGCTCCACCCGTCACAGGCGTGGTCAAGGGAACATCGATCACAAAGGGCAAGTCCTGCCTGGTCCGTGGCATGATACATCCCGGGCGAATGACGCCGAGCGCAATGCCCATCATCTTGGGGACTGACTCCCCATCCGTCATCTTGACAAGGCACGAAGTTTGAAGCTCCACGATGAGCCGATCACATGTCCAGTCGCTGGTTCCGCCGGTAATGACCACATGTCCCGTGATCTGCCCGCCGGGACACACCTCGTGCTTATCCAGAACCGTCTCTACCTTCAGACCGCCAACTCCCAGGCGCTCGAACATTTTGTTTAACAAGGTGCCTCCTCCCTTCAATGGTTGTCCGCGTTGAGCCCATCTGTGCCATGGACACATTAAGCACACAATGAGGCCCGGACAGGGCTGCGCCCTTTGCCCTCTCAACAAGCGTCAGGTGCCGACATTCCGGCCGTTCCTTCAGAAGCGCTGCGGCGCCCTCGGGAGAGCCGTCGAGGGAGCTATTGAATGGCCTCCACTTTGTTGCGAGGTAGCGGCAGGGTCAGGCTTTGTCATGCGGAGACGCTTGACCTTCCGGCCTTTGGACTGTCGCCGGGACGCCCGACCACCTGCCCAAGCAAGTCCGAAGGGCTGGAGTTTTCCGAACGCCTCACCCATGCTTCGGCAGGATACGGGGCATGGAGCCGCCCGGAATTGCGAGTTGATAATCTGGCCAAAGCATTCCGCGACTTCACTGCATAGCCAAGAACGTCTTCAACCGCGTCAGCGCCGATAGTCCGGACACCCTGCGCCTTGCGCTGACCGGCTGTAACCCGGAGTGCGACGGCTTCAAGGCGCAGAAGAAGGCTAAGAAAGCCTACGGCATGGAACGGCTGTTCCCGGATGCCAAATATCAGAAGGCATTGCTGGTTACCGCCGAAGCCAAAGCCCGAATCAACGCATGGGTGCCGATTGCTTCTGATCCTGATAAAGGGGCGACATGCACCGCTCCTTTTCCTCCTATTCGAAACGGAGAGCCTTTGATGCACCGATATGTGGCTACCGACTGGAACGGCACCACGTGGGCCGACCTTCACATTGAGCCGCTGGATTTCGACTACGCCCAACTGAGGTGCTCCTCATTCTCTGGACAGGATCTGGCGCTTTTCAAGCTCTCCTTTGCTCCTGCTGATCA
>NZ_JBKGUN010000096.1:0-6256 GCF_046462195.1 Paracoccus sp. (in: a-proteobacteria) | reverse complement strand
ACAGAAAGATCCCCCGGCCCTCTTCCCCCAGTTTAATGGAAAATCTTTCCAAAAGCATTGGCAAAATAGAGGATCCCGCTTAGATATCAGACTGCACAGTGTCACGCCCACCCTCGACAGGAACATCAGCATGAATCGCAACGTTACGCATTGTCACGGTCTGGATGTCGATCAGGACTTCGCCACCTTTATCGAGTCTCGGGTCCTTCCTGGCACCGGGATCGACACTGACGGCTTCTGGAAAGGCTATGCCGATCTGCTGGATGACTTTGCAGCGGAGAATCGTTCCCTGCTTGATCGCCGTGCCGACCTGCAGGCGCAGATCGACGCGTGGCACAAAGGGCGCGGCAACCAGCCGTGGGATGCGCAGGCTTATCGCGATTTCCTGACCCAGACCGGATACCTGGTTCCGGAACCTGCCCCTTTCTCGGTCGACAATGGCCGCATCGACTCCGAGATCGCCAACATTGCTGGTCCGCAGCTGGTCGTGCCTGTCAGCAATGCCCGCTTTGCGCTGAACGCCGCGAATGCTCGGTGGGGCTCGCTTTACGATGCGATGTACGGGTCGGATGTGATGGGACCTGCGCCCTCGGGCGGCTTTGATGAAACACGTCGCGACGCGGTCGTGGCGCGCGCGGCGGAATTTCTGGACCAGTCTTTCCCGCTGGTCGCCGGCAGCCATGCCAAAGTGACCGGTTATGCCGCCGATGCCCAAGGGCTCATGGCGACCGTTGCCAGTGAAACCGTTCGTCTGACCAGCCCTGACGCCTTTGTCGGCACGCGATCGGAAGGGTCCGACACCGCCTATGTCCTGCGCCACCATGGACTGCATGTCGAACTGGTCGTGAACCGGGACCACCCGATTGGCGCGGCCTCGAAATCCGGGTTGCGCGACGTTGTGATGGAGGCGGCTCTCACCGCGATCCAAGACTGCGAGGACAGCGTCGCCGCCGTGGATGCCGAAGACAAGATTGCCGTCTACGGCAACTGGCTGGGCCTGATGAAGGGCGATCTGGCCGAGAGCTTCGAAAAGGGCGGCAAGACCATGACCCGCCGTCTGGCTGATGACCGCCAGGTCACGCGCCCCGACGGCAGCACGTTGACCTTGCCTGGCCGCGCGTTGCTGCTGGTGCGGAATGTCGGTCACCTCATGACCACCGATGTCGTGAAGAAGGACGGCCAGCCCACGCCTGAGGGGCTGATGGACGCGATGGTCACCGTTGCCTGCGCGATTCATGACCTGAAAAAGACAGACGGCCCCCGCAACAGCCGGGTCGGGGCGATCTACGTGGTCAAGCCCAAGATGCATGGCCCGGAAGAGGCCGCCTTTGCCGACCGTGTCTTTGCGCATGTCGAACGGGTGCTGGGGCTGGAGCCGAATACGGTCAAACTGGGCCTGATGGACGAGGAGCGCCGCACCAGCGCGAACCTTGCCGCCTGCATCCATGCGATCCGCAACCGTATCTTCTTCATCAACACGGGATTCCTCGACCGCACGGGCGACGAGATTCACACCTCCATGCAGGCCGGCGCTTTCCTCGGCCGCGACGCGATGAAGGCGGCCACCTGGCTGAAGGCTTACGAAGACCGCAACGTTCTGATCGGCCTCGCGTCCGGGATGCGTGGGCGGGCGCAGATCGGCAAGGGGATGTGGGCCAAACCCGATGCCTTGGCCGAGATGCTGGAGGTCAAGATCGGCCATCCGAAGTCCGGCGCCTCGACCGCATGGGTACCCTCACCCACGGCGGCAACGCTGCACGCGCTGCATTATCATATGGTCGATGTCGCTGCCCGCCAGGACGAGTTGCAGGGCCAGTCCCTGCCCGACCTTGACCTGCTGCTGACTCCCGCTCTGGCCGACGGTCCGATGCCCCAGGACAAGGTCTTGCGCGAACTGGACAACAGCGCACAGGGTATTCTGGGCTATGTTGTCCGGTGGGTCGATCGGGGCGTCGGCTGTTCAAAGGTTCCCGACATTGACGACGTGCAGCTGATGGAAGACCGCGCGACATGCCGTATCAGCGCACAGTATCTGGCCAACTGGCTGGAGCACGGTGTAATCACGACCGATCAGGTCGAGGACGCGCTGCGCCGCATGGCTGCAAAGGTTGACCAGCAGAACGCTGGCGATCCCGCATATCGCCCCATGGCCCCCGGCTTTGATGGACCGGCCTTCCAGGCAGCGCGGGATCTGGTCCTGACCGGCGCGTCCCAACCGTCCGGCTATACTGAACCATCCCTGCATGCCCGTCGCGCCAAGGCCAAGGCGCAGGCGCAGGCGCACGGCTGAAACCGGAGGGCCGGGCGCGCCAAGTGCGCCCGGCCGTTCTTCAGGTGATTGCGGCGCATGACATGAGTCCTACGCCGCAGACCGCGCTCAGAGCAGCGATGCCAGCTTGGCCTCCAACTGGCGGCGACGCCATCGTGACCGGATCTGCCGGGCGTGCAGGGTTCTGGGACAAAGCGACAACTGGTCACCTTCCACCTTCATGACGAAACGCCGCCTCGCTGCGGCGATCTGGCTGTCAGCCGCAGTGACTGCGGCCACGGTGATCTCGACCTCGCGGATGTCCTTGGGATCCATCGCCTCGATGCTGCTGTTTCGCGCCCGGTCAAGCAAATCCTGACCGCTTCCGATATCGACCGAGTCGCCACTTTTCAGCGGGCCCTGCAGTGTGGCCTCACGCGGAGTATGATGCTGGCCGGGCGCAACTTCGGTCCGGTCCGCGACCGACGACATGCGTTCGCCGCTGGCGGTCCAGACGGTCAGCATGATCTCCAGCACATAGATCGGCTCGAACCCCAGGTTGCTGACAAGGATGCGTGCGTTCAGGTCACGCGCACCGCCCAGGTGAATCAGGATCTCGGTGCGCCGCTGGCGCCGCAATCCGGATACGATGATGTGCAGGTAGACCATCCACACCAGCGCCGTCACGGCTGACATGCCGGCCTGAACCAGCCCACTGTTGTCCGCTACCCATTCCCACATACTTCAGCCCTTCCGTTCCGGCCCGTCCAACACGTGGGCCTGCGCCTGGTTCCCGCCGAACCCGAGAAGGTGAAGTCCGATGCCCATAGCGCCTGCACGCAACATGGGTCCGCGAAAAGGTTTCACCTTAATATTCAGCATCACCAAAACAACGGGTCCATCTGTCCCGCCCATGTTCAAGGAATATACATGGAAATGCCGAAATGCGTGGTGCGATGTGAGCAGGACCACCCACCGAGGGAGCGGGTTAGCGCGGAATTCAAACAACGAGCCATCAGTTCCTTGAACCCGCTGCGGAACATTGCCGTGGCTGCCGGGGTTCGGTTCCTTTGATCAAGAGGCTCTTCATGACCGACCAAGCCATTGCCACCCTGGAAGCCCGGCTCGATGCTCAGCGGCGCCTGCTGGCGCGTCTGGTTGCCGCCATGGATGAAGGAGCTCGCCAACCCGTGATGGACTGGCTGGCCCAACGCGAAACGATGCGTGACGGTCAGGAAGACCCTGGCGCGGTCCCGACCGATGGTCTGGGCCAGGGATTGGCCGTGTCCGAGGAATTCCGCATGATCCTTCGGCTGGTCGGTGACCGTCTGCACGAGACACGCTAGCCGCGCGCCTCCAACTGCGCCTGAAGGCGACCAGGGTCGATCAGTGCATCTACGTCGACTCGCGCCTTCAACCGCGCCAACAGCAGGTACAGCCCGCCGATCTTGCGGTGCAGGAACAGGACCTCCGGTGGGGGCATTTCAACCTCGGCCCGGGAGTACGCCATTTCCATGGCGCGATTGGCAACCTGCTGGGGAAAATCCGTCGTCCCAATATTGAAGATGCCGCCCGCGCGCAGGGGGGCGAAGGCCATCTCCATCATCTGGACCAGAACGCGCTGGTGGTCGGCGTCGGTTCCGGCCGTGAAATAGCCGATGGCGATGGCAGCCTTGCGCATGGACTCCTGGTCGCCTGCCAGCCCGGCGCGCAGCAGGGACAGGTAGCGCGGCGCAAGCGCCTTGGGAAATCCCCGGGTTGCGCCGAAATCCAGCAACACGATCCGTCCGCTGTCCGGTTGCCAGCGATAGTTCGCAAAGTTGGGATCCGTCTGCATCAGGTTAAAGGAGAACATCTCGTCCATGACCAGCCGCACCAGGTCCCCTGCGACCTTGTCGCGGACCTCCTGCGGTGCCTCGCTCAATGCTTCGATGGGTCGGGCCTCGATGAAGTCCATTGCCAGAACGTCGGGCGTGCAAAGGTCATGATGCGGCTTGGGCAGCAAAAACTCAGGCCGGCCAGCCAAGTGGTCTCCATAGCACCGCATCTGGTCGGCCTCGCGCAGATAATCGGCCTCGGCGTGCAGTTGCTGGCGCGCTTCTTCCATCAGGCTGGGCAGGTCGATTCCGGGAGGCAGTAGGCCTGGGATGCGAAACATCAGGCCCAGATTGGCGATGTCGCTGTCGATGCTGGCACGCACACCGGGATATTGGACCTTGACCGCCAAGTCGCGGCCATCGCGGGTCTGCGCCCGATGCACCTGCCCGATGGAGGCCGCCGCGATCGGGCGCACTTGAAATCGGTGAAAGCGGCGCAGCCAGTCTGGGCCCCATGCCTTGTCCAGCACGCGCTGCAATTGCTTGGGGGGCATCGGGTCAGCATCCGCTCGCAGGCGGGCCAGGATGTCGGACAGTTCAGGCGGCAGGAAGTCCCCCGCATCCATCGACAAGAGCTGCCCCATCTTCATGGCAGCGCCCCGCATTTGCGCCAGCTGGCCCGCAAGCCGCGCCGCATTGGCAGGCGTCAGCAACAGGTCTGAAGCCTGAGGCCGCTGCCCCGAGGCCACCTGTCGGGCGCCCTGTGCCAAGGCGCGTCCGCCTATGCCCGTGGCCAACCCGCCAAGGCGCAGCATCCGTGACAGCCGGCCCTGCGGCACGGCACGGGGGCGGCGATCATCAGCGTCCATCATGATCCTTTCCGGGGCGGCTGTCACCCAGAAGGTCAGGAAGCGCAGCTTGCGGACAGGCGCGCAAGGCGGCGTTTTGTCCGCGCCCCGGCAACCTGCCCCGTCAGGCGGTGCAGACCTGTGCGATGCGGGACAGGATCGCCTCTGGCTGGCCATCGCTTGTGCAGAACTGCCGGGGCCGGTCTGACCATGCATCCAGCGGACCCTGCCGGTCTGCGGGGTTCATCAGCGTCAGACCGCTGGCAATGCCCTCACTGATGACGCGCACTTCGCCGGTGGTCAGGCTGAACAGGTCGGGATCGGTCAGATATACCGCCGCTGTACAATCATGGACCAGCATTCCGTCATAACCCGAGGCAGCGTAAAAGCTGACATAGCCTTGCGACAGGTCCGCCACGAGCTGCATCCCCGGGCCGCCCTCGGCCGCCAGCCGCGCCAGCATGCCGCGCGTCATGAAGGTCCTTGTCGTCAGATCCAGCGGCACGGCCGTCACCCGCCAAGGCGCGCCAAAAACGATATCGGCGGCCAGAGGATCGCCCCAGATATTGGCTTCGGCCGCAGGGGTGATATTGCCGGGAACACGAAATGCGCCGCCCATCAGGACGACGTCGTGCACAAGTTGCGCGATATCAGGCGCCATCTGCACGGCCAGCGCCAAATTCGTCATGCGACCGACGGCCAGCACACGCACCTCGCCCGGATGAGCGCGGATCGTGTCGATCAGGAACTGCGCTGCTGTCTCGGCGACTTCGGTGACCGGCGGCAGAATGGCATGATCGCCAAGGCCGTTCCGTCCGTGAATATGGACCGGAAACTCCTCCAAAGGCATGTTCGGCGTCAAAGGTTCCGCGGCACCGGCATGGACGGGAACGGCATGACCCCAATTTTCCAGCAGAGAGCGGGTGTTGCGGGTCGTGGTCGCCACCGAGGCATTGCCAAAGACCGTGGTCACCCCCAGCAGATCGATGTCGGGATGGCGCAGCAGGTAGTACAGCGCCAGCGCGTCATCCACGCCCGGGTCGGTGTCAAAGATGACCTTCTGCCTGCTCATGTCATGCCTTTCTCTGAATATCGGGTTGCGCCTGATGCACTGGGGGCGTGTAGTGGTCAACTGTTCCCCTACAGGCTCATGGTTGCCCTGATGGCGCGCCGCCATGCGTCATAGCGGGCGTCGCGATCGGGCGTGTCCATGGCCGGGGTGAAGCTGCGCTCCAGCACCCAGTCCTGGGCAAAGCCTGCCGCATCGGGATAAAGGCCCGGCCCCTGCCCCGCCAGCCAGGCCGCCCCAAGGGCGGTGGTTTCCAGAACCCGGGGTCGGTCCA
>NZ_JBKGUN010000095.1:0-3679 GCF_046462195.1 Paracoccus sp. (in: a-proteobacteria) | reverse complement strand
TATGACATTGAAGAGCGGGAAGAGGCGGAGGCGCTGCGGGCCGAAGTTGATCGCCTTGTCGCCCGTGCGGAGGCCTTCAACCGCCAGGTGACCGAGCGGCTGATGCGGGAAGCCGAGGATGACGAAGGAAAGACCGAGCAGTTGCAGCGCTTCCGGAAGATCAGGGGCCTCAAGCTGGAGCTGGCGGCCTTCTGAGCCGTTACTCGGCCAGATCGTCAGGGGCCGCGGCCGGACGCCGGCGCGCATTCGCCTTCAGCCACTCGCACAGGAAAGTCGTGTCGTGCCGGGACTCCAGCGTTTCGACCGCCTCGTGGTAGCCCTTCATCCGGAGCCGCTGCTCCGGTATGACCATGGTCTCGTCAAGAAAGGTCCGGATCGAGACCGACGGCAATGACGTGGCACAGTTGAGGATCAACCATGATGCTTCCTTTCGACGCTGTCCTGCGTTGCAGGTGACAGCATGATGCGGTTGGACTTGATCTGCCCGCCTTCGCTTGTTCTGAACCGAGGAGAGAGCAGATGCCACGATTTGTCATTGCCATGGGCGCGGCGCCACACATGAAGCTGTCGCGCGCAGGCCGTGAATTCAGCGCGACAGATGTCCCCATGGCCTTCGAGAGCCATGATGCCGCCTATGACTATCTTCTCCGTCATACCGAGGATGGACCACTCAAAGGTGTCCGTGGTGAAATTGTCGAGGATCTTTCCTTGTAGAGCTACCTCCGCTTTACCCTCCTGGCATTCAAAAGGGCTGTCATCGTCAACACACGAAAAGAGGGAAAGGCAAAGTCCGTTCTTGTGGATGAGGCGCAGTCACTTGTCGACAATGTCAGCCGGCGCCAAACCGAGTTTCCGCAACAGCCTAGGCTACGTCTGCCCTCAGAAGGACTGTTGCCAGCTGCCCCTTCTGAATAATCGCCCTCGGCTGTGTCAGTGAAGGTTTCTTCTGCCAACCACGCATTTCCCCTGTGTCGTGACCATGATCTGGCTATACCACATGCCGTTGATCCGCTTACTTTGTCTGTTATGATCGTCTGTCATAAGCACCCATCGCAGCTTCTAGGGGAGCGGAATGACCCGTTATGCTTACCGCATTACAAAACGAACAGATGGGTCACTGCTTCATCAGGGCATTATTCTGGATCAGTCTGCGTGGGGCATCACGAAAATGCGGCAGGAGGTCCGCCGTGTATTCTTGGATCCTCGGCTGGAAGCCGAGGGGCTGACTGTCGACGATCTGGAAGTGGAGATGAAGGAGGTCTGACCGGTCCTCTTCATGCGCAAGTCAACAATCGCACTGAGCATGGATGTCTTCCACGACGTTGCTTGCAGCACGATAACGTGCTGGACATGGTCCATATGGATGACGCGCCGCAGCGCAGGCGGCAGGAATGCCTTCCAAGGTCTTGAAGGGATGACAGCTCTGGGCAAACCGTAGAAGCGCTGCCCGAAGCTGTCATCACTACGCCCCCAAAAACCTAAGCCGTCTTGAAAGGTACGGCAGCCAAATGCTGGGTTCCCTCCCTGTCGCCAGCACCCCGGAAGAATTTCTTGAAGGCGCCGGAAGAGAACCGGCCCCGGCTTCGTCTATGTCTTCAAGATGACCCGAACACGTGACCCCATTCTCGACCTGCTGGCACCGTTGCGCCGCTATGCCTTTGCGTTGACCCGCGACCGGGCAGCCGCGGATGACCTTGTGCAGGACGCCCTGCTGCGGGGGCACGAGCAGCGCCGCCAGCTGGCATCCGGGCAGGCACCCGGTCCATGGCTGCGCGCGATCCTGCGGAACCGGTTTCTGGACCGACACCGTCATGATCAGGCTGCCGCGCGTCGCGATGCGCAGTTCGCGCAACTGAGCCCACAGGTGCAGGATGCCCCGCAGGATGATGCTCTGCGCTTGTCGCAGTTGCGCCATGCCTTTCTCGGCTTGCCGGACGAGCAGCGTGAGGCACTGGCCTTGGTTGCTGTCGACGGGCTGTCCTATGCAGAGGCAGGAGCCACCTTGGGCGTGCCGCCCGGCACGGTGATGTCGCGTGTGTCCCGGGCCCGCGCCCGTTTGCGTGATTTCGAAGACGGAACCGCCGCGCCGCGCGCGCCGCTGAAACTGATCGGAGGACGTGATGCTGAAGGATGATCCGCAGATCGCAGAGCTGGACCTGGATGCCTATGTCGACAACCAGATGACCGAAGCGCAGCGCGCCTCGGTCGAAGGGCATCTGTCCCGTCATCCCGATGCTGCAGCGCGCGTGATGCGGGACTTGGCGCTGCGACGCGACCTGCGTCGAGCACTGGCCCTTCCCACCCCACCCCGACCTTTGTTGGGAGCCGCGCGGCGCCTGGCGGTGGCGCGCCGGCGGGATGTGCAACTGCGCCGCGCGCTGCGGATCGTGCCTGCTCTGATGCTGATCGGCGTGGGCTGGCTGGCCCATGCCGGCTTTGGTCCGTTCTCGGTCAGCGAGGGCACGGCAGCCACGCCTGCACCGCCCTCTGTCAGGGCGGCTGTTTCTGCCCACCAGGTCAGCCTGCTCCGCCTCGCCATGGCGTCGCAGCCCGAGGTCAGCAATCTGGACACGGCGGAACTGCGCGCCGCAACCGGCATCGTGCTGCCCCGGTTCCCGGATGAATGGACGGTCCGGGATGCGCAGGTCTTTCCCTCGCCCCAAGGCCCCGGGATCGAGATCCTGTTCGACACGCCGGAGCTGGGGCAGGTCAGCCATTTCGCGGTCCGTGCCGGTAGTTTCGACGTGACCCTGCCCCGCCTGCACGAGACCCCCGATCACAGCATCGCCTGGTTCCAGATCGGCGAAACGGCCCATGTCCTGGTGGCCAAAGACGACCATGCCGACCCGCTGCTGGACGCCTCGGTCCGGCTGTCGGACACGCTTTACTAGAACCTCAACCTGCGGAGATACCCATGCAACCGATCCGCCAGACCGGCCGCAATGCCGGATTTGCCCCTGCCATTGCTTACGACGATGGCCTGCGGGCACATATGCTGCGCATCTACAACTACATGGGCCTTGGTCTTCTGGTCACGGGCCTTGTCGCCGTGCTGGTGGCCTCGGTCCCGGCCCTCTATGTGCCGATCTTCAGCACACCGCTGCGCTGGCTGGTGATGCTGGCGCCTCTGGCCTTCGTGATGTTTCTGTCCTTTCGCATCGAGACCGTATCCGGCACCACCGCGCAGACCTTGTTCTGGGCATTCTGTGCCGTCATGGGCCTGTCTCTGGCCTCGATCTTCCTGGTCTTCACCGGTGCGTCCATTGCGCGGGCGTTCTTTGGCGCGGCCGCCATGTTCGCGGGAATGAGCCTTTACGGCTATACCACCAAGCGCGACCTTTCGAAGTTCGGGAGTTTCCTGATCATGGGCCTGATCGGGGTGATCATCGCCAGCATCATCAACCTCTTCCTTGGCTCCAGCGCACTGCAGTTCGCGATCTCGATCATCGGCATCCTGGTCTTTGTGGGTTTGACCGCATGGGACACGCAGTCGATCAAGCTGTCCTACAACGAGCATCACGATGCCGAAACGCACCAGAAACTGGCCGTCATGGGCGCGCTGTCGCTGTATCTGAACTTCATCAACCTCTTTCAACTGCTGCTGAGCCTGACCGGCCAGCGCGACGAATAAGACCAAGGAGACCGTGACCATGGACCACAACGACCGCCAGGCCATCGA
>NZ_JBKGUN010000094.1:0-17396 GCF_046462195.1 Paracoccus sp. (in: a-proteobacteria) | reverse complement strand
CCGTTCCATTCGGCACGCATCTGCGCGCCGCGCTGGCCGATCTGGCGCCAGTGCGACATGACCTCGGACGGGATCTCGAAAGGACCGCCGGTCCAGCCATAGGCTTCGCGGGTCGCGGCAATCTCGTCCTTGCCGAGGGGGGAGCCGTGGGCCTTGCTGCTGTCGGCCTTGTTGGGCGCGCCAAAGCCGATGATCGTTTTGCAATCGACCAGAACCGGGCGGCCGTCATCCTGCCTGGCCTCGGTCAGTGCCTGATCGATGTCGGCAGCGTCATGGCCGTCGCAGGACAGGACGCGCCAGCCGGCGGCTGCAAAGCGGGCGTGCTGGTCGGTGCGGTCGGACAGGCTGACGCGGCCGTCGATGGTGATGTCGTTGTTGTCCCACAGCACGATCAGGCGGCCCAGCCGCTGATGCCCGGCCAGTGCGATCGCCTCGTGGCTGATGCCCTCCATCAGGCAGCCATCGCCGGCAATGACCCAGGTGCGATGGTCGCACAGGTCGGAACCGTATTCGGCGCGCAGCGCTTCCTCGGCGATGGCCATGCCGACCGCTGTGGCGACGCCCTGGCCCAAGGGACCGGTCGTTGTTTCGACGCCTTCCACATGACCATATTCCGGGTGGCCTGCCGTGATCGCGCCCAGCTGGCGGAAATTGCGGATCTGGTCCAGCGTCATCTGCTCGTACCCGGTCAGGTGCAGCAGCGAGTAGATCAGCATCGAACCGTGGCCCGCCGACAGCACGAAACGGTCTCGGTCGAACCAGTGCGGGGCCGAGGCGTCGAACTTCAGGTGGTTGCGAAAGAGCACCGTGGCGACGTCGGCCATGCCCATCGGCATGCCGGGATGACCGGAATTGGCGGCCTCGACCGCGTCCATGGACAGGACGCGAATGGCGCTGGCCAGTGTCCAGTGATCGGGGTTGGCGGTGCGGCGGGCTGCGATATCCATGGCGATCCCTTACGGCAGGTGTTGATGCCGCCCGTGTTAGGGGCAAGGCTGCGCGGTTGCAAGCCGCGCGACCCTGCCCGATGCTTCAACCGTCGCTGCCGCGCGGGGGCGCCAGCGGGCGGATGCGCAGGCGGGTGATGCGGTTCTCGCGCCGCGTCACGACCTCGAAGCGATAGCCGTGAAAGCTGAAGACCTGTCCCTGTTCGGGGATGGACTGTGCCATGTGGATGACGAGGCCCGCAACCGTGTTGGCCTCTTCGTCGGGCAGGGTCCAGTCCAACTGGCGGTTGAGGTCGCGTATCGTCATGCCGCCTTCGACCAGGTAATCGCCCTGTGCGTTCGGCCGCAGGGTCTGGTCTTCCTCGGTGTCATGTTCGTCGGCGATTTCCCCCACGATTTCCTCGATGATGTCTTCCAGCGTGATCAGGCCGCGCAACGAACCGTATTCGTCCACCACCAGCGCGAAATGGGTCCTGCGCTTGAGGAACTCGCGCATCTGTTCATCCAGGGCGCTTGTCTCGGGTACGAAATAGGGCGGCATGACAACAGTCATGATGTCGAAGCGGCGGGCTGCGCCGGGGTCGTCCGCATCGCGCGCGGCACGGTTCACGGCGCGCAACAGGTCCTTGGCGTGGACCACGCCCACGATGTTCTCGCGCTCCTCGCGGTAAACGGGCAGCCGGGTGTGCGGGCTGGCCAGAACCGTTTCCAGGATCTTTTCCGGCGGCAGGTCGGCATCGATCATCTGGATCTCGCTGCGGTGGCGCATGATCTCCTCGACGGTGCGGTTGCCAAGGTCCAGCGCGCCCAGGAGACGGTCGCGATCCTCCTTGTTGACCGCGCCGGCGGCATGACCGATCGACAACGCGCCCTCGATCTCTTCCTCGATCGAGAACATATGGCTGCTGGGATCCGTCTTCAGGCCAAAGATCGACAGGATGGTGCCCACGATCAGGCGCACGACCATCACGATGGGGGACAGGATGATCGTCAGCATGCGAATCGGCCGCGCCACCAGGCTGGCGACCTTTTCGGGGGCCGAGATCGCATAGGTCTTTGGCATCACCTCGGAAAAGATCAGGACCAGAACCGTCATCACCAGCGTGGCGATGGCGACGCCGCTGCCGCCCAGCAGGCGGGTGAACAGCGCGGTGGCCAGGCTGGCGGACAGGATGTTGACAACGTTGTTGCCCAGAAGGATTGCGCCGATCAGCCTTTCGCTGTCACCGGTCACGTTCAGGGCCACCTCGGCGCCACTGTCGCCCTTGTCGGCACGAGAGCGCAGCTTGGCCTTGCTGGAGGCTGTCAGCGCGGTTTCCGACCCTGAGAAGAAGGCCGACATCAGAAGAAGAAGAACAATGGCCGCAGTCGTGATCCACGCTGCGACATCAAAGGTACTCGAAGGATCGTCCATGGGTTCCGGGGTTCAGGTTGAAGGATCGGACTGCGTTTGACCGTCGTCGCCAACGCGCGCCAGCGGGTGATGGTTCAGGACCAGATCGCGCATGCGCTGGTCCAGAACATGGGTATAAATCTCGGTCGTGCCCAGATCGGCATGTCCCAGCAGCATCTGGATCGATCGCAGATCCGCGCCGCCTTCCAGAAGATGGGTGGCAAAGGCATGGCGGATCACGTGGGGGGTGACACGGGTCGGATCAATCCCCGCCTCCACCGCGATCTGGTGCAGCAGCCGCGAAAAGCTGGTGCGCGGCAGATGGCCGGCGGCACCCGGAGCGGGAAACAGCCAGCGCGCGCCGCGCCCGGTCAGCAGCCGGAACAACGGGCTGCCCTGCGGGGCCGCATCGCGCAGCACCAGCCAGTCGCGCAGCGCCGCCCGTGCGGGCGCGCCAAGCGGCACAAGGCGGTCCTTGTTGCCCTTGCCGCGGATCACGAGAACCGCCGGATCGCCCCGGCAGCCGGCCACGGGCAGGGTCACCAGTTCACTGACGCGCATGCCGGTCGCATACAGCAACTCGATCATGCAAAGATTGCGTGCCTTGTCCTGGGGACTGCGCCCCAGGCGCGGAGCCGCGGCCAGAAGCGCGTCGATCTCTTCCCGGCTCAGCGTCTTGGGCAGGCGCTTGGAGCGGCCGGGCCCCGCGATGCGGATGGCCGGATCATCCTGGCGCCAGCCTTCCTCCAGGGCAAAGCGGGTGAACTGCCGGATGGCCGACAGCCGCCGGGCACGGGTTGCCCGCGACAAGCCCTGCGCGTCGCAAAAGGCCAGATAATCCTCGACCTGGTCACGGCTCAGGGCGGCCAGTTGCTGTCCGCGCCGTGACAGCCAGTCCGACAGGTCACGCAGATCGCGTCCATAGGCCAGCAGCGTGTTGCGCGCGGCTCCGGCCTCGGCGGCTTGTGCATCCAGAAAGGCCGAGATCGCCTGATGATCGCCCATCACTGCTCCCCGATCATTTGGGGCAGCAGCGTGATCTGCGTTTCGGCCCGTGCGGCATCTTCCGTCAATCCCAAAGCGCGCAGCATCGCAATGCCGCGTCCGGCGCGTGCCAGATCCCCTTCGAGCGCGGCGTCGATGTCCGTCATCGCCGTCAGCAGCGCTTCTCCATGGCGGGTGTCGGGTGTGTCCGGCACGGGGGCCTCCATCTCGGTGGCGGGTTCGGGCAGGGCCGCCCCGGGAACCCCTGCCCAGGCCTGCAGCAGGTTGGTGATCTCGGCCGTGCGGGCATCGGTGCTGTCGGGCAGGTCCGCCGCGATCATGCCGGCCAGCAGATCCGCCATTCCCGCCGTCCGAAACTCGTCAAAGGCGCGGGGCAGGGCCTGCGCCGTGTCCTCGTTGGCCAAGGCCGCCTCGAGTGTGCGCATCACGGCCGCGCGTTCCCACACTCCGCCCGAGGCGGCGGGACGCTGTTCGCCATAGATCTGGCGCAACATGTCGAGGGGCAGCGCGCCCGTGCGGGCCAGCCGCTCGGCCGCTTCGAGGCGCGCCTTGAACCCGCTGTTCAGGCGCAGATCGGATTGCGCAAAGGCCACGGGCAGGGGGGTGGTCGGCAGGGGCTGCCCGATCGCCTCGTGGATGCGGAACTCGAGCGGCGTCATCCGCTCGGCGGGGTTCAGCAACTGGGCCGAATCGACAAACGCATCGTCCAGAAAATGCGTCAACAGCAGGGCCTGCCGTTCGTCGATCAACCCAAGGGCCTCGGCCCCATGCAGGCTGACAGCGGCGGCGGCCCAGTCCCCGGTCTGCGCCAAGCAAAAGATGCGGGCGGCAAAGCTGGGGGCAATGCCGGGCGTGCCGTTCATGATGGCGCAGGCCCGTCCCTCGTCGCCTTCCAGCAGGGCAATGTCGAACATGCGGCGAAAGATCTCGGGCTCTCCGGGACCTGCGGCGACCAGAAGAGCCTGCGCTTCTTCCAGCGCGCCCATGTCCAGCAGGCGGTCAGCGCGCGCCAGGAACAGCTGCCCCTGCTGAACGCCGCCACCCTCTGCCCGCGGGGGCGCCAGCTGGGCCGTCAGGATCCGGCGCATCAGTGCCTGCATGGATTGCAGCCGGGCAGGCGTGGTCAGGATCATCTGCGCCAGTGTCTGGGAATCGCTTCCCGCCCAAAGGTCATGGGGCAGGCCGGCACGGCGGGGGCTCTGGGTGCCGGTGTGGTCGGGATCACCGCGGTCCAGGCGCGTGACCTGCACCCGCCCGACCTCGGCGCTTTCCGCCACGGGCTGGGGGGCATGCGTTCCCGGACGACGGGGGGGCGCGTCGCCCGGCCGCCAGGCCGAGCTTTCGCGTTGCGGTCCGCGCACGCTGCCCGACAGCCAGTCGCTGGCCGACAGCGGCTGCTGCGCGGCGGTTGCCATGGGCAGCACCGCCAGCATCGCGGCCAGCCCGACCGACCTGCGGCGGCTGAGGGTCGGGGCGAAGGGATCACTCACTGTCAGGCTCGGCCGTTGGGTTCGACGTGGCAGGGGCGCCCAGTTCCAGCGGGCTGCGCACCTCGGTGCGGGTGGGGGTCATGTCGCCGAAATAAGCGTATCCGGCCAGGCCAATCAGCCCGATCAGGATCAGTACCACCAATAGCTTGATCTTCCGCATCGAATTCCGCCTTTGCTCGCCCGGATATTTTTCGTGTCCTTGGCCGGTCTTGGGCCGGCTCGACCGGAATATAGATGGCAATTTCCAAAAGATCACGTCATTCAGTCACCCGATTGACGGGAGCAGGGATGATGAAGCGGCTGAAGCGCCATATCGTGCTGATCGGAATGATGGGTGCGGGCAAGACGGCCATCGGGACGGAACTGGCCCGGCGGCTGCGGGTGCCTTTTACCGATTCCGATGCCGAGATCGAAGCCGCCGCCGCCATGACCATCTCGGAAATCTTTGCCCGCGACGGCGAAGCGTTCTTTCGGGACCGCGAGGCGCAGGTTCTGGGGCGCCTGCTGGCCGGACCACCGGGCATCATCTCGACCGGCGGTGGCGCTTGGATGCAGGAACGGAACCGCCGGGCCATCGAGGCCTCGGGAATGTCGGTCTGGCTGAACTGCGCCCCCGAGACCTTGTGGAACCGGGTGCGCCAGCGGCCCACGCGCCCGCTGCTGCAGACGGCCGATCCCAAGGGAACGCTTCTGCGCCTGCTGGCCGAACGCAGCCCCGTTTATTCGCTGGCCGACCTGGAATTCCTGTCGCAGGCAGGCGACAGCGTCGAAATCTCGGCCGGTCGCCTGATCGCGGCGCTGAAGGCGGCCGCCCCCGACCTGATCAAGGAGTTGCCATGACCGATCCCGTCACAGTCCACGTTCCCCTGGGCGACCGCGCCTATGATGTCCGGATCGGGGCCGGATTGATCGCACATGCGGGACGCGAAATCGCGCCGCTGCTGGTGCGATCGCGCGTGGTCATCGTGACCGATGCAACCGTTGCGGGACTGCATCTGGTGCCGCTCCAGGCAGCCCTGAGCGCCGAGGGCATCGCCAGCGAGGCGCTGGTCCTGCCTTCAGGCGAGGGTACGAAAAGCTGGCCGCATCTTCAGACCTGCGTCGAATGGCTGCTGGAGCAGAAGATCGAGCGGCGCGACATCGTCGTGGCGCTGGGCGGTGGCGTGATCGGCGATCTTGGGGGCTTTGCCGCGGCGATCCTGCGGCGGGGCGTGCGGTTCGTCCAGCTGCCGACGACGCTGCTGGCGCAGGTCGACAGCAGCGTCGGCGGCAAGACCGGGATCAACAGCGCGCAGGGCAAGAACCTGATCGGTTCGTTCCATCAGCCCTCGCTGGTGCTGGCCGACATCGCGGTGCTGGACACGCTGAGCCCGCGTGATTTTCGCGCGGGTTATGGCGAGGTGGCCAAGTACGGCCTGTTGGGTGACGCCAGTTTCTTTGATTGGCTGGAAGAGAACGGGCCACGTCTTCGCGATGACATGGGCGCGCGCAAACATGCCGTAGCGCATTCGGTCGCGATGAAGGCCGGCATCGTCACGCGGGACGAGACCGAGCAAGGGGAACGCGCCCTGCTGAACCTGGGTCACACCTTTGGCCATGCGCTGGAGGCGGCAACGTGTTACTCCGACCGCCTGTTGCATGGCGAAGGGGTGGCCATCGGCTGTGCTCTGGCCTTTGACCTGTCGGCGCGGATGGGACTGTGTTCGCAAGAAGCGCCAAGCCGGGTGCTGGAACACCTGCGCCAGATGGGGATGCCGGCCCGGCTGGCGGACATTCCGGGCGCATTGCCCGATGACGACACGCTGATCGCGCTGATGGGACAGGACAAGAAGGTCGTCAATGGTCAGCTGCGCTTTGTCCTGGCGCACGGCATTGGCGATGCCTTTGTGAGCGACGCCGTTCAGCGCGAAGCATTGGCTGCCGTCTTGCAGAACGCCCGCTGAGGGCATCAGAAAGACCGTTATTCAGAAAAGCCTCCGGACCCCATCGAAGGGGTCCGGAGGCTGGCTGTCGCCGGCGCCCTTGCAGGCGCGGGTCAGTGGCTGCCGATGATCAGAACGGGATCTCGTCGTCGTAATCCGCGCGTCCGCCACCCGAGCCGGCACCGCCCGACGCGCCGCCACGCGGTGCGCCCTGGTTGTAATCGTCATAGCCGCCCGGATCGCGGCCGCCGCCGCCCATGCCGCCGCCGCCCTCGCCACGGCCGTCCAGCATCTGCAGCGTGCCGTTCAGGCCGCGCAGCACCACCTCGGTGGAATACCGGTCCTGGCCGGACTGATCCTGCCATTTGCGCGTTTCCAGCTGACCTTCGATATAAACCTTGCTGCCCTTTTTCAGGAACCGCTCGACCACGCCGACCAGACCTTCGGACATGATCGAGACCGTGTGCCATTCGGTCTTTTCACGACGTTCGCCGGTGTTTCGGTCCTTCCAGGTTTCCGAAGTCGCGATGCGCAGGCTGGCGACCTTGCCGCCGTTCTGGAAGCTGCGGATTTCCGGATCGCGGCCCAGATTGCCGATCAGGATGACCTTGTTGACGCTGCCTGCCATGACGGAATTCCTTGGGTATGATGTCTCGTTGCTGTCGGTCTAGCGCAGGCATTCCCGCGGGTGCAAGTCGATCCTGCAGGGCAACAATCCGCCCAAGCCGGGGGTGTGCCAAGTACTGCCGTTCCGGCACGCTGGCGGCAGAGGTCGTTTCATGTATAGTCGACTGCAAAACAGGCAGCAGCCGAAGCTGACACGGACGGGGGAACGAAGAATGCGGTTCAGCCACTCTTTGAAAGCGGCACTTTGCGTGGCGATGATGGGCGCGATGGTGGTGCCGGTCCAGGCCGAAGGGCTTCGCCTCAGCGGCAGTTCCTCGAAGTCGCGGGCCGAACAGTTTGCCCGGCAGACCAGATTGATGGATTCGCGACTGTCCACCCAGTATCAGCAGTCGGCGCGGTTGCAGCCCGGCGGGCGCGAGCAGGCGGTTGCACTGGATCCCGCGCCGAACATCCCGCGTTATACGGGACGTCGCAGCGAATATCTTCCCCACGCCCGTCAGGCCGCACAGCGCTATGGCATCCCCGAAGATCTGTTCCTGCGCCTCGTTCAGCAGGAATCGGGCTGGAACCCGAACGCCCGCTCGCACAAGGGGGCGATGGGACTGGCGCAGCTGATGCCCGGAACGGCAGCCAAGCTGGGCGTGAACCCGCAGGACCCGGTGCAGAACCTGAACGGGGGCGCGCGCTACCTGCGGATGATGTACAACCAATTCGGAAACTGGACGCTGGCACTGGCGGCCTATAATGCGGGGCCGGGAGCCGTCCAGAAATACAATGGCATCCCCCCTTATCGCGAAACACGGAACTATGTGCGGATCATCGCGGGCGGCTGACCCCCATCGCTGAAAGACATCACGGCAGGAATGTCGGCTCCGGGAGCTGACGGCCCGGACAGGATGCGGGCGGCCAGATCCTCAAAGAATCATGGTCCTGCTTCTGCCAAAGTGCCCTTTGCCGGTTCATCAGTCGTTTATGAGCCTGTCACGCAGGGGCCAAGGCTTGAAGCCATCAGATGGCAGAGCGGCCTTCCGAATCCACGCAACAAGACGGCGGATCATTTTGGTCGTTCAGGGACTTGGCCGATGCCCCCGATGCCGGTATCGCTTCGGCCTTTCTCGACCGGCTTCAGCCACGCAATCCTGTCTTCTTCAGCAGGCCCTTGCGCTTTGCCTCGTAATAATAGCCACGCGAATACCACATGATCGTGCGGTCAGGGTCTCCGTCGGCCACCATCCAGGCCCCACGGAGATACCGGACGCCATAGCGAAGGTTTGTGTCCGCATCCAGCAGGCCTTCATCCGGGCCGCGGTACCCCATCGTGCGCGCCGTTTGCGGCGCAATCTGCATCAGGCCATAATAGGTACCGTTCCGAAGGCGGGGCTGGTGCCGGGACTCGCGGAGGATCACCCGATGGACAATGGCCGGCGGAACCTGATGATGACGCGCCCAGAAATTGATGCGCTGACGCAGGTAGGGCGTCTCGTTCGGGTAAAGGCCATTCTTACCTATTCCCCCCGGCATCGACATGTCCCGTCTTCCGCCACAGGCAGCAAGCGCCAAGGCGGACAGCAGAACAACCCGACGCCCCATCCTTTGCGGGACGTGATCGTTCATTTCGGGCAAGGGGAGCAGCGCCCCCCTTGCCCAGGCCCATGGGGCCTCACGCATGAATGGCGCCTGCGCCACAGGCCAGCGCGGCTTCGCGCACGGCTTCCGACACGGTCGGATGCGCATGGCAGGTCAGGGCTAGATCCTCGGCCGAGGCACCGAACTCCATCGCCACGCACACCTCGTGGATCAGGTCGCCTGCCGACGGGCCGATGATGTGACAACCCAGAATGCGGTCGGTCTCTGCGTCGGCAATCAGCTTGACGAAGCCCTCGCCCTGGAACTGCGCCTTGGCACGGGCATTGCCCATAAAGGGGAACTTGCCGACCTTGATCTTGCGGCCGCCTTCCTTGGCCAGTTCCTCGGTCAGGCCGACGCTGGCAACTTCGGGAGTGGTATAGATCACGCCCGGAATGACCCCGTAATTGACGTGGCCATGCTTGCCGGCAATCACATCGGCCACGGCCATGCCCTCGTCTTCGGCCTTGTGGGCCAGCATGGGGCCGGGGACCGCATCGCCGATGGCATAGATGCCCTCGACGCTGGTGGACCAGTGATCGTTGATCTGGACATACCCACGGTCAGTCAGCTTGACGCCAACAGCCTCGAGGCCCATCCCCTCGACATGCGGGCGGCGGCCAGTGGCGACCAGCACGGCGTCGGCCTCGATGACCTGCTCGCTGTTGTCCTTTTTCAGGGCATAGGTCACACGGGCCCCACCGTTCGCCACTTCGGCGCCTTTGACCGCGGCGCCCAGAACGAACTTCAGGCCCTGCTTTGCCAGTATCTTGTGGAACTGCTTCTGGATCTCGCCGTCCAGTCCAGGCGTGATGACATCCAGGTATTCGACAACCGTCACATCCGCGCCAAGGCGCGTGTAGACTGAGCCCAGTTCCAAACCAATCACGCCCGCCCCGATCACGACCATGGATTTCGGAATCTTCGGCAGCGCCAGCGCGCCCGTCGAGTCGACGATGATGCCGCCGTCATTGTCGACCTCGACCCCCTTCAGGTGCTGCGAAACGGAGCCGGTGGCGATGACGATGTTCCTTGTCTCGTGAACGGTGTCGCCCACCTTGACGCGGCCACGCGCCTCGATCGTCGCCCAGCCCTTGATCCAGTCGATCTTGTTCTTCTTGAACAGGAACTCGATGCCCTTGGTGTTGCCCGAAACCGTTTCGGCCTTGTAGCCCTGCATGCGGGCCCAGTCGATCTGGACATGGGCGCCCATCAGGCCCATCTTCTCGAAGTTCTCATGCGTTTCATGCAACAGGTGGGTCGCGTGCAACAGGGCCTTGGAGGGAATGCAGCCCACGTTCAGGCAAGTGCCGCCAAGCGTGTCGCGCGCCTCGACGCAGGCCACCTTCAGGCCCAGCTGTGCGGCGCGGATGGCGCAGACATAGCCGCCGGGTCCGGCGCCGATCACGATCAGATCATACATGTTTCGTCCCTTCTTTCGTCTCGGGTCGTTTGTCGCCTTGCGCCACCGGACACCCGCAGGAGAGTTGGATCAAGGCCCCTCAGAACAGGCTTGCCAGGATCATTGATATCGTTGCCGCAAAACCCACCGCCCAGATGACCGAGCGCCACGGCACCCATCCCAGAAGATAGGCAGGCACATAAAGGACGCGGGCCAACAGATAAACCCAGGCACAGGTCGCCGTGAAGCCGTTGCCCTGGCCCCCCAGCACCACCAGAACGACCGCAATCGTGAACAGGATCAAGCCTTCGAAATGGTTGTTCATCGCCCGCTGTGCCCGCCCCGCCAGACCTTTCAGCGGGGGCGCGTGATCGCGTGGCCCCATGGCGACCTTAGGTCCGACCTGAAGATTGGCCAGTACGGAAAACAGGGCAAATTGCATGCCTTGCAGCAACCCCGCCAGCGCCAGGACCGTCAGTTCCGGCGTCATGCTCATGCCGTTTCCAAGAAATGGGCCTCGGTTGCGGTGACGCCCGCCTGCGTTTCGAACACCTTGGCCGCGCCGTCCAGATAGGCACGCGCCGCCTTGGCATCGTTCACCTGGAACAGTGCCCAGGCATCGCCATTCCCTTCGCGCCACAATTGCAGAAGCGAAAGGCCATTGCGGCCCCGATCCTCGGAATCGGCGTTGAATGCCGTACGAAAGCGCGTCTGGTCGGTGGTGGCATAGCGGATGATCAACTGCATCGGATGCTCCATGTCAGCGGGATCAGCCTGTCGCCCCTCGCGCGGCACAAGCTCCCGGTCTGGTGCGGAACCCGCGAAGCGGCCTTGCGGATCCCGGGTGCATGGCGCCCGCCGAAGCGGGCGCCATGCCTGCGATCACAGATCCATCAGCAGACGGCGCGGATCTTCCAAGGCTTCCTTGACGCGGACCAGGAAGGTCACGGCGCCCTTGCCGTCGACGATCCGGTGGTCATAGGACAGCGCCAGATACATCATCGGACGGATGACGATCTGTCCGCCCACGACAACCGGACGCTCCTGGATCTTGTGCATACCCAGAATGCCCGACTGCGGAGGGTTCAGGATCGGCGAGGACATCAGCGAGCCATACACCCCACCGTTCGAGATGGTGAAGGTGCCGCCCTGCATGTCGGCCATGGACAGCTTGCCGTCGCGGCCCTTGGCGCCCAGTTCGCCGATCTCTTTCTCGATCGCGGCAAAGCTCTTCTGGTCGGCATCGCGCACGACCGGAACCACCAGGCCCGAAGGCGTGCCGACGGCCACGCCCATGTGGACGAAGTTCTTGTAGACGACGTCGGTGCCGTCGATCTCGGCATTGACCTCGGGGACTTCCTTCAGCGCGTGGCAGCAGGCCTTCACGAAGAAGGACATGAAGCCCAGCTTGACCTTGTGCTTCTTCTCGAAGGCATCCTTGTACTCGTTGCGCAGCCCCATGACGCCGGACATGTCGGCCTCGTTATAGGTGGTCAGCATCGCGGCGGTGTTCTGCGCGTCCTTCAAGCGGCGTGCGATGGTCTGGCGCAGGCGGGTCATCTTGACCCGCTCCTCGCGACCAGCATCCGTGGCGGGCGAAGGCGCGCGCGGTGCAGGTGCCGGGGCCTTGGGTGCCGCCGACGCCTTGGCCACGTCCTCCTTCATCACGCGGCCGTCGCGGCCGGAACCCTGGACCTGATCGCGGCTCACGCCTTTTTCTGCCATGGCCTTCTTGGCCGAGGGTGCGTCCTCAACATCGCGGCGCAGGGTGGGTTCCTCGGGACCGGCATTCTCCAGCACGGTTTCCTGGGCGGCACGCGGCGCGGGCTTGGCACCGCCGGCACCTTCCGTAATGATCGCCAGGCGCGCCTTGGCATCCACCGTCGCGCCTTCCTCGGCCAGGATCTCGGCCAGGACGCCGGCGGCGGGTGCGGGTACCTCGACCGAGACCTTGTCGGTCTCCAGTTCGCACAGCATCTCGTCAACCTCGACGCTGTCGCCGGGCTTCTTGAACCAGGTGGCGACAGTCGCCTCGGTCACGCTTTCGCCCAGGGCGGGGACCATCACGTCCACGGAATTGCCGCTCATCGTCTGTTGTTCCTCAGGTTTGTCTTCGGCCTTCGCAGGGGCCTTCTTTGCGTCGGTCTTGGGGGCGCCCGATGCGGCGCCCGCTTCGTCGATCTGCGCCAGCAGGGCGTCAGGCCCCACCGTCTCGCCCTCGGCCGCAACGATTTCGGCCAGGATCCCGGCCGAAGGGCTGGGCACCTCGACCGTGACCTTGTCGGTTTCCAGCTCGCACAGCATTTCGTCGACCTCGACCCGATCGCCGGGCTTCTTGAACCAGGTGGCGATCGTGGCCTCGGTGACGGATTCGCCCAGGGCGGGCACGCGGACTTCGGTGGTCATCGGATCATCCTTCGATGTTCAGGGCTTCGGCGACCAGCGCCTCTTGTTCGGCCTTGTGGCGCGAGGCGAGGCCCGTGGCGACCGAGGCGGCAGCATTGCGTCCGGTGTAGCGGGCGCGCGCATGCCGGGATCCAAGGCGCTCCAGAACCCATTCCAGATAAGGCTCGACAAAGGTCCAGCCGCCCTGGTTCTTGGGCTCTTCCTGGCACCACACCACCTCGGCCTGCTTGAAGCGGCCCAGTTCCTTGACCATCGCCTGGGCGGGGAAGGGATAGAACTGTTCCAGCCGCAGCAGGTAGACGTCGGTGATCCCCGCCTCGTCCCGTGCCTTCAGCAGGTCATAGTAAACCTTTCCCGAACAGATGACGACGCGCTTGATCTGGTCATCGGCCGCAAGCTGGGTGGGCGAGGTGCCGCGCTGTGCATCGTCCCACAGCACGCGGTGGAATGTGCTGCCGGTCTGGAATTCCTCGGCCTTGCTGACGGCCAGCGGATGGCGCAGCAGCGATTTCGGGGTCATCAGCACCAGCGGCTTGCGGAAGCCGCGGTGGATCTGCCGACGCAGGATGTGGAAATAGTTCGCAGGCGTGGTGCAATTGGCCACGATCCAGTTGTCTTCGGCGCAGCCTTGCAGGAACCGCTCCAGTCGCGCGGACGAATGTTCCGGTCCCTGACCCTCGAAGCCGTGCGGCAGCAGCATCACCAGGCCCGACATGCGCAGCCATTTCTTCTCGCCGGACGAGATGAACTGGTCGAACATGATCTGCGCGCCGTTGGCAAAGTCGCCGAAATGCGCCTCCCACAGGGTCAGCGTGTTCGGTTCCGCCAGCGAATAGCCGTATTCGAAGCCCAGCACCGCGTATTCCGACAGCATCGAGTCGATGACCTCGTAGCGGGCCTGATCCTTGGTGATGTTGTTCAGCGGGTAATAACGGTCTTCGGACTTCTGGTCGATAAAGGCGGAATGACGCTGGCTGAAGGTGCCGCGCGTGCTGTCCTGACCGGACAGGCGGACGCCGTGCCCCTCGCTCACCAATGAACCGAAGGCCAGAGCCTCGGCGGTGGCCCAGTCAAAGCCCGCGCCGGTTTCGAACATCTGCTTCTTGGCTTCCAGAAGGCGGCCCACCGTCTTGTGCAGGCTCAGCCCGTCGGGCGCATCCGTCAGCGCGCGACCGACCTGGGTCATCACCTCGGGGGCAATCCCGGTCTCGCCCGCGACATAGTCTGTGCCCTCGCGGTTCATGCCCGACCACTTGCCGTCCAGCCAGTCGGCCTTGTTCGGCTTGTAGTTCTTGCCGATCTCGAACTCTTCGTTCAGATGCGCCTGGAAGGCCGTCTTCATGTCCTCGATCTCGCCCTCGGGGATCAGGCCGTCGGCGATCAGGCGATCGGTGTACAGCTGCAGCGTGGTCTTCTGCGCCTTGATCTTGGTGTACATCGCCGGGTTCGTGAACATCGGCTCGTCGCCTTCGTTGTGACCGAAGCGGCGATAGCAGATGATGTCGATGACGACATCCTTCTTGAACTTCATCCGGAATTCGGTGGCAACCTTTGCCGCATGGACCACGGCTTCGGGGTCGTCACCGTTCACATGAAAGATCGGCGCCTCGACCATCAGCGCGATATCGGTCGGATAGGGCGAGGTGCGGCTGAAATGCGGCGCGGTGGTGAAGCCGATCTGGTTGTTCACCACGATATGGATCGTGCCGCCCGTGCGATGGCCGCGGATGCCCGACAACTGCAGGCATTCCGCCACGACGCCCTGGCCCGCGAAGGCCGCATCGCCATGCAGCAGGATCGGCAGGACCGAGGTCCGCGCGGTCCGGTCGCCCAACTGGTCGCTTTTCGCGCGCGCCTTGCCCAGCACGACCGGGTTCACCGCCTCCAGATGGCTCGGGTTCGCGGTCAGCGACAGGTGCACGGTGTTGCCGTCGAACTCACGGTCCGAGCTGGCACCCAGGTGGTATTTCACGTCGCCCGATCCATCCACGTCCTCGGGCTTGAAGCTGCCGCCCTGGAATTCGTGGAAGATCGCGCGGTAGGGTTTGGACAGCACGTTGGCCAGCACCGACAGGCGGCCGCGGTGGGGCATGCCGAACACGATTTCCTTCACGCCAAGCGCACCGCCGCGCTTGATGATCTGCTCCATGGCGGGGATCAGCGCTTCACCGCCGTCAAGGCCAAAGCGTTTGGTGCCCATGTATTTCACATGGAGGAACTTTTCGAAGCCCTCGGCCTCGACCAGCTTGTTCAGGATGGCGCGGCGGCCTTCACGGGTAAAGGCGATTTCCTTGCCGTATCCCTCGATCCGCTCCTTCAGCCAGGCGGCTTCCTCGGGGTTCGAGATGTGCATGTACTGCAGCGCGAATGTGCCGCAATAGGTGCGCCGCATCAGATCGGTGATCTGGCGGATCGACGCCACTTCCAGGCCCAGCACGTTGTCGATGAAGATCGGACGGTCCATGTCGCCGGGGCCGAAGCCATAGGTGGCCGGGTTCAGCTCGCCATGGTCGGGCACGTCGCGCAGGCCCAGCGGGTCCAGGTTGGCGTGCAGGTGGCCGCGGATGCGGAAAGCGCGGATAAGCATCAGCGCGCGGATGCTGTCCAGCACGGCCTGGCGCATCTGCTCGGTGGACAGCGCGACGCCCTTTTCCTCGGCCTTGGCCGCGATCTTCTTCATGGCCGCATCGGCATTGGCCTTGCCCGACATCGGCCATTCGCCGGTGAGGGCGGCCGTCATGTCATCCTGCGGCACCGGCGGCCAGTCGGGCCGCTTCCAGCTAGCGCCCTCGGCCTCGCGCACCGCATCGGCATTGTCGTCTCCCAGTTCGCGGAAGAACGCGTCCCAGGCCTGATCGACCGCAGCCGGATCCTTGGCCCATTGGCCGTAAAGCTGTTCCACATAGGCCGCGTTGTGGCCCTGCAGGAACGAGGAGTCGTGGAAATCGGTGTTCTTTGGCTGGTCGGTCATGGCTGGTCCCCGTTCAGGGCAAGGATGAGAAATGAAGGTCAGGCGCAGTAGATGTCGAAGATGCGGGCGCCGGGATCGGCAGAAGGGTCAAGTCTGGGCTGCTGCTGGATCCGCAGCGGGGCCCGTCGTTCCAAACCGCACAGCGCAACGGCTGCACGGCTTTCGGCATTGGGCGGGGCGGCGGCAGGATGATAGATGACCCGCCAGCCGAAGTCCCGCCGGGATACCGTCCGCACCGAGGCGGGCGGCAAGGTACTGGCCTGATGAAGGTCGGTCCGGGCAGGAATGCCGCCGGGCAGGATGTCGGTCGTCATCCGACCTCCGCATGCCCCCAGCGTCAGCATGGCCAGCACGGACAGCGGACCCGCAAGGCGGCGCTGGACGGCGGTCTGCTGCGGCCTGGCGCCGCATGGTCCCTGCAATGTCACGGCCCTTCCCTTCGTGCCAACCCGCCCCCCATACATAAGTCGGAGGGGCGGGCTGTCAAATCATCAGCCCTTGATCGCCTTCAAAACGGCTTCACCAAGGCCCGCCGGGCTGTCGGCAACAACGATGCCCGCACGCTTCATGGCCTCGATCTTGCTTTCGGCATCGCCCTTGCCGCCGGACACGATGGCGCCGGCATGGCCCATGCGACGGCCCGGAGGGGCGGTGCGGCCCGCGATGAAACCGGCAGTCGGCTTCCAGTTGCCCTTGGCCTTCTGCTGGGCCAGGAACTCGGCGGCCTCTTCCTCGGCCGAACCGCCTATCTCGCCGATCATGATGATCGACTCGGTTTCAGGATCGTCCAGGAACATCTGCAGCACGTCGATATGCTCCATGCCCTTGATCGGGTCGCCGCCGATGCCGACCGCGCTGGACTGGCCCAGGCCAACATCCGAAGTCTGCTTCACGGCCTCATAGGTCAGCGTGCCCGAGCGGGAAACGACGCCCACCGAGCCGCGACGGAAGATGCTGCCCGGCATGATGCCGATCTTGCATTCGTCGGGCGTCATGATGCCGGGGCAGTTCGGCCCGATCAGGCGCGACTGGCTGCCCTGCAGGGCGCGCTTGACGCGCATCATGTCCAGAACGGGAATGCCCTCGGTGATGCAGACGATCAGCGGAACCTGCGCGTCGATGGCTTCCAGGATCGAATCCGCGGCAAACGGAGGCGGGACATAGATCGCGGATGCAGTCGCGCCGGTCTTGGCCACGGCTTCGTGAACCGAGTTGTAGACCGGCAGGCCAAGGTGCTCGGACCCGCCCTTGCCGGGGGTTACGCCGCCGACCATCTTAGTGCCGTAGGCGATTGCCTGTTCGGTGTGGAAAGTGCCTTGGGACCCGGTGATCCCTTGGCAGATAACTTTGGTATTCTTGTCGACGAGAACGGCCATCATGGCCTCCTTGCGTAAGCGGCGCCAATGCGCCGCGATGTTCCAGAGGAGGGCGCGCGGACGCGCCCGGATGGTTCAGCCCTTGACGGCCTTCACGATCTTCTGCGCGGCGTCCGACAGGTCGTCGGCGGCGATCACGTTCAGGCCGCTGTTGGCAATGATCTCCTTGCCCAGTTCGACATTCGTGCCTTCCAGGCGCACGACCAGCGGGACCTGCAGGCCGACTTCCTT
>NZ_JBKGUN010000093.1:0-4353 GCF_046462195.1 Paracoccus sp. (in: a-proteobacteria) | reverse complement strand
ACTACTCTGGCATGCGCCATCATCTGCCTTCGTGCCCTGAGCACATGGTTTTGAAACGCGCTCTTAGAAGAAACTTGCCAGCAGGCTCAACACACGCGATTTTTGTGATTGTACATGTGTTCCAGAAAATTTCCGAAAACTGTCGCCTTTCGAATCAGCTGCAAGTTGGCTGTCCGATCATCTCTGGCTGCCCGGAACCGGGAGCGCCTCCGTCAGAATCACCTTACGCAAGAGCTTTCGAAAAACCATGGCCCGAAGCCCAAGCCAATCGTCATCGCCCGGACGCTCTTGCAGCCTTGCCGGCAGCAGACTTCCATGAGGCCTGTTCCATGGGTCGGACCACGCTTCGCCAGCCGGGAAAAAGCCGCCGCACCCTTGGCCCAGTTCTTTGCATGGAAAGTGCTGCGCTCCTGCCACCTTTTGAAGAGGCCTCGCCCGCTTCGCTTGCGCCATGCAGGCACGGATGGACTTCGGTTCCTTGGTTCAAATCCCCGAAGCTGATGATCCTTTCCTTGTTTCGTGGCGGTGTTACCTCTGGCTCCAGAGCGCGCTGCGAAAGGGCCTTGGCGTCCAGTTCATCCGGGAGAGCAGGAGCTTTGGCACGATCTCGCCCTTGCTCTCGCCTAGGAACTCGAAACACTTGGGCACGGATGATTTGCCTCTCTGGCATTCCTGATCTCGCTCCTTGCTGAGGGATGCGCATTCAATGTCCAAAAACACTTTCGGCAATGCGCTGCTCTCATCCTTGCAAGACATTCTGCAGCGCCCATGTCCCAAACTTGACGAATTCCTGTTTGGCCCACGATGGTCTGCCGTTGAATGGGGCGAAGAAGCGTGCAAAGGCAGCTACCCGCGTCTGCCGCTGAACATTGTCCTGTCAGCAGGAGCATGTATCTCAGCGGATTTCGCCCATCATGTCCAAATTTCTCTGACACCTGCCTTGGAACAGAGGAATGCTGGCGCGGCGACAGGCACTGCCATAGACTGCGCTTGTCACCATGGGAGTCCAGATGCAGCCCGCCTTGCTTCGCTCACCCAAGACCCGAAGGGACGGGATTCTGCGCCGCTTTGTGTCCAGGCGCTATGGCCTGAGGGGAACCTTGGCCCTGCATCGCCATGCGCTGGGCTTGGATCTTCTGCGTGCGCCGCTGAACGTGATGCTGGCCCCCATCGCGCTGCTGTCACAACTGACAGCCTGGTTGTTGACCAAGGCAGGCGCAAGGCAGGCGGGAAGTTGGCTGCGTGACAGACGCGTCTTTCTGCGGTCGGATGTATCGGTGCAGATCGAGGCTGACCTGTCTGCGCTGATCGCCGATCTGCAGGCGCATGGGCTGGGTCCCGATGCGCCTTCCGATCGCATCCATTGTGCCATCCGCAGCCATGCCGAAACCCGGAATGCAGTTGCCGAGATCACCACCTCGCTGATCGTTCTGGCAACAGGCTTTGTGGTGTTTCACCGGCCGACCCCGGGAATGATCTCCCTGACGGCGCCGCTGGCCCAGATGCGCGCCCATGCCACAGCGGTCCGCGACTTTACCTTCGGAGAGACCCTCGGCCGCGCGTGGTACTGGGCGTTCCCGGTCGAACTGTCACCGGTCTCTGTCATTGCCACCGGTGCGGCACTGGCGGTGGCGGGATCGCTGATCACGACCTTTGCCGGCCTGATCGCGGATCCGGTGCAAAAATGGTCCGGGATCCACCAGCACCGCCTGACGCGCATGCTGGATCGGCTTGATGCCAGCGCAGACAGCGCCCCCCTTGAACCGGAACCCTTGCTGGCGCGCCTTGGTGATCTGGCCGACACCCTGTCGATCCTATGGCGGTCCTGGCGCAGCTAGAGGCCGCGCCTCGCCACCGATTGAGCAGCAGAAGCCTTCAAGAAGGGCCAATGCGCCTCCTGCCATCAGTCACGCGCGACCAGTTTCAGGTGCATCAGGACGCGGACGATCCGAGACAGGAGAAGGCGCGCCAAGCGCGCATGGATCTGGTCGGGATAGGTGACCGAGGCGAGCCTTGGCCCGACGATCCAGTAAAGGCGGATAAAGGCCCGCCCGGACCGGTACCGCACAAGATGCGCGTCGCGAAAGGTCCGCAGCGCCACCACATCGGGATGCTGCGCATCGCCATAGGCAGCGGTTGCCACAAAGCACGATCCTCCGGATACGTTTGAATGATCATCGCCGTCATAAGGGTCGGGCGGAAGGTCTTCATCGGGATCTTCGTCACCAGCCAAGGCATCCTCTTCGTCTTCATCGGGGATATCTGGCCTGCCCTCGTCACCTTCGGTGTCATTCTGCAAGCCCCGATCAAGTTCGAGGCGCGCCAAGGTGGTTTCAAGAGTGTCGAAGTAGAGCTGATCCTCCATTCCTGACGCCTGCTGGAAACTGGCCTCCTTTTGCTCAAAAAGCTCCACGAGCTGCGCCAATGACAGGTCTGCAAGATAGCCGTCGGTGATTTTCAGGATTTGCTGGGGCTCCATGAAGTCCAGCACCTGCTCGTGCAGGCTGTCGATTCGGTCGGCCGCACCGGACAGCACGATCTGGCGGCCGTCCGGCATCTCGATGACCAGGTCGTTCCCATCGACATGACTTGCGTTCCGAAGAGCCGCCACGTCGGCAAAGGCACCGGCAAAGCCAAGATGGTCCTGATCCGACAGATCCCGAATCGACGCGTTGCTGCCGGCCCCGATCAGGAACAGGTCGCGCCCATCGCCGCCCGAGAGGACGCCGCCTGCCTCCTCACCATCCGCGGCTCCGGAAAAGATCAGGTCGTCTCCGTCCCCGCCGATGACGGTGTCGCTACCGCCGTCCGCAAAGATGACGTCACCCCCGTCCGAGGCAACAAGCCGGTCGTCGCCCTTTCCCCCTGAGATGACGTTGCGACCGCCGCCGCCTTCGATCGTGTCGTTGCCGACATGCCCGCGCAGGATGTCATTCCCGTCCGCCCCGACGATCAGGTCGTCCACCATGCCAGTGTGGGGGTCCGTCACGTTATGGGCGCCTTCGATGACGAGGTCTCGCGCCGGATCCGAGATGATCACGACCAGCATCTCGCCAGGTTGAAGCGTGTTCTGGTTCTGAACTCCAGGTCCCGAAATGACCTTCATGTCCCCGCGCGCATCCGCGATGTCGCCCGGTCGGGCGACTTCCCGCAGGGATTCATCGTACCAGGATGAGTGGGGGGAATTGGCAGGTGTCAGATAGCGCAGCGAGACATGCATCCCCTCCGGAATGCCTGCCAGATCTATCATGCCGGACTGATCGGTGGCATTGTGCAGAAAGATGATCTGCTGGCTGTCATCTGCGAACCCTGTCACCCCGATGCCGTCCGTTGCCTGGATGGCCTCCAGAGCCGCGGCATCCGTCATGGTCGACTTACCCACCAGATGGCTTTGCGCGATGTCATAGATCTGGCCCATCGGCGTGGCGATGGTGACGATCTTGCCGCCATCGCTTTCGGCGGCCAGGAACCTCGTGTCGTAGAACTTGTTCGACAACCAGTCATAGGCGATGCCCCAATGGTCGATGGCATCGACGCCAAGATCCACGGCCCGGGAAAAGGCGTCGATCCAGGCTGCGCCCTGATCTATCCCGATGGCGCTGCTGGCACCGATGTTGAACTCTGACAAGGTGAACCGGAGGTCGCTGCCGAACCCTTCTGCCTGCTTGAACACCTCCATCGGACGCAGCGCCCAATTGAGGTTCTGGGCAATGGTGTCCGCATGGGGATAGCTGTGCTGAAAGATCGTGGTGACCATCTCCCGATGTTCGAGGGAGATTTCCGATATGATGTCGAGCGACTCCTTCGGACCGACCGCAGTCCATGTCCCGTCCGGGTTCTGCTCGGCCCGCCAGTCGACACCCGCTTGGATACCGATGGCCGGCCGTGTCCATCCAGCCATGTCCTGTGACAGGCGGTCGATCATCTCGTTGATCCTGGGGATCTGCGCGTCGGCGATCATCCCGTATTCATGAGCCGAAAGGCTGCCCCAGTTCTTGCTGCCCCAGTATTCGTTGCCGATTTCGAACGCCGTGATGCGGACGTCTGGATAGGCCTGAAGCGATGCCTCGAGATTGACGATATATTGATCAAAGTTTAGGTAATCGAAGCTTCCTGTGCCCTTGTCAAAGAACTGAAAGGTGGGAGTGACCAGTGTCAGCCCCTTTCCCGTCGTCGAAGCAAAGTCGAGCGCTTCGTTGATGGTCATGACATAACCATCGCCGCCCGGCTCCAGAGGCTTGCCGAACATCCGGTCAAGCCCCCCGTTCGCCCATGTCTGATCTTCGGTCACCCCCCCGCCAGGATAACGAAAATTAGAGAAATCTATCTCTTTCAGCGTCTCCCGGAAGGCTT
>NZ_JBKGUN010000092.1:0-3017 GCF_046462195.1 Paracoccus sp. (in: a-proteobacteria) | reverse complement strand
GAAGGTGCTGCGACTTCGAGCGCTGCACTTTCGGCTGCCGCGGTTTGCGGATCAGCTGTTGGATCGTTGGCATTCGGTTCCCCGTCTTGCTCTGTCAATACTCGCAACCAGTCCGGTTGCGCCGCTTCTCGACGGTGTCTTGCGCGAATCGCAAAACACCAAGCCCGTCCGGCCCATAACGGGCTGACGGGCGTAATTCCAGAGGATCGGGGCAATAACGGCCCGGATCGTGACCTCACAGGTTCTGGCACCCGAAACGGTTTCCCGCCGGGTAGCGGGGCTATAAGTGGATTTCCGCCCGGTGTCAACGGGCGCCCGGCCCCAGCCGCTGCGCCAGACGGGCCAGATCGGCGCGCGTCAGGCGAAAGCGCTGCCGCAGCAGACGGTTCAGCGCGCCTTCTTCGGGCTGCCAGGGAAGTCCCGGCCCCATGTCGCCCGAGTCGCTGTCATCATGGATGGATCGAATGAACATCAACGGCCGGTTGACCTGAACGCCCGGCATCCATTGCGCCAGCTTCGTGTGGTCGTAATGCAGCGCCGTTTCGGGCGCATCCGGCGGCAGGAAGATCGTCAGCGCCACGCCCATGTTGTGACACAAGCGCGGCGTGATCGTCAGCTGTCCGTCTCGCGCCTGCACCATCAGGCCGCGACCGTAGTCCAGCGACAGCTTCCCCTCGGACCGCCACAAGGCCTGCACCCTTCGAAAATCCCGCCGCGCCTGCGCCACGTAATCTACCGCCACGGCGTCGTCGTCGTCATGGCGGAAATGGCCAATGACCTGCGCCTTGGGGTCCACATGCGGAGCGATCGCGGTCCGGCAGGCCTGCAGGTGAAACTCCATCGGCGGCACCAAGGCCAGCCGCAGCTGAGGCATCCTCGCAGACAGCGCCTGCAGCTGTCCCAGCCAAGGCTGCGGCAGGTCCGGCCCCGTCATCACCACCAGCGTGAAATCAGGCTCTGTCTGCGCCTGCCATGCGGGCAACGCGACGGTGGTGAACCACAGCCAGCGCCGCGCCAGCCGCTCCGGGTCGTAAAGATAGGCGCGTCTTGCCTCGATGGTGTCGTGCTCGACCTGATAGCCACGCAGCCCAAGATAGGAAAAGCGGCACAGACCCAGCATCTGGACCCGCATCAGTGCCGCCTTTCCAACTGGGCCTCGCGCCAGATCGTGTAAATGCCCGCGCCGACAACCAGACCTGAGCCCAGCCATGTCCAAAGGTCCGGCACCTCGCCAAAGACGACATAGCCCAGCAACACCGCCGCCAGCAACGAGGTATAGCGGAACGGTGCCACGGCCGAGATTTCCCCGATCCGCATGGCGGCAACGGCGCTGACATAACCGACGGTCAGGAAGGCACTGCCCAGCAGCAACAGCAGCAGGTGGCGAGGCTGGGGCATGACCCACCCCTGCCCTAGGCTGAGGACGAAGCCGATCACCGTCACGCAGGCTGCCGCATAAAAGGCGATGGTGGTGGATGACACGTCCTGCGCAAACTGGCGCGTCGCCAGATCACGCAGGGCCACCATCACCATCGCCCCCAACGCAACCAGCGACCAGATGCCAAAGGTCCCGCTCCCCGGGCGCAGGATGATCAGCACGCCCGCCATGCCGAGACCGACCGCCATCATCCGCCGCCACCCCAGCGTTTCGCCAAAGATCAGGGCGGCCCCCAGCATCACGACCAGCGGCAGCGACTGCATCACTGCCGTCAGGTCGCCGATTGCCATCCGCTGCAGCGCGTTCAGAAACAGCAGGGTCGATCCCACCTCACCCACCAGCCGCAGCGCCATGGGCCACCGGGCCGGCGCGGCGATCCGCAGCCGCAGCCCCCCGCTGCGCGCTGCCAGCAGCATCAGCGCCATCATGACAAAGACGCCGCGCAGCGTGATGGCCTGATACAGCGGCATGTCCTGAGTGACGAACTTGATGACCGTGTCGTTGCAGGTGAACGCGATCATGGACAGGACCATCACGGTCGCGCCCCTCAGGTTGTCGCCAGGCAGCAGCGGCTGAACCCGGATCGAGGCAGGCCGGACGCGCCGGATCGGAGACATCAGGGGAGTGCGCATCAGCAGGATCCGGAACGAAATCGAGTCGGGCGTGACCCTGCAAGTGCTAGCAGGCAGGCGCATCAAGAACAGCAGGTTTTTTCACAAACTGCATGAAACGGATGCAGCTTTCTGAATAGGCACTTGGACGCCCTGTCGTTCCATAAGCATCGTTTTTGGATCAGGCGAAGCCCTGCAGACGGTCGGGCCCGCCTCTCATCAACGTATGGCCCAAACAACAACGGCCCGATGACCGAAGAGTCTGGCCGCCCCTGCAACTGCACAATTTCTGAAAAGAACCCTCTTCGACATCGGGGGCTGCAAGACAAGCAAACCAACGCTTTCTGAATGGTTGTCCGCAACAACAAAGGCCCGGCATCACTGCCGGGCCTTTGCCTGTTTCTATGGATCAAGGATCATTCTTCGCCGTTGGACTCCGGCAGATCCGCAATCGCGCTGTCGGTCATCGTCTCCGGCGCCGTCGTGTTGACGGTCGGTTCGGGCGCCGCCAAGGCGGCAGCCGCTTCGGCCTCGGCACGCCGTGCCTCGATCACCTCCGCGTCGCGTTCGGTGGCGATGCGACGAACCCGGGAGGTCGCGCCACCGGTACCCGCCGGGATCAGGCGGCCAACGATGACGTTCTCCTTCAGGCCCACCAGCTTGTCGCGCTTGCCCTGGACGGCAGCCTCGGTCAGCACGCGCGTCGTTTCCTGGAAAGACGCCGCAGAGATGAAGCTGCGGGTCTGCAGCGACGCCTTGGTAATGCCCAGCAGGACCGGCTCGCCCGAGGCGGGACGTCCGCCGCGTGCTTCGACCTTGGCGTTCTCTTCCTCGAATTCGTCGCGCTCGACATGCTCGCCCTTCAGCAGCGTGGTCTCGCCGCTGTCGAGGATCTCGATCTTCTGCAGCATCTGGCGAACGATCACCTCGATGTGCTTGTCGTTGATCTTCACGCCCTGGAGTCGATA
>NZ_JBKGUN010000091.1:0-8441 GCF_046462195.1 Paracoccus sp. (in: a-proteobacteria) | reverse complement strand
GAATTCGACCTGCTTGAACGGCGGGGCGAGTTTGTTCTTCACCACCTTCACGCGCGTCGTATTGCCGACGATATCGTCGCGGTCCTTGATCTGCCCGGTGCGGCGGATGTCGAGGCGCACCGAGGCATAGAACTTCAACGCATTGCCGCCGGTCGTCGTCTCGGGATTGCCGAACATGACGCCGATCTTCATGCGGATCTGGTTGATGAAGATGACCATGCAGTTCGACCGGCCGATGCTGGCGGTCAGCTTGCGCATCGCCTGGCTCATCAGGCGGGCCTGGCTGCCCATCTGCATGTCGCCCATGTCGCCCTCGATCTCGGACTTGGGTGTCAGTGCCGCGACCGAGTCCACCACCACAAGGCTGACCGCGCCTGAACGCACCAGCGTGTCCACGATCTCCAGCGCCTGCTCGCCGGTGTCGGGCTGGCTGATCAGCAGTTCGTCCAGGTTCACGCCCAGCTTTTTCGCGTATTGCGGGTCCAGTGCATGTTCGGCGTCCACAAAGGCGCAGACCCCACCCTTCTTCTGTTCCTCGGCCACGACATGCAGCGTCAGCGTCGTCTTGCCCGAGCTTTCGGGGCCAAAGATCTCGATGATGCGGCCCTTGGGCAGGCCGCCGATGCCAAGCGCGATGTCCAGACCTAGGGAACCGGTCGAGGTCGACTCGATCTCGGCCACGGGGCTGTCCTTGCCCAGCTTCATGATCGAGCCCTTGCCGAACTGCCGTTCGATCTGGGCCAAGGCGCTGTCCAAGGCCTTCTGCTTGTCCGCGCTGCGTTTGTCCGTCATGTCGAAGATGCTCGCCTGTGCCATGTGATCCCTATCGTTATTTCACAGCGCTCCGGGCGGGGCAATCGTTTCGACCGACCGGATGTTCTCGTCCTGTTCCCATTAGATGCGTCATCGGCCTCCTTTTTTCAAGGACGCCAAGGTGAATTCCCGCCTCCCGCTGCAGCTTTGCCGAACAGGTCTTAACAAAGCGTTTACAGCCCCGGGGCGCACCGTTATCCACGGCCGCAACACAAATATGGGCACTGGACCAAGGCTGTACAACATGCTGATTTTCTGGGACCAAAGGCTGGTCTTCCTTGCAACGCCCAAGGCGGGCTCCAGTGCTATCGAGATGGCGTTGGAGTCGCTTGCCTCCGCCTCGCTGCAGCGTCCCGCGACGTTGAAGCACACCGATATCGGCACGTTTCGTCGTCATCTCGGGCCATGGCTCGAGGCGCAGGCCGGGGAAGCTTTCACGACCGTCGCCCTGATGCGGGAACCGGTGGAATGGTTGCGCAGCTGGTACCGCTTCAAGCTCCGCGATGACATCGATGATCCGCATCCCATCATGGAGGGTGTGGGCTTTGCCGACTTCGTCAGGGAATACGCCCGTCCCGAAGGTCCCGGGACCACGGGCGTCGGAACGCAGGCAGGATTTCTGACAAACGGTCAGGCGCGCGTCGACCGTATCTTCCGTTACGAACAGATCCAGGATTTCGTCGATTTCCTCGAAGGCCGGCTGGACTGCGCGATTGAGCTGCCCCGTATCAACGTGCCGCCCAGTGTGGACGTCCACCTTGACCCCGAGGCCGAGGTCAGGCTGCGCGCGTCGATGGCGCGCGACCTGGACCTTTATCAAACCCTTTGAAGGTTTATCAGTGCAGGCGTCCGCCTTGCGGGCGTGACAACTGGGCATCGACCATTTGGGTCAGCTCGTTCAGAGTAAAGGGTTTGGCCAGGAAGGCTGCGCCCTCGACAGGAACCTGACCGTCCACGAAGACATCCTCGGTATAGCCGGACATGAAGATCACCCGCGCGGACGGCACCAGCTTGTGGCCTTCGCGAACCCAAGTCGGACCATCCATGCCGGGCATCACCACGTCGGTGACGAAAATGTCGATCTGACGCTCGCCTTCCTGCAGCAGGCGCAGCGCGGCCTCTCCGGAAGCCGCCTCCAGCACGTCATGTCCCTTCAGCTTCAACGCGCGCGAGGCAAAGGCACGCACAGGCGCCTCGTCCTCGACAAGAAGGACCGTTGCACGGGGCCCGGCCTGCAGCCGCGGCGCTGCCATCGTGGCCGGGGTGGGCAAGGGCGTAATGCTGGCGGCCTGCTGTGCCAGGGCCGGGAAGTAGATCGAGAAGCAGGTGCCTTGTCCGACCGTGCTGTCGCAGAAGATATAGCCGCCCGTCTGCTTGACAATTCCGTAGGCGGTCGAAAGACCGAGGCCCGTTCCTTCGCCAAGGCGCTTGGTCGTGAAGAAGGGCTCGAAGATCTTGTTCAGGTGATCGGCGGCAATGCCGCAGCCCTGGTCGGTGACCTTGATGCAGACATAGTCGCCCGATGGCAGGGTGACGCGGTCACGCGCCAACGGCGCCTTCAGGTGCAGGTTTTCGGTCCGCACGGTGATATCACCGCCGCCGGGCATGGCATCGCGGGCATTGACGACAAGGTTCATGATGACCTGCTCCAGCTGGCGCTTGTCTGCGCGAATGGCGCGAAGCGCCGGATCATAGGTGATGGTAAGTCCCACCCGCTCTCCCACGAGGCGATTGAGAAGATGGGTCAGGTCGGCCAGAGTGTCGCGCAAATCCAGCGTTTCCAGCCGCAGCGTCTGCTTGCGCGAGAATGCCAGCAACTGGCCCACCAAGGCGGCGGCACGATTGGCGTTCTGGCTGATCTGGTCCAGATCGGCGTAGTCGGGGTCATGCCTATCGTGGCGCAGCATCAGCAGGTCGCAGTGACCGCTGATCGCCGTCAGCAGGTTGTTGAAATCATGCGCCACACCGCCCGCCAATTGGCCTATGGCTTGCATCTTCTGGCTTTGGGCGAACTGCGCCTCCAGCGTCTTCATGGCACTGGCATCCGACAATACGGCGATCAGGCAGTCTCGATCAGCGGGGTCCGGAGCGGCCGTCAGCTGAAGGTGACGGTCGCGCATGTCGTTTCCGCGGCTGTCCGGATGACGCAGGCGCAACATTTCAGACCGGTTTATGGTCCGGCCGGCCAGAAGATCGGCCAGCCAATCGGCCAGGGGGCGGCCCGGACCTTCCAGCAACTGGGCCAGGTTCTGGCCGCTGTTTTCGGGCTGCAGCATGCCGTCCAGCAGCTGGCGGGCATGGATGTTCGCACGGGTGATCGTTCCATTGGCCGTCAGGCGCAGCAACGCAATCGGGATGGCGTCGAAGTTGTCGGTATCGTCGTCATCCAGGGCCCGCGCGATTTCGTGCGCCTCGAGCATGGCGCCTGCGCGGTGAAAGGCCCAAATCTGCAGCGGCGCATCCGGTTGGCAGCTGAGCGACAGCACGTCCCCGCCGTCAAGCTCGATCTCGGCATTTCCGAGGCGCATGGCGCGGGCGGTAAACTCGGCCATCTGGCCCGGGGCATCGGCGCGCAGCCGCGACATCAGCGCCAGGATTGGCCGGCCGGTCAGATCCTCGTATCCGTGCAGGGCCGCGTTGTTCTGGTAAAGGACCTGGCCCTGTGGATCGCACAGCCAGATCGGGTCGGAGGCTGCCGCCACCTCGCTGCGGATGGCCCGGATGGCGCGGCGCGCGGCCATGCCACGCGCAAACTGCGCCACGGAAACCGCTCCTCCCAGCAGGTACCAGGCGACCGCGACCGTCGCCATCAGCAGCCCGGTGAAACCTTCGGCCGCCCCGGGTGCAATCACAAGGATTGCCGCACCCAGCACCATAGGCAGCAACAACAGCGGCAAGGCCGCCAAGGCGGCCGGAGGCAAGCCTGCCTGTTCGTCCAGATGCGTCATGAGAATCGTCCTTCTGCCTTGCGACGATTCCAAAATTAACGCTTTCCGATTTAAAATTGCGTTAATCCGCCTCATGTGCGGCCTGCAAAACGGCCAGGTAGAAGCCATCGCTGCCCGTCAGCGGGGTCCAGAGGCGGCGCGTGATCAGCCGGAACCGCCAACCGCGCGTCTCGAGGGCAGCGACCTGTGCGTCGTTTTCGGCATCAAGCACCGAACAGGTCATGTAGGCCAGATGGCCACCCGGTCGCACCAGCGGCGCCACCTGATCGAGGATGCGTGCCTGCAGCGCCACGACCTGATCAAGCTGGTCACGCGTCAGCCGCCATTTGGCATCCGGGGTCCGCCGCCAAGTTCCTGACCCCGAACAGGGCACATCGGCCACCACCAGATCAAAGGTGCCCTGCGGACGGGTCACCACCTTGATCCGGGCGCCCGCACGCCCCGCCCGTGCCGGCAGGTCGGCCATGCGGGCCGGAATGGCATCATGCGCACTGATGCGGGCAGCCGGCTCAAGGGATGCAATCGCAAGGGCCTTGCCTCCGCCGCCCGCACAATAGTCCAGCACATGGTCGCCCGCCCGGAGGGGCAGCAGGGCACAGGCCAGTTGCGGCGACAGGTCCTGCAATTCGACAAGCCCATCCCGGTAGGGACCGGAGCGAGCCACCGCCCGCTCGTTCTCCGTGACCCGCAAGGCCGAGGGCAGTTCGGGATGCTGCTCGGTCGTGATCCCGTCGGCCTGCAAGGCCGCCGCAGCCTTTTCGGCCGTCGTGCGGGCCATGTTCGTGCGCAACCAGACGGGCGCGCGCTGGGTCATGGCGGCGGCCACCGTTCCGGCATCTGGTCCGAGCGCCTGCTGCCAGTCGGGGCGCAGCCAGTCTGGAAGGTCGTCAGGAAGGTCCTTGGGGGCCATGGTCTCCTCCTCCGCAGTCAGCGGCGCGGGCGCGTGCCCCTGACCCGTGAAGAGCGTCACCGGGTCCAGTCCTGCCAGCTTGGCATGGCCGATCATCAGACCGCGCCCCGTCAGGCCACCACCCAGAACGGCCAGGCTGTCCCGCCGCCGCAGCGCCCCGAAGACCAGGTCGCGCAATGCGGCCCGATCACCCGAGCCGGCAAAGCGGCTGCCGCGCGACCAGCGCAACAGGGCTTGTTCGGCCGGGGCGCCGGCCAAAATATCGTCCAGGACCGTAACGGCGGCCGCAATACGCGCGGCGGGTGTCATCGTTCGGCCAGGGGGGCGGGACGAGGGGGAAACATGGCGTGACCTTTCAGCGGCTGCAGGCGGCGCGCCCGGCCCTAGCACAACGGGCCGCGAACGCTCAATCACTAGAAGCAGGTCGAGGTGACAACGACCGGAAAAAGGGTGAATGCGCTGGCGACAAGGCCGATCCACGAGCCAAGGGTAATGATCCTGCGCGTGACGCCATCACCGGTGGGCATGGTCACGACCAGGATCACGTGAAGTACCAGCCCCGCGATCCAGGCGGCCCACATTGCCATGTGATGCAGGTCGGAAAACAGGACGGGCCGTTCGGTCCAGCCCAGGTTGCAGCCTGTCCCGTGCAGCGCATAGACCAGCGAAAACAAGGCTCCCCAGAGGATCGGCCCCGCAAGGGCGCGCAGCAGCCAGATCATTCCAGCACCTCCTGCGCCAGGATCAGCGCGAACGACACCGCCGAGGTTCCCAGCCAGAACAGCTGGAACAGCTGCCAGACGGCAGTGGCCCCACGCCGTTGCGCGCTGATGCGGCCCGTGCGGGCATCGACATCCGAACGCAGCGCCAGCATCAGCGCGATCACGCCGTGTACGGCCGCAAAGCCCACCGTCGCGCCGCGCAGCGCGTCACGCGCATGCCGGGTCGGGTCGTCCAGCCCGAAGACCAGCCCCCCCAGCAGCACCAGGGCCACGCCATTCGACAGCAGTCCCAGCCGTGTCCAAAGCCGTGCGCCCGCAACGGCGCGCCGTGTCTCGGCCAGAACCGCAGACAACATGCCGAATGCCATCGCCGCCAAGGCCCCGACAGACAGGGCCAGCATCGGCCAGATGGCGATGGTGCTTTCGGGGGACGGCCAGTTCGGCGCCACGACGGTCAGGAAACCGACCCCGAACAGCAGCGAGCCGAACAGCGTCGCATCGGCCATCAGCAAGGCGACACAGCCGGTATAGGCCAGCGTGTTGCGAACCTGATAATGCAGCGGCAGTTCCAGTCCCGGTGCGACATGGGCGGCAGGCAGGTCACGCTCGACCCCCATGATGGCGCCCCACCGCCACGCGGCGATCAGGGTGGCGATGATGCCCAGCGGCGCCAGCCAGTAGAACCCCGCCAGCATCGCCGCGAAAAAGCTGCCGATGGCGGCGGATGTGGCCACCGGCAGTGCCGTGTTGGTCGCCAAAACCGCCACATGGTCAGGGCGTCCGCTGCCGGGTTCGACCACCAGCGTTTCACGCCAGCCACGCGGTGCACCCGGCAACAGCCCTTCGCCCCGCGCCAGGGGCAGCATCCCGCCCGCATCGGGCTGCCGCGGCCCGGGCAGCGAGGCGAAGTTGTAGGAAGGCGCAGGCAGCGGCATCGCCCATTCCAATGTCGTCGCCTGCCATGGATTGCGCCAGCTGCGACGCCCGAACATCCACTGCATGAAGACATCAAAGGCGAACAACGCAAACCCTGCCGACTGGATCATCCCGAAGATGGACGAGGTCAGGTTCAGCCATTCCCATTCCGGGTTGCCGGGATACACGCCGACGCGGCGCGGCATGCCCATCAGGCCCGTCAGGTGCATGATGAAGAAGGTCCCGTGAAAGCCGATGAAGATCAGCCAGAAGGCCGCCTCGCCCAAGCCACGCACGCGCCAGCGCCCACAGATCAGCGGCATCCAGTAGGTCACGGCCGCCAGCATCGGAAAGACGAAGCCGCCGATCAGCACGTAATGCAGATGGGCCACCACGAAATGCGTGTCATGCGCCTGCCAGTTGAAGGGCACCATGGCCAGCATGACACCCGTCAGCCCGCCCATGACAAAGGTCGCGAAGAAGCCCATCACATACAGCATGGGCAGTCGGAACTGGACGCGCCCTTCCCACATCGTGCCGATCCAGGCAAAGATCTGCACCGCCGTCGGCACCGCCACCAGCGCCGATGCGGCCGAAAAGAAGGCCAGCGCCATGTGCGGGATGCCCACCGTGAACATGTGGTGCACCCAAAGGCCGAAGGACAGGAACACCAGCCCGATCACCGCCGCCACCAGCGCGCCATAGCCCAGGATCGTCGTGCGCGACATGACGGGAATGATCGTGGACAGGGCGCCTGCGGCCGGCAGGAAGATGATGTAAACCTCGGGATGGCCGAACAGCCAGAAAAGATGCTGCCACAGCATCGGGGAACCGCCCCGCGCCACATCGAAGAACGGCCAGTCGAAGGCGCGCTGCACCTCCAGCAGGATCGACCCCAGGATCAGCGGCGGAAAACCCACCAGCATCATCACCGACGTGCCCAGAAGGTACCAGCCCATCAGCGGCATGCGCGTCAGCGGCATGTGGGAGGCCCGGCAGCGCAGGATCGTCACCGTGATCTCGACCGCCGCCGCCATGGCCGAGATCTCGACAAAGGTGACGCCCAGCAGCCAGACATCGGCATTGACGCCGGGCGAATAGGTCTTGTCCGTCAGGGGCACGTACATGAACCACCCGCCATCGGGAGCCACCCCGAACAGCAGCGACAGCACGATCACGGTGCCGCCGAACAGGTAGCAGAAATAGCCGAGCGCACTGAGACGCGGAAAGGCCATGTCCCGTGCGCCCAGGATCTTGGGCAAAAGCCACAAGGCCAGCCCTTCCAGCAGCGGGATCGCGAACAGGAACATCATGATGCTGCCGTGCATCGTGAAGATCTGGTTATACAGCTCGACGTCCAGGAACGCCCCTTCGCGGGTGGCCAGCTGCGCACGGATCATCATCGCCAGCACGCCGCCGAAGGCGAAGAAGACAAAGGCCGTCACCATGAAGCGCAGGCCGATCGTTCCGTGGTTGACCGAGGTGAAGAAACCCCGCCACCCCGGCAGGTCCGACCAGACCCGGTCCAGCTCCCGGTGCAGCAACAGCGCGCGCTGGGGGTCGTTCGGGGCAATGGTCACGGCAGCATCGGTCGCATCAGCGCCCGGTGCCGAGGAAAGGCTTGCATCGGTCATGGGCGGGCCCCGTCAGAAGTCGTGGACGCATCATCGGCGTCGGTGTTCGCGTCGAAATGCCGCTCGGTCAGCCACAAGGGTTGTTCCAGCATCGGCCCTTGGGCACTGGCGAAATCGGGCAGCGGGCCTGCCGGATCATAGGCCACCACCTCGAAGCGCATGAAGGGATGGCCATTGCCGCAGAATTCGGCGCAAAGGCCCTCATAGGTGCCGGGACGGTCGGCCATCAACCGGTGCAGGTTGGGATGGCCCGGAATGGCGTCCATCTTGCCGCCCAGCTGCGGTACCCAGAAGCTGTGGATGACATCGGTCGAGGTGATGGCCACGTCAAAGGCCTGCCCCGCCGGGACATAAAGGATGCCCTGTGTCCGCACCGGCTCTCCGTCCGGACCGGGCTGGACGAAATGCCAGGTCCATTGCGATGCCGTTGCCTGCACCGTGACTGTGCTGTCGTCGCGGGCCAGCATCCGCTCTCCCACCCACAGCGCAGAGCCCAGCA
>NZ_JBKGUN010000090.1:0-5336 GCF_046462195.1 Paracoccus sp. (in: a-proteobacteria) | reverse complement strand
CGTCGGACGCTTCCAACTATGTGTCCGGCCAGATCATCTATGCCGACGGCGGCATGATCTCGGTGCTCTGATGATCGCGATTACCCTTCATCCACCCCATGATCTCCGGATCGAACCGCTGGCAGCGCCCCCGGCTCCGGGGACGAACGAGGTGGTCGTGGCCGTCAGTCACGGGGGGATCTGCGGCTCGGACCTGCATTACTTTCACCATGGCGGGTTTGGATCCGTCCGCGTCCGTGAGGCAATGGCTCTCGGTCACGAGGTGAGTGGCGTCATCCAGGCTATCGGGGATCAGGTCGAAGATCTCGCGCCGGGGGACCGGGTGGCCGTCAATCCGTCGCGTCCCTGCGACCGCTGTTCGTATTGTCAGAAGGGACAACGAAACCTGTGCAGCGACATGCGCTTCAACGGGTCCGCCATGCGCAGCCCGCATGAGCAGGGCCTGTTCCGGAGCCTTTTGCTGGTGCCTGCGGAACAGGTGATCCCGCTTTCGGCGAACACCGATCTCGCAAAAGCTGCTCTGACCGAGCCCTTGGCGGTTTGTCTGCATGCTGTCGCGCAAGTAGACACGGTCGTTGGACGGAAAGTTCTCGTGTCGGGTGCCGGACCGATCGGCTGCCTTGCCATAGCCGCAGCTCGCCATGCGGGCGCTGGCCAGATTATCGCCACGGACATCGCAGCAGGACCGTTGACCATCGCCGAGACGATGGGCGCGGACACGGGCCTCAACCTTTCCGATCAGCCCGACGCGCTGGCCGCTTATCGCGAGGGGCGGGGGCATTTTGATCTGGTGATCGAATGCTCAGGTGCCGAGGCTGCGTTGCGCGCGGGGTGCGAGGTTCTGCGCCCACGGGGCACCTTGATCGCTCTCGGGCTGGGAGCAGAGCCCGCCGTGCCGATGGCGCTGATCGTGACCAAGGAGTTGCGGCTCTTGGGCAGCTTCCGGTTTGACGCCGAATTCGCGCGAGCAGCACAGCTGATTGCCGAAGGACACATCGATGTCGGGCCGCTGATCACCGCGGTCTTTCCCGCCGAAGAGGCCGCCGATGCCTTCGCAGTGGCCTCCGATCGGAGCCGCTCGATGAAGGTCCAGCTTGATTTTGGTGCCGGGACGGATCCCGGCGCCTGACACCCGTTTGTTTTTCATGGGAGGAGAACACAATGATGATGAGTGTATTGTACCGGTCGGTCACGGCCCTGGCCCTTATGGCTGGAGCCGCTTCAGCACAGGAGCACAGCTTCCGCTTTCAGTCGTCGGATCCGGCGGGCAACCCCAACTTCATCTTCCAGCAGGAATGGACAAAGACGGTCAACGAGATGACCGATGGGCGCGTCGCGATCGAGCTTCTGCCTGTGGGCTCCATCGTGGACTATCGCGAAACGCAGGATGCCGTCGGGGCCGGGCTGCTGGACGGGCATATCACCGACACCTCGTATTTTGCCGGGCGTGACCCCGCCTTTGGCCTCATTGCCAATCCCGTCGGGGCCTGGGCCTCGCCCGAGCAGATGATCGATTTCGTCGAGAACGGCGGCGGCAAGGAGCTGATGAACGAGCTGAACAATCAGTTCGGCATGCAGTTCATTGGTGTCTCGACGCCGGGCCTCGAGGCGTTCGTGTCTCGCGTGCCGATTGAAACGGTCGAGGACCTGCAGGGCGTCAAGGTCCGTTCGCCCGAAGGCCTGATTGCCAACGTCTTCCAGGCCGCCGGGGCTGCACCGGTCAACCTGCCCGCCTCGGAGGTGTTCACCTCGCTCGACAAGGGAGTCATCGACGCGGCCGATTACTCGGTGTTTTCGGTCAACCAGGAACTGGGCATGAATGATATTGCCCCCCATCCTGTTTATCCAGGGTTTCCACTCGCTGCCCTTGGTCGAAGTCTCGATGAACAAGGCGAAATGGGACGCGCTGCCGGGGGATCTGCAGGAGATCCTGACAGCCTCCGTCAAGGTCTTCCAGGAAAACCAGGTCAACACCCTGATGGAGCGCGATCTGGAGGCGGTTGAAGCGGCCCGCGCAGCCGGCACGATCACCATTCACAACTGGTCCGACGAGGAGCGCGCCAAGTTCCGCACGATTGCACGCGGGGAGTGGGAAAAAATGGCGGCGCAGTCGCCCATGGCGCAAAAGGTCTATGACACGCTGACGGCGCATCTGCGCGAGCGTGGCCTGCTGGAATAACGCCAGCAACCAACGTCTGATCTGCAAGGCGGGGCAGGATGTCCTGGTCCCGCCTGTCCCTCTTCCCACATTGAGGAGAAGCCGATGGAGCCTTCCGGCACACGTGGCAGCGCGCCGACGTCCGAAGAGCATGGCCTGCCTGAGACACACCTTCACGGTGGTCTGGCCAAAGCCATTCCCGAAGCCGGGCTGTTGGGCAGGTGGATCTTCCGGGGCGGTTACCTTTTCGCGGCCGGGTTGGTGGTGGCGGCGTTTATCCTCCTGGTCGAGGTTTTCCTGCGCTATGTGCTGAATGCCCCCACCCGTTGGGCGCATGAGGCCACAACCACCCTCTGCGCGCTGGCCTTCCTTTACGGCGGGCTGTTCTGCGCGTCGCGCAACACGCATATCCGGGTGGTGCTGATCTATGATCTTCTGGGAGGGCGCGCGCGTCGTGGCCTGGAGGTCGTCATTGCCGCCGTGTCGGCACTGGCGTCCGCGATGTTTGCCTATGCTGCATGGACCATGGCCGGACGTGCCTTGTTCACGCCCGCTGGAGAGTTCCGTCCCGAGCGTTCCGGATCATCCTGGAACCCTCCGACCCCTGCGCTGATCAAGACCTTTCTGCTGATCGTCATGGTTCTTCTCACGCTGCAGTTCCTGATCATGGCGATCAACCACATGCGCCGCTTTTTGAAAGGAGATCCGCTGTGAACGCAGCTCTGGATCTTGCCTCCATCGGCATCGGGACCTCGACCATCCTGATGTTCGGCCTGCTGGTGGCGCTGCTGCTGACAGGTTTGCCCTTGGCCCTGGTGACGCTTCTGGTGGCGCTCAGCTTCGCGCTGCTGGGCTATGGCACGATGGCCGTGCCGTTGATCGCGTCGCGCATCTACACCTTTGTCGACAGCTTTGTCTTCGTGTCGGTGCCGATGTTCGTCCTCATGGCGGCCTTGCTGGACCGCTCCGGCATCGCGCGGGACCTGTTCGACGCGATGAAACTGGTGGGGCGTCGGATCCGCGGTGGTGTTGCCGTTCAGACCATCTTTGTGGCCGTCATCCTCGCCGCCATGTCCGGCATCATCGGAGGCGAGATCGTCCTTCTGGGCCTGATCGCACTGCCGCAGATGTTGCGGCTTGGCTATGACCGCAAGTTGGCGATCGGGGTCGTGTGTGCTGGCGGATCCTTGGGATCCATGGTTCCGCCGTCAATTGTTCTGATCATCTACGGCCTGACCGCGAATGTCTCGATCGGGGATCTGTTCACCGCCGCCTTCGTGCCGGGCTTCATGCTGGCCGGCCTTTATGTCATCTATATCCTGGTGCGGGCCTACACCTCGGACAGCATGGCGCCGCTGCCCGATCTGACGCCCATTCCTCGTGCTGAGAAGCTGCGGCTGCTGAAAGGGCTCGCGCTTCCCCTGCTGGTGGTTTTTGTGGTCTTGGGGTCGATCTACGGCGGGATTGCGTCCGTCACCGAAGCCTCGGCTGTCGGCGTGGCGGGGGTCCTGGTCTCAACCGTGCTGCGCGGCGAGTTCAGCATGGCGATGTTGCGCGACTCTGCCATGCAGACCTTGGCAACGGTGGGCATGATCGTCTGGATTGGGATTGGCGCTACGGCGCTGGTCGGCGTCTACAACCTGATGGGCGGGATCCATTTCGTGTCTGGCCTGATCATCGGTGTCTCCGACAACCCAACCGTCATTGTTCTTCTGATGATGCTGATCCTGTTCGTGCTGGGTGCGTTCCTGGATTGGGTGGGCATCGCGCTTCTGACGATGCCGATTTTCGTGCCGATCATCAAAACGCTGGGTCTCGATCCGGTGTGGTTTGGCGTTGTGTTTTGCATGAACATGCAGATCAGCTTCCTCACCCCGCCGTTTGGACCGGCCGCCTTTTATCTGAAGTCGGTCACGCCGCCTGACATCTCCCTGGGAGAGATCTTCAGTGCGCTGCTGCCATTTATTGCGCTTCAGATCCTGGGAGTGGCCCTGTTGATCGCGTTCCCGCAGATCGCCGTCTACTGACCTCATGAAAAGGGCTGTCACCATGCCGCAAGCCTATGTCGAGCACGTTGCGCTCTTTGTCTCGGATTTCCAGCCGCATCTGGCCTTCTTCCGGGAGGTCCTGGGAATGGACGTCAACCGAACCGCCGGTCCTGAAGAAAATCCTCGCAGCATCTGGCTCGAGGGTGGCATCCAGCTGCTTCTGTGGCCGGAGCAGGAGGGGGTCGAGGGCCGTCTGGCTCATCTGGGGATCATGGTCGAAGACTTGCCGGAAGCCATAGAACGAGCACGAGCCGCAGGTGCCCGGTCTCTTCCGGCAGGCAACAACTGGCTTTCGCTTCCCGATGGCCTGCAGATCGAGTTGATGCAGGCGCAAAACGGGGCCGTCAGCGCCGCCAGAGCCATACGTCCCCGCTGATATGGTACTTGCGGCAGGATCTGTCGCAAACTGTATGACGTGAACCAAACGGTCAGCAATTTCTCTCGACTTCTTCAATCCTCTGCCGCCGGTCCAGTCCATAGGCTGCACCAGGCAGAAGGAGGCTGACCACTGCGACCGTCATTGAGCTTTCGTTGATGATGCCATAGACGGCGCCGACCAATGCAACGGTTCTAATGACCAGATAGCCCGACCATAGCTTGCGAAAGGCGATCCTTGCCATTCTGAGCGCCAGCCAGAAGCTGAGCACGGCGTTTCCGATGAGCCACAGAGGACTCCAAGCGCCCAAGGTGGTCTTGACCGGCGCAGGCAGCCAGACCTGCCCGAAGCCCACGGCAGGAGACAGCGCATCACAGGCGAGATGGACGCTGAGGGCAATGAAAGCGCCGGCAGCGGGCGCGGCACCCAAGCTGTGCCGAAGCAGCAGAAGAAGAAGCGCCGGCAGCACGCAATGGGTCACGATCGGCCGGTGGTGCAGGATGGACAGCAGGGCCAGATCAAGATCCGGGACCCAGAGAATAAAATAGCTGCACAGAACGAACAGGATGAGGCTCGCGGTTGTCGAAGGGACCCTGCTTATCTCACGGTACCAAAAGTAAAAATTCCTTCTACCTAACAGTTATTCCATCTTTGTCCTTGGTGCCCATCAGATCTCGGAAGCGATGGCCTTGCGGCTTCGGGAACCTAGACCTCGGACGAGTGGCAGGCGTGGCTGGAGGGCATTCCGGCGTGC
>NZ_JBKGUN010000089.1:0-21547 GCF_046462195.1 Paracoccus sp. (in: a-proteobacteria) | reverse complement strand
TTCGACTGCCGTTCGACTAGCCGATGAGCATAGGTGATGGGCGCGGGCATCAGGACATCGGTCTCGTCCGATGCATATCCGAACATCAGGCCCTGATCGCCAGCGCCTTGCTCTTCGAGGCTTTCGCGATCAACCCCTTGATTGATTTCGGGAGATTGCTTGCCGATGATGTTGATCACCGAACAGGTCGCACCGTCGAAGCCGACATCGGAGGACGTATAGCCGATGTCGTTGATGACCCCCCTGACAATGGATTCCAGATCCACCCAAGCACTGGTCGTGATCTCGCCCGAGATGATGGCGACGCCGGTCTTGACCATCGTCTCGCACGCCACGCGCGCACGCGGATCCTCAGCCAGGATGGCATCGAGGATCGCGTCCGAAATCTGGTCGGCAATCTTGTCGGGATGACCTTCGGACACGGACTCCGAAGTGAACAGCGAATATTCGGTCATGGGATCAATACCGGTAATGATCGGATTTGAAAGGGCCTTCCGGCGTCACGCCGATATAGGCAGCCTGTTCGGGCGACAGCGTCGAAAGCTTGGCGCCGACCTTTTCGAGGTGCAGGCGCGCCACCTTTTCGTCCAATGCCTTGGGCAGGATATACACGCCCGGCTTGTACTCGTCGCCCTTGGTGAACAGTTCGATCTGCGCCAGCACCTGGTTGGTGAAGCTTGCCGACATCACGAAGGACGGATGCCCCGTCGCGTTCCCCAGGTTCAACAGACGGCCCTGTGACAGCAGGATGATGCGATTGCCCGAAGGCATCTCGATCATGTCCACCTGATCCTTGATGTTGGTCCACTTGTGGTTGCGCAACGCGGCGACCTGGATCTCGTTGTCGAAATGGCCGATGTTGCCGACGATGGCCATGTCCTTCATCTCGCGCATGTGCTCCAGCCGGATCACGTCGCGGTTGCCGGTCGTCGTGACAAAGATGTCGGCCGTGGCGGCCACATCCTCCAGCGTCACGACTTCGAACCCGTCCATTGCGGCCTGCAAGGCGCAGATCGGATCGACCTCGGTCACCTTCACACGGGCGCCCGCGCCCTGCAGGCTGGCAGCGCTGCCCTTGCCGACATCGCCATAACCGCAGACCACGGCAACCTTGCCGGCCATCATCACGTCGGTGGCGCGGCGGATGTCGTCCACCAGCGACTCCTTGCAGCCGTATTTATTGTCGAACTTCGACTTGGTGACGCTGTCGTTCACGTTGATCGCGGGGAAGGGAAGCTGTCCGTTCTTCTGCAGGTCATAAAGACGGTGAACACCCGTGGTCGTTTCCTCGGACACGCCCAGGATCTGGTCGCGGGTCCGGGTGAACCAGCCGGGCGACTGCGCCATCCGCGTGCGGATCTGCGCCTTGATGACGGCTTCCTCGTCCGATGCCGGAACGGGAATGATCTCCTCCCCGGCCTCGGCACGGGCGCCCAACAGGACATACAGGGTTGCGTCGCCTCCATCGTCCAGGATCAGGTTCGGTCCGTCGGAGAACTGGAACGACCGGTCCAGATAATCCCAATGCTCTTCCAGACTTTGACCCTTGATGGCAAAGACCGGAACGCCCGCAGCGGCGATTGCGGCTGCGGCATGGTCCTGGGTCGAATAGATGTTGCAGGACGCCCAACGGACATCGGCCCCAAGGTCCACGAGGGTCTCGATCAGGACGGCGGTCTGGATGGTCATGTGCAGGCTGCCGACAATCCGGGCACCGGCCAGAGGCTTTGCGTCACCGTATTCGGAACGCAAGGCCATCAGGCCGGGCATCTCGGTTTCGGCGATGTCCAGTTCCTTGCGCCCATAATCGGCCAGCGCAATATCCTTGATGATGTAATCGGTCACGGCGTGTCTTTCGTCAATTCCGGGTTGCCACGCAGATACCGCAAGGTCTGCTTTTTCGAAAGGGGCTAATCTGACGCGATCTTTAGCGATCAGGTGATCCGGCTGGACCGGCGGATACGCTGGATGAAATCGCGCGACAGCATGCGCGCTGTTTCGACCGGGTCACCCTCGCAACCAGACAGGTCTTTCATCCGCCCGTCCACCAGCATGCAGGCCAATCCATAGGCAAAGCAGCGTGCCGAGGTGACCAGCAGCGGAATGTTTTCCTTGGGGTGCAACTGGCCGTTCTTTTGGGCACGCGTCAGCATCTGCACCATCAGTGCATCCATCGAGTTGAGATAGCGGTTCAGGGACGGGTGATCCAGACTGTGCAGCAGGCGGCTGTCGGTCAGCAGGCGAAACTGGGCGCTATAGCTGTCTGCCCAAGCCAGATAAGCATCCGCCAAAGCGGAAAACTGCGCAACCGGGTCCTTGGCATCCACCAGAACCACCGCACGGGCGCAGTTGTCGATCAGGATGACCAGCGCCTGTTCAGCCGCCGCCACCAGCAGCGACGTGCTGTCGGGAAAGAGCCGCTGAACCGCATCCCGGGGTTCACCTAGAATTTCCGCCACTTCCTCGGGCTCGGGAGCCTGCGTATGCGACCGTTCCAGCCAAGCCAGCGTCGCCTTTATGACTCGTTCATGCAGACCGTAAGGCAGGCCCGATTTCCTTTGCATGCTCATGGCCGTTCCTCCAAGTCCTGCGTTGACCAACGACGATTTCAGAGAAGCAGCGACATGATGCGCTGGAACTATACTGGCAGTTGAGCAGCGAAATCCTTTCGAATCAACCGGGTTGTGCAGTTTCTGCAATAAATCGTGACGAAGACATGGAGCGCGCGCTGAACAGTTCGGCAAGGGGAGGCCATGTCAAAGAAAAAAGGTCCCGGATCATGCATCGATCCGGGACCTTTTTGATTTATAAAGATGGTCAGGCGTCGGCTCTGGCCTGACGCTTGCGCTCATGCGGGTCCAGATGACGCTTGCGAAGGCGGATGTTCTTGGGCGTCACTTCGACCAGTTCATCATCGTTGATATAAGCGATAGCCTCTTCCAGCGACAGGCGGACCGGCGGCGTCAGGCGTACCGCCTCGTCCGTGCCCGAGGCGCGGACGTTGGTCAGCTGCTTGCCCTTCAGCGGGTTCACTTCCAAGTCGTTGTCGCGGCTATGTTCGCCGATGATCATGCCTTGATACAGCTGTTCCTGGGCACCGATGAAGAACTTGCCGCGATCCTCCAGCTTCCACAGCGCATAGGAAACGGAAACCCCGTTCTCCATGCTGATGAGGACGCCCTGGCGGCGGCCTTGAATCGCGCCCTTGTGCGGGGCCCAGCCGTGGAAGATGCGGTTCAGCACGCCGTTGCCGCGCGTGTCGGTCATGAACTCACCCTGATAGCCGATCAGGCCACGTGCCGGGACATGAGCCACGATGCGGGTCTTGCCGACGCCTGCAGGGCGCATCTCGACCAGGTCGCCCTTGCGCTCTCCAGTCAGCTTTTCAATGACGACGCCGGTATACTCGTCATCGACGTCGATGATGACCTCTTCGATCGGCTCCATGCGCTGGCCGTTTTCTTCCTGAAAGATCACGCGCGGACGGCTGATCGACAGCTCGAACCCTTCGCGGCGCATGTTCTCGATCAGAACCCCCATCTGCAGTTCGCCGCGACCCGAGACCACGAAGGCCTCGCCGCCGGGGGTATCTTCGACCTTGATGGCCACGTTGACCTCGGCCTCGCGCATCAGGCGCTCGCGAATGACGCGGCTCTGGACCTTCTTTCCCTCCTGGCCGGCCAGCGGGCTGTCGTTGATGCCGAAGGTCACACTGATGGTCGGCGGATCGATCGGCTGCGAGGGCAGGGCGGTATCGACCTCGGGGGCGCACAACGTGTCAGCCACGGTGGCCTTGGCCATACCGGCAATGGTGACGATGTCGCCAGCCTCGGCCAGGTCGATCGGGGTTTGGGTCAGGCCGCGAAAGGCCAGGATCTTGCTGATCCGGAACTGCTCCAGCCGTTCGCCGTCGCGGGACAGCGCCTTGAGCGTGTCGCCGGCCTTGGCAGTACCAGCCTCGACGCGCCCGGTCAGCAGGCGGCCCAGGAACGGGTCGGCACCAAGCGTGGTGGCCAGCATCTGGAACGGCTCGGTGGCGCGGCTGATCTGCTTGGGGGGATGGACGTGCTTCAGGATCAGGTCGAACAGCGCCGACATGTCCTTGCGCTCGCCCTCCAGCGTTGCGTCCGCCCAACCGCCGATGCCCGAGGCATAGACATGCGGAAAGTCCAGCTGCTCGTCATTGGCGCCCAGGTTGGCGAACAGGTCGAACACGTCGTTCAGAACCTCGTCCGGCTCGGCCGCGGGCTTGTCGACCTTGTTCAGCACGACGATGGGACGCAGCCCCAGCGCCAGCGCCTTGGAGGTCACGAACTTGGTCTGCGGCATCGGACCTTCGGCGGCGTCGACCAGCAGGCAGACACCGTCGACCATTGACAGGATCCTCTCGACCTCGCCGCCGAAATCGGCGTGGCCCGGGGTGTCGACAATGTTGATGCGGGTGCCCTTCCATTCCACCGAGGTAGCCTTGGCAAGAATGGTGATGCCCCGTTCGCGTTCGATGTCGTTGCTGTCCATCGCGCGTTCCGCGACGGCCTGGTTGTCGCGGAACGACCCAGACTGACGCAGCAGCTGATCCACCAGAGTGGTCTTGCCGTGGTCGACGTGGGCGATGATGGCGATGTTGCGGATATCCATGGTGGCCTTCTTTCAGGTTCGCGGCTGCCCTAGCGGATATGGGCCTCAAACGCCACCCGCAAAGTGAGAGGCCCCCGTCGCGAAACGGGGGCCCCGGTGCCTACTGACACATTTCTGTCAAGCTGCGTCTCAGTGGCGGCGACGGGTCAGACCGCTCCAGACACGGCCCGCATCGCGATCCTGACCGCCCTTGATGGCACCCATCCAGGCGGCGAGACCTGCAACCAGTGCCGAGATCGTCAGAAACAGGGCTGTCCAGACGGCGGCGCGGCGTGCTGATTCCGCAGCGTCAATAGCGGCTGCCTGAGCCTCTTGCAGACGCTGTTCGGCTTCCTGCTGCAACTGCTGGGCCTGAGCCTGAGCCTGGGCCAGAGCCTCTTCGGCCTGAGCCTGAGCTTCCTGCAGACGGGTCTCGGCTTCATCACGCAGGGTCTGCACCTGCTGAACGGCGTCCTCGACGCGGGCGTCGATCTGGGCCGGGGTCAGCTCGGTCCGCGCTGCCAGCGCGCTGCGCAGATAGTCCAGATCGTTTTCGGGAACTTCGCCGGTGCGCAGCAGCGTGCCCATGATCCCGGTCACTTCCCGACGAATGGCCTCGTTCGAGAATTGATCCGGGGCGGCCGCTTCAGTGCGCAGCAGGCGGTCGGTCACATAGTCGAGCGGGTTGCCTCCCATCGAGTCCGCGCCTTCGGCTGCGCCTGACACGGCGCCGCCGGCCAGTTGACCCACACCGCTGATCGCGCCACCGGCCAGTTGACCAACGCCGCCGACGATCCCGCCAGCCAATTGGCCAGTGCCTTGCAATGCGCCCCCGACAGCAGAGCCACCCGCCTCGACCACGGTGCTTGCGGCGTTGCCTGCGGCACGGATGCCGCTTGATACGGCACCGGCAGCCAAAACGCCGCCGATGATGACGCCGATCGCCCAGACTGTCAGGCCGTGAACGCCGTCACGGGCCTCGGTCTCATTGGGGGCACCCGCCGTGTGGCTGCGCATCCGGCCAGCGACATAGCCGCCAAGGCCGTAGACGGCGACCATCGAGATAAAGGCGAAAAGCCCGATAAGGATCAGGGCGAAGGTGCCAAGACCCTCGCCCTCTTCCGCCGAGACGGATCCCAGGCCCAACGCGGCGGTAAAGCCGGTGAAGACGATCGAGGCACCGGCAGCGATGGCTGCGCCCGACAGGATGGCGGCCCAGTCGACATGGCTGCGGGAACCGCGATCGGCTCCTTCAATGGGGTTTTCGTTCATGATCATTCCTAGCGCAGGCCAAGGAACGACAGGATGAACAGGACGACGACGATCAGACCGACGATATAGATGATGGAATTCATGACTTACCCCTTTTCGCATTCGCGCCGCCCGTGACCCCAACGGCCCGTTTGTGCGACGCATCCGGGGTCAAACGGTCTGAAAGTCGGGCAAGTTCCGTGGCCTGACCGAAAATGCGGCGGCTGTCTGCCAAACACCGCCGGTCATCGTGCCGGTGTGGCCCCAAGGGCACTGCGGAGCCAGTCGAGTCCATGAGCCGTCGTGCGGGCGGGGTTGTATTCCGCACTGACCCATCCCCGATACCCGCCCCTGTCCAATTCGGCAAAGAAGGCTGGATAATCCATCGACCCGCAATCGGGCTCGTTCCGGCCGGGATGACCCGCGATCTGGATATGGCGGACCAGCGGCGCAACCATGCGCCAGCAGGCCAGCATGTTTCCGGTGATCATCTGGGCGTGATAGGCATCGAATTGCAGGCCCAGGTTGGGTGCGGCGACCTGCCGGATCACGTCGATGGCCAAGTCATAATCCGCGAGGAAATAGCCCGGCATGTCGACGCGGTTGATCGGCTCGATCGTCAGGCTGGCATGAGGCGCCCGCTGGACAGCCCATTCAAGGTTGCGGACAAGGACATCCCGAGCGACGTCGCCCCCGGCCCGTCCCGACATGATATGGATGTGCCGGGTGCGCAATGCCTGTGCCACGCGCAGGCTGCGTTCGAAGTCGCGGCGGAAGCGTTCTTCCAGGCCGGGCACAGCTGCAAAGCCGCGCGGGCCGCCGGCCCAGTTCGGCGGCGGGGTGTTGATCAGGACAATCTCCAGACCTGCATCCGTTGCGGCATTTGCCAGTTCCCATGCCGCGATGTCGTAAGGAAACAGGATCTCCACGCCCTGAAACCCCGCCTCGGCCGCCAGCGCGAAACGCTCGGCCATCGGCGCTTCGGTGAAAAGCATCGTCAGGTTCGCGGCAAAGCGTGGCATCAGGGCTCCAGCGCGAAGAACTGCCCGCCCGAACGCACCCCCGTCCGCCCGTCCGGTCCCTCCGCCGCGGCATCGGCGAGACGATAGAAGGTCTTGCGGTCGATCAGCGCCTCCAGTCCGGCGCGCACATGCACATAGGGCCGCGGATCGGACGCATCACCCCGGATGACGATGTCATGGCCAGGTCCGGCCATCACGGTGTCGCCGACATTGGTGGTGAACGTGATGCGGTCCGCCTCGATCTGCGCGTCCACGGCCAGAAACGGCGCGTCCTCGACCCTGATGCCCACCTTTTCGACGGGCGTGACCAGGAAGAAGCGGTCGCCCTCGCGCTTGAGGATGGTCGAGAACAGCCTCACCATGGCTTCGCGTCCGATCGGTGTTCCCTCGTGGATCCACAGGCCGTCCGCGCGGATCAGCAGGTCCATCTCGCCGCAATAAGGCGGGTTCCACAGATGCACCGGGGGAAGGCCGCCCTTGGCCGCCTTGCTGGCCGCTTGCGCAAGGCCGTCGGCACTCACGCTTTTGTCACCGTTTTCCGCCATTCGATCTGGTCGCCTCTTCCCTGACTGCCTATGCTCTTTCTAAAGCAGCAGAAGGGCCATGTCATGATGTCGGATGATATTCTGGTGCAAGAGGTGGAAGCCCTGGCCGAAAGGCTGGCCGGCGCGCGTCTCAGCATCGAGCAGCGCTTCGTCGGTCAGCACGAGGTGGTCGAGCAGGTCCTGGCCGCCATTCTGGCTGGCGGTCACGCCCTGCTGATCGGGCAGCCCGGGTTGGGAAAGACGATGCTGGTGGATACCCTGTCCACGGTTCTGGGTCTGGGCAGCCAGCGCATCCAGTTCACCCCGGACCTCATGCCGGCCGATATCCTGGGTTCCGAAGTTCTGGATGCGCTGCCCGATGGCAGCCGTGCCTTCCGTTTCATCGAGGGCCCGGTCTTCACCCAGCTTCTGATGGCGGATGAAATAAACCGTGCCAGCCCGCGCACCCAATCCGCCCTGCTGCAGGCCATGCAGGAGCGCGAGGTGACCATCAGCGGCCAGCATCGCCCGCTTGGCCGTCCGTTCCACGTCCTGGCCACCCAGAACCCGATCGAACAGGAAGGAACCTATCCGCTGCCCGAAGCGCAGCTGGACCGTTTCCTGCTGCAGATCGACGTCGATTATCCCGACCGGGACACCGAGCGCCGGATCCTGCTGACCACCACCGGGCTGGACGAAGGGGCTCCGCATGGCGCCTTCGAGGCGGGTGACCTGATCACCGCGCAGCGCCTGATCCGCAGGATGCCCGTGGGCGAAACCGTGGTCGAGGCGATCCTCGACCTTGTCCGTGCCGCGCGCCCCGGTGCGCCCGAGGCTGCTTCCTTCGTCACCGATGCCCTGCAATGGGGCCCAGGGCCGCGCGCGGCCCAAGCGCTGATGCTGGTCACGCGCGCCCGGGCGGTCCTGAACGGGCGCTATGCCCCAACGCTGGACGATGTGGCGGCCATGGCGGCCCCCGTTCTCCGTCACCGCATGGCCCTGTCCTTCGCGGCGCGTGCGCGGGGCGAAATGGTGGATGCCGTCATTACGCGCCTGCTGGACGACCGGACCCTCGGCCGTCGCGCCGCATGAGCGTTTCGCCCACCGATCTGCGCGGCCGGGCCGAGGCCGCCGCCGGCCATCTGCCGGGGCTGGTTCTGTCGGCCCAGCGGCTGGCGGCGATGGTGGCGCCCGGAGCGCATGGCCTGCGCCGTGCCGGCCCGGGCGAGGATTTCTGGCAATACCGCCCCGCGGCCAGCGGGGATGCACTGCGCAGCATCGACTGGCGCCGCTCGGCGCGGTCCGATGCGCAGTTCGTGCGCGACCGCGAGGCGCAAACGGCGCAGGCTGCGGCGATCTGGCTGTCCCGAGGGCAGGGCATGGATTTCACGGGTGGTTCTGATCGACCAACCAAGGCCGACCGGGGCCGGCTGCTGGCGCTGGCCTTGGGAATGCTAATGCTGCGCGGGGGCGAAAAGGTCGGGCTGCTGGGACAGCCTGCCCGTGCCGGGCGGGTTCAGGCCGACCGGCTGGCCGAGGCTCTGGCCGATGCCGTCTCGATCCAACAGGATCATGACGAGGCCTCGCCTGCGGGGCTGCGCCCGAACCAGCGGGTGATCCTGATCTCAGATTTCCTGGCGGACCCATCCTGGGTTCAGGCGGTGTTGCAACAGGCCTCGGGCTTGGGTGTAACTGGGCTGCTGTTCCAGATCCTCGATCCGGACGAAGTGCATTTCCCTTATGACGGCGCGGTCGAATTCCGGTCTGTCGGTGGCGGGCAGCGTCATGACAGCCGCGATGCAGGGGGTCTGCGCGCCGCCTATCTGGCACGATTGGCCCAGCGACAGGATTGGCTGGCGGCACAGGCTGCACAGGCAGGCTGGCAATTCGGCCAGCACACGACAGATGCCGATCCGGCTCATGCGCTTGGCTGGATCTGGCAGGCCCTGGGGCAGGGAGCGCGCTGATGCTGCTGCTTGGCCCGCTTGGCTTTGCCGCCCCTTGGGTGCTGGGTGCGCTGGTTGCGCTGCCTGTCCTGTGGGTGATCCTGCGCGCCATGCCACCCGCCCCGCGACGCATCGCCTTTCCGGGCATCACCCTGCTGGCGGGGCTGGCGGACCGGAACCCGGTGGCCCGACGGACGCCATGGTGGCTTCTGTTGTTGCGGCTTGCTGCGATTGCGGCGTTCATTCTGGCCTTTGCCGGTGCCGTCTGGCGACCGGTGACTCAGGCATCATCCAACGATCCGCTGCTGGTGGTCATGGATGCAGGGTGGGCAGCAGCGCCTGATTGGGCCATGCGACAGGGGCGGGCCGAGCGCGCGCTGACGCAGGCCGGCGCGGCTGGCCGCCCGGCAGCCCTGTTGCTGGCTGATGGACGCGATGGTGAGACGGGGCTGTTGTTCCAACCTGCCGACAGTCTTGTCTCGCGCCTGCGGGGTGCGCAACCGGTGGCCTGGCCTTCCGCCTTGCCCCAGGATCCGCAGGCGGCACTGGCCGATGCGCCCGCAGACATGCAGACCTTATGGATTGCCGACGGCACCGATCATCCGAACCGTACCGTTTGGCTTGCGGCCTTGGCCCGGCGCGGGGCCGTGACGGTGGTTCCGCCGACGCGGGCATTGCGCACCCTGTCGTTGGCGGGAACAGAGGCTCCTTCCCTTGCCATCACGGCCACCGACGATGCGCCCTTGGCCGTTCAGGCCATCGGGCCGGACCCCCAAGGAATCGAACGGGCACTGGCCACTCTGACCCCCGGCGATCCGGTGGTGCAGGACGGCTTGACGACGCGCCCGGTGGCCATCGACCTGCCGCCCGAGTTGCGCAACCGCATCACCCGCTTCCAGATCGAGGGCCAAGATCACGCGGGCGCTGTCCTGCTGGCCGATGATCGCCTGCGCCGTCACAAAGTCGGACTGGTTGGCGACCCTGCAGGCCAGGCCGAGGGTCAACAGCTGCTGGCCCAGACACATTATCTGCGCCAAGCTCTGGAGCCCACGTCGGATCTGGTCGAGGGAGGGCTGGGCGATGTTCTGGACACCGCGCCGGATGTCATCGTCCTGGCCGACCAGGTGCAGCTTGCTGAAACACCCGAACTGGCCGAATGGGTGGAAGAGGGTGGCTTGCTGATCCGCTTTGCCGGACCACGCATGGCAGGCTCGGACCGGCTGCTGGACGAGCCGTTGCTGCCCGTGGCCCTGCGACAGGGCGGGCGGGATATCGGCGGTGCACTCAGCTGGGGCAACCCTCGCGGATTGGCGCCTTTCGACGCTTCGGGTCCCTTTGCGGGGCTGGCCATCCCCGATGACGTGACGGTGCGCGCGCAACTGATGGCGCAACCCGCGCCCGATCTTGCGGGCAAGACCATTGCCGCCCTGACCGATAACACGCCGTTGATCACCCGCGACAGGCTGGGCGAGGGGCAGGTCGTGCTGGTCCATGTGACGGCGAATGCCGAATGGTCGAACCTGGCCTTGTCCGGTCTGTTCGTGCAGATGATGGAACGGCTGGTGGCGACCGCCCGCTTGGCACCCACGGCCGAGGCTGCCGAGGATCGGCAGCAACCGTTCTGGACGCCTCGGACGGTTCTGGACGGCTTTGGCAGGCCGGCTCCGGCCGAAGGTCTGGCACCCGTTGCGGCCGCGGAGATGGAACGCGGCCCCGGCCCCGACCGCCCCGCGGGCATCTATGCGGCAGGAGAGCGCCGGCAGGCCCTCAATGCCGGCGGACCCTTTGCCCTGGCCACCTGGCCCGGCGCGGAGGTCGAGGCTGCCGACACAGGCCGAAGGCGCGACCTGAAGGGGCTCCTGCTGGCAGCGGGTGCCCTGCTGCTGGCGCTGGATGCACTGGGGTCGGCATGGCTCGGGCGCAAAGGGCGGCGTAGCACGCATATTGCGGCCGTGATCCTTCTGGCACTGGTCCTGATGCCGCCGCCAGTTGCCATGGCACAGGATCTCGATGCCGACCTGATCCGGGCGGCCGACGAGGTTGCGCTGGCCTATGTCATCACGGGCGATGGCGCGATCGACGGGGCCTCCGAAGAAGGGCTGTGGGGCCTGTCGCTGTTCTTGCGCCAACGCACATCGGTCGAGCCGGGGCGGCCCATCGGGGTCGATCTGGATCAGGACGACCTGTCTCTCCTGACCTTTCTTTACTGGCCGATCACCGAAGGTCAGGACATGCCATCGCCCCGCGCTTACCTGCGTTTGAACGCGTTCCTGCGGTCAGGCGGCATGATCCTGTTCGACACGCGCGACGGTGACGTGACGGGCGTCGGCGGCCCTGACATGTCGGACGCACTGCGCCGGCTGGCGGCTCCTTTGGACATTCCGCCCCTTGCGCCGGTGCCGCAGGACCACGTGCTGACGCGCACCTTTTACCTGCTGAGCGATTTTCCCGGCCGCTGGCAAGGCAACCCGGTCTGGGTCGAGGCGCCGCCTGTCGGGGCCGAGGCCGATGCCGGCGTTCCCTTTCGTCAACTCAATGATGGCGTTTCTCCGGTTGTCATCGGCGGCAACAGTTGGGCCGAGGCCTGGGCCGTCGATGACAACGGCTTTCCCACCTTTCCCATCGGGGGCGGATGGGAAGGCGAACAGCAGCGGGAGATGGCCTATCGCTTTGGCGTCAACCTGATCATGTATGTCCTGACCGGCAACTACAAATCCGATCAGGTCCATGTCCCGGCGTTGCTTGATCGCCTGCGGACCGAGGAGGTCCTGTCGCGATGACCGCGCTCCGTTTCGATCCGGCGCTGCCCTGGTGGGCCATTGCCGCACTCGCCGCGCTGGCGGTCATCGTGGCCGCCTTTGCGCTGTGGCGCGGGCTTCGCGGATGGGCTTGGCGCGGCTTGGCGGGCGCGGCCGCAGCCCTGGCCCTCGCGGGACCGGCGCTGGAGGTCGGGACACGAGCGGGATTGTCCGACATCGTGATCCTGCTGGATGACCGGTCCTCCAGCCAGGAACTGCCGGGGCGTTCGGATCAGGTCGATCAGGCCGCGGACGCTCTGGCCGCGCAGATCGGCGCGCTGCCGGATACCGACCTGCGCCGGATCACCGTGGGCGACGATCCCGACGGGACATTGCTGGGCACGGCGATCCGGCGCGCCGTCGCCGCCGAACCCGCGGCGCGGCTTGCGGGGGTGATCGCGCTGACGGACGGGCGGCTGCACGACACTGCGATGCTGCCTGAAGCGCTGGATGCGCCGCTGCATGTGCTGTTGACCGGCCAGCCGCAGGATTGGGACCGCCGGCTGGTGATCGAGGAAGCACCGGCCTTTGGGCTGATCGGCGAAGAGGTGACGATCCGCTTGCGGATCGAGGATCAGGGCGCCGTTCCTGTCGATCAGCAGGCCGGCAGCGTGACCCTACGCCTGTCGCTGGACGGCGAGGAGGAACAGGTCGTCGCCGTGCCGTTGAACACGACCATGACGCTGCCCGTCATTCCCGGTCATGCCGGACAGAACGTCGTGCGCATCGCCGTAGACACGGCCGAGGGCGAGTTGACCGATCGCAACAACGCAGCCGCCATCAGCATCAACGGCGTGCGTGACCGCCTGCGTGTGCTGCTGGTTTCGGGCGAACCGCATGCCGGCGAGCGGACATGGCGCAATCTGCTGAAATCGGATGCGGCCGTTGATCTGATCCATTTCACCATCCTGCGTCCGCCCGACAAGTTCGACGGCGTGCCGGTCAGCGAACTGTCCCTGATCGCCTTTCCGACGCGCGAGTTGTTCATGGACAGGATCGACGACTTCGACCTGATCATCTTTGACCGCTACAGCGTGCGGGGCATCCTGCCGCCGGACTATTACCTCAACATCGCGCGCTATGTGCGCGAGGGGGGCGCGCTGCTGGTGTCGGCGGGGCCGGAGATGGCCACGGTCGAAAGCCTCAGCCTGTCGCCCCTGGGCGACATCCTGCCGGCGCGCCCGACGGGCCGCGTGATCGACCAGCCCTATCTGCCCCGCCTGACCGAGGACGGGCGGCGGCATCCCGTGACATCGGAACTGCCCGGTGCGCTGCCCGATGCGGACCCGGAATGGGGGCGTTGGCTGCGCATGACCGAGGTGGCGCCCGAACCCGGGGCGCAGGTCGCCCTGACGGGGGCCGAGGACAAGCCGCTGCTGATCCTCGATCGGGTCGAGGAGGGGCGCGTGGCGCTGCTGACATCGGATCAGGTCTGGTTGTGGGGGCGCGGTTTCGAAGGCGGCGGGCCGCAACTGGAACTGCTGCGCCGCATCGCCCACTGGTCCATGAAAGAACCCGAGCTGGAGGAAGAAGCCCTGCTGGCCGATGTCAGCGACGGCCTGTCCGTCCGTTTCACCCGCCGCACGATGGCAGAAGCGGCCGGCCCGCTGATCGTGACGGCACCCGATGGCACGACCAGCGAAGTGCCGCTGACCGTGGAAGGCCCCGGGCATCATGTTGCCGACTGGACTGCCCCCGAGCCGGGCCTGTACCGCATCCAGGAGGGTGATCTGCGCCGCGTCCTTGCCTTGGGCCCCTCGGCACCGCGCGAGTTCGAGGAAACGGTGGCTGACGCTCCTTTGCTGGCACCCCTGACCGAATCCAGCGGCGGCAGCGTCCAGCGCCTGTCCGATGGCGTGCCCGACCTGCGGCAAGTGCGAACCGGGCGCGCGACCAGTGGCAACGGCCTCGGGGGGCCGTGGATCGGCATCACGCCACGCGAAGCAGCCACGGTGACAGGGCTCGAGCGGCGCCCGTTGCTGCCGGGATGGGCGTGGCTGGTGCTGATCGCCGGACTGATCCTGACCGGCTGGCTGGCCGAAGGCCGGCGCGGCCGGACGGCCTGACATGCTTGCCATCCGCCGCCCCGGTTGCTAACCCGTTTCAAACCGCCCGAAGGAACGCAAATGGCTGACGATACGCGCAACCCCGCCCCCTATACCGAGGCCGACCTGTCGCTGATCAAGCGGATCATTCCGCACCGTTATCCGTTCCTGTTCATCGACAAGGTGCGCGACATCGTCCCCTTCGAGGGCGCGGTGGGCATCAAGAACGTCACCAGCAACGAGCCGCATTTCCAGGGTCATTTCCCGAACCAGCCCGTCATGCCGGGTGTCACCATCATCGAGGCCATGGCCCAGACCGCTGCCGTGGTCGTCGGCATCAGCATGAATGTGGTGGATGAGGAAATGCTGACCTATTTCATGGGCATCGACAACTGCAAGTTCCGCCGCATGGTGGTTCCGGGCGACGTGCTGGAACTGCATTGCCGTGCCATCCGCGGCGGGGGCAAGATCTGGAAGTTCGAGGGCAAGGCCATGGTGGACGGTCAGCTTTGCGCGTCGGCCGAATACACCGCCATGATGGCACGCAAGACTGATGGCTGATGCCAGAATCCATCCTTCGGCCGTGATCGAACCCGGGGCCCATGTCGGTGCAGGGGTCGAGATCGGCGCGTTCTGCGTCGTAGGACCGGAGGTCCGGCTGGACGACGGGGTGGTTTTGAAATCGCATGTGGTGGTGTCCGGCGACACCAGCATCGGCGCCGAAACCGTGGTGTTCCCTTTCGCTTCGATCGGCGAGGTCCCGCAGGATCTGAAGTTCCGGGGCGAGCCTGTGCGCCTTCAGATCGGTGCACGCAACCGCATCCGCGAACATGTTACGATGAATCCAGGCACAGAAGGTGGCGGCGGTCTGACAACCGTGGGCGATGATGGGTTGTTCATGATGGGCTCCCATGTCGGGCATGATTGCCATATCGGCGACCGCGTGATCCTGGCCAACAATGTGGCGATTGCCGGTCATTGCGTGCTGGAGGACGACGTGATCGTGGGCGGCCTGTCAGGCGTTCACCAATGGGTCCGGATCGGGCGCGGCGCCATGATCGGCGCCGTGACCATGGTGACGGCCGACGTGATCCCTTACGGTCTGGTCCAAGGGCCGCGTGGCCATCTGGACGGCCTGAACCTGGTCGGGCTGAAGCGCCGCGGCGCCACCCGGTCCGAGATCTCGGCGCTGCGTGACCTCTTGTCCGCACTGGGTGCCGGCTCGTTCCGCGCAACCGCCCGCGACCGCGCCGATCAGGACGTGACTGCCATGGAACGTGACGTGCTGGAGTTCATCCTCGGTCCCTCGGACCGCAGCTTTCTGAAGCCGCAAACCCCATGAGTCGCATCGCCGTGATCGCGGGGCAGGGACGGTTGGCCCCGGCCGTCGCTGCCGCCCTAGACAATCCTGCCATTTTCGCACTGGAAGGGTTCGCGCCTGAAGGCCTGTCCGCAACCCCGTTCCGGTTGGAAAGGCTGGTTCCTTTTCTGGATGAACTGTTGGCCCAAGGGATTGACCGCGTGGTCTTTGCCGGTGCCATTCGCAGACCGCGTCTTGAACCGGAAGCCTTCGACCCGCGAACGGCACAACTGGTGCCTCGGATCCTGTCGGCGATGCAGTCAGGGGATGACGGAGCCCTGCGCGCGGTTCTCGATGTTTTCGAGGAAAATGGTCTGACGGTCTGTTCTGTATCGGAAATTGCTCCTGATCTCATTCCTGCGGAGGGTATCCTGACCGGTTCGCCTTCGCAGGCTGACCGGCGGGATGTCGGATTGGCGGCCAAGATCGTGAAGCAGATGGGGCCGCTGGATCTGGGCCAAGGCGCCGTTGTGGCACAGGGCCTGTGCCTGGCGATCGAAACCTTGCCCGGTACGGCGGCCATGCTGGATTTCGTGGCCGGCCATCGCGACCTCCGGCCGTACGCGGCAGGGGCCAGGGGCGTCCTCTACAAGGCGCCCAAACCGGGGCAGGACCGGCGCGTGGATCTGCCGACGATCGGACCGGACAGCATCGATCAGGCCGCGGCAGCCGATCTGGCAGGCATCGCATGGCAGGCGGGGGGCGTCATCCTGCTCGACCAGGCCGAAACGTTGCGCAAGGCCAAAGCAGCGGGCCTGTTCCTGTGGGCTGCACCTCCGCTGGACTAGGGCATGCGTTGACTCGGCTTGCCAGTCCCGCCCACATAGCCACAGACGGCAATCAACGGGGCAGGTCATCATGAAGTATTTCCTGATCGCGGGCGAAGCTTCTGGTGACCAACTGGGATCCGCCCTGATGACCGGTCTGCGCCAGCTGGACCCTGAAGCGCAATTCGTCGGCATCGGTGGCATCGGGATGCAGGGGCGGGGTCTAGCCAGCCTGTTCCCGATGGATGAACTGAGCCTGATGGGCATCTGGGAAGTTCTTCCAAAATATCGGCACCTCAAGCGACGCATTGCGGAAACGGCCCGTACCGTCATCGACGCACAGGCCGACGTGCTGATCGGCATCGACAGCCCGGACTTTTGCCTGCGCGTGGCGCGATTGGTCCGGACGGCTCGTCCCGATCTGCCTATCGTTCATTATGTCGCCCCGTCTGTCTGGGCATGGAGGCCCAAGCGGGCGCAAAAGATGGCACAGGTCGTCGACCACGTTCTGGCGATTCTGCCGTTCGAGCCCCCTCTGATGCAGACGGCCGGGATGACCTGTGATTTCGTGGGACATCCGGTTGCCACTGCTCAGATCGCCGGCCCGGATGAGGGCGCGGCTTTCCGCGCAGCGCATGGTCTGGCCCCTGATGCACCGGTGATCCTTTGCCTGCCGGGATCGCGGCGGTCCGAGGTCAGCCGCCTTGGACCGCGCTTTGACGAGGCGCTGATGCGGCTGCGCGATCGTGTTCCCGAGATCCGCGTGGTACTGCCCACCGTGCCGGGGGTTTCCGGCCTGGTGCACGACATGGCGCGCCGATGGCCCACCGCGCCCATCGTGGTCGAGGACGATCAGCAGAAACGGGGGGCCTTTGCTGCCGCCGATCTGGCGCTGGCGGCCTCGGGGACGGTCAGTCTGGAGCTGGCTGCCAATCGCATCCCGATGGTGATCGGCTATGACATGGCGCCGGTCAGCCGCTTGATCATCGGCCTGCTGCTGCGGACCGATACCGTCACCCTTGTCAATCTGGTCAGCGAAACGCGCGCAGTGCCTGAATTTCTGGGCCGCCATTGCCAGCCCGGACCTTTGGCGCAGGCACTGCAGGATGCGCTGGAGGATCCGGTGGCACGCAAGGCGCAACTGGACGCCATGGACCTGACCATGGACCGGTTGGGCAGGGGTGGAGAGGCGCCGGGCCTTCGCGCGGCGCGCTCTGTCCTGGAGGCAATCAGAGAACGGCAGTCACGATGATCTCGACCTTGTAGTCGGGGGTCGCCAAGGCCGATTCTCCGGTGGCACGGGCAGGAGCATTGCCTTGGGGCACCCAGGCATCCCAAACGGCGTTCATTTCGGCAAACTCGGCCATGTCGGCCATCCAGACCTGCGCCGAGACGATGCGGGTCTTGTCAGTGCCCGCCTTTTTCAGCAGCACATCGATCTGCGACAGGATTGCCTTGGTCTGATCGGTGACCGAGGTGCCCGGCTCTCCGACCTGACCTGCAAGAAAGACGAAGCCGTTGGCAATGACAGCCTGGCTCATGCGGGGTCCGGTTTCGATGCGGGTGATGTCGCTCATCTGAATGCTCCTTGAAGATCAAAGGGTGCCCGCTGTGCCGGCACGGTGGCGCGACGCTATACGCGGCCTTTGACCGCAGCAAGTCGGCTTGCGGCTGTTCCTGCTATGTTCTAGATTGAGCGCCATGACCGCATCCTCGCTTTCCTTGCCGCCCATGCCGGGGCAGCGCCTCGCGCGTGGCGCGGCACGGCTGCTGCGCAGTCTGGATCATGCGGTGCTGACGGAATTCGTTCCGGCACGCGGGTTGCGCGTCGATCTGATCAGCCTTGGACCCAAGGGCGAATTGTGGATCGTCGAATGCAAGAGCGGCCGCGCGGATTTCAGGTCCGATCGCAAGTGGCAGGGTTATCTGGACTGGTGCGACCGGTATTTCTGGGCCGTTGACGGTGATTTCCCGGTGGATCTGCTGCCCGAGGATACCGGCCTGATCCAGGCGGATGCCTTTGGTGCGGAAATCCTGCGCATGGCGCCCGAAACCAAACTTGCTGGCGCCCGCCGCGTCAAGGTTCAGCGCGATTTCGCCCGGGTCGCAGCCCTGCGACTGCAGGGCCTGTGCGACCCTGACGGGATCAGCGCCGGGGCTTCTTAGGCTTGCCGCCCTGGCTCATGGTGCGGGCCGCATCGGCTGCGGCCAGAAGCTCTTCGGCAATTTCGGTGGCTTCCTCGGGGTCGAAATCCATCGGCAGGTCCACACCCTCGCCCTGGATGTAGATCCGCACCATGCCTTGGTCGGTCGGGCCGATCTGCAGATTGGCCGTGATGTCGCTTTCGCTGTTGATACCCATGGCTTGTCCTTTCACTTTCGAACTTTCTGTAACGTGGACGCAATTTCGCGGCAAGCGGGGCTTGCAACCGACCGCAACGAGGTCTAAAGAACCGCCCTGTGCCGCCTTAGCTCAGTTGGTTAGAGCGCTAGATTGTGGATCTAGAGGTCACCCGTTCGAGACGGGTAGGCGGTACCACCTTTCTCTCGGGATAGATGACCGTCAGCGATAACCTGCGGCCTGCAGTTCGAACAGTTCGGCGTAACGGCCGGGGCGTGACAGCAGTTCCTCATGGCTGCCTTGGTCCTGAACCTGACCGCCTTCCAATACGATGATGCGGTCGGCCATCCTGACGCTGGAAAAGCGGTGCGAGATCAGCAGCGCGGTCCGTCCAGCGGTCAGGTCGCGAAAGCGCTGGAACACCTCGAACTCGGCCCTGGCATCCAGCGCGGCGGTCGGCTCGTCCAGCACCAGCAGCTGCGCGTCGCGCATATAGGCGCGGGCGATGGCCAGCTTTTGCCATTCGCCCCCCGACAGGTCCAGGCCGCGGGCAAACCGCTTGCCGACCATCTGGTCATATCCCTGCGGCAGTTTCGCGATCACCTGATCGGCCAGCGCCCGCTCGGCGGAGGCGACGATGCGGGGCCGGTCATCGCGCGCCTCGATCCGGCCGATGGCGATGTTTTCGGCGGCCGTCACGGCATAGCGCACGAAGTCCTGGAAGATGACACCGACCGTTCCGCGCAGCTGATCCAGGTCATAATCGCGCAGATCATGCCCATCCAGCAGGATGCGCCCTTCATCCGGGTCGTAAAGCCGCGCCAGCAGCTTCACGATGGTGGTCTTGCCTGCGCCATTCTCGCCCACCAGCGCGACCGTTTCCCCCGCGCGCAGTTCCAGGGTCATGTTGCGGATGGCCCAGTCCTCGCGGCCCGGATAACGGAAGCCCACATTCTCGAATACGAAGCCGTGACGGATGGGTTGCGGCACCGGCCGCGGATCGGCCGGCGAGGCGATGGCCGGGACAGCGGTGAAGAATTCGAACAGGTCATCCAGATACATCGCCTGACCGGCCATGCTGGAAAAGCTGGACAACAACCCTTCCAGCAGCCCGCGCAGGCGCAGAAAGCTGCCGGACAGAAAGGTCAGGTCGCCGATCGACAGGGTGCCCGTCAGGGTGCGGGCAACGATCCAGAGAAAGGCTCCGTAATAGGCCAGGGTGCCGAGGGCGGTGAGGACTGCCATGACCGACAGTTGCCGGCGCTGGATGGCCCGATTCTCGACATAAAAGCGGCGCGCGAGGGTCAGATAGCGGTCGCGCAGCCAAGGCGAGAGGCCAAAGATCTTGACCTCCTTCGCGGTCTCGGCAGTGGCCGCGATCATGCGCAGGTAATCGCGTTCGCGTCGGTCGGGCGCCCGGCGGTGGTTCAGGGCATAGGTCTGGGCGTTGAAGTGCATTTCCCCGAACAGCGACGGGATCAGCGCCAGCGCCAGCAGGACCACCAGCCACGGGTTATAGAGCAGCAGGCCGATTGCAAAGCTGAGAACGGTCAGGCTGTCCTGCAGTTGCTGCATGATCTGGTTCAGCAGGGGGATGCGGCCCATGGTCTGCCGCCGCGCACGGTCCAATCGGTCCTGAAAGGCCGCGTCCTCGAAACTGGCCAGATCCAGCCCGGCCGCGTGGTCCATAAGCCGGATCGAAATGTCGATCACCAGCTTTTCCTGCAGCAGCGCATCGACATAGCTGACTAGCCGGCCCAAGATGTCCTGCGCCACCGCAAGGGCCAGTTCCAGTGCGACCAGCACGATCAGCGGGTGGGCCATTCCGCTGTCCCACCAGCCTGCCAGCGTGTCCGGCCGCCCCTCCAGCGCCGAAAGGGCCACGACCTGATCGATGATCAGCTTGCCCACCCACAGCATCGCCACGGGCATGACCGCCCGCGACAGGCGCAATGCGATCATGGCAAGGGTCAGCAGCGGGCTGGCGCGCCAGACCATCGCCAGAAACGGAGGAATGTTCTTCAGTGCTGCCCAACGCGCCGAAAAACTGGGGCCGGACGGCGCGTCGGGTGGCATGTCAGGCAGCCTCGGTCCGGCGGGCGCGGGCGATCTCGGCCTCGGTGAAGGGGCCGGGGAAGTGGCAGGCCACGCCATGATCGCCACCCAGAAGGGCCGGCACCTCGGCCGCGCAACGCGCCTGCGCGCGGGGGCAGCGCGTCCGGAAGACGCAGCCCGATGGCGGATTCATGGGCGAAGGCAGGTCCCCCGCCAGCGGCACGATCGTCTTGGCGGTTTCGATCGTCGGGTCGGGCACCGGCACCGCCGACAGCAGCGCCTGTGTATAGGGGTGCTGCGGGGCGCCATACAGATCCTTGGAAGACGCGATCTCCATCACCTTGCCCAGATACAGGACCATCACGCGGTCGCTGATATGTTTCACCACCGACAGGTCATGTGCAATGAAGATCAGCGAAAGGCCCAGATCCTTTTGCAGGCGGATCAGCAGGTTGATGACCTGCGCCTGGATCGAGACGTCCAGAGCCGAGACTGGCTCGTCGCAGATGATCAGGCGCGGGTTGAGCGCGATGGCCCTTGCCACCCCGATCCTCTGGCGCTGTCCTCCCGAGAACTCATGCGGATAGCGGTTGTAGTGCTCGGGATTCAGGCCGACCACCTCGAGGAGCTCCTGCACCCGCCGCTTGCGGTCGCCGCCTGTGCTCCCGCCTACATCGTGGGTCTTGAGCGGCTCGGAGACGATGTTGCCGACCGTCATGCGGGGGTTCAGGCTCGCGTAGGGGTCCTGGAAGAAGATCTGCATGTTCCTCCGCACGCCGAGCATCCGCTTGCGGTCGTAACCCAGTATGTCCTCGCCGTCG
>NZ_JBKGUN010000088.1:0-19598 GCF_046462195.1 Paracoccus sp. (in: a-proteobacteria) | reverse complement strand
TTTTATATCGATTCGACCAATGAGTGATATGTTCCGACAACATTGAGCATTGTGTCCTGAAACAATCCATCATGATCATCCCCATTGTAGGTAACTCGCAGCACCCACGAGCCCGTCAGCTGCTCCATCTTCCGATCAGACCACCAAGCCTTCTGGTACGTTAAGAAGGCTGCAGAAACTCAGAAGAGACGGTTATCCATCTGCTTACAATCATCAGCAGATGGCGACCAATGTCCCTGAACCTTGCATGGCAAACCCAGCTCATTTCGCCTGCAGGCTGTCAGTGGCCTAACCGGAGCAGGCTAGGTCATTGCAGATCTGGATATGCAAATGTCTGGGTATGATCATCTTCGGGAACGGCTGTAAGATGAATTTGGGAAGGCGGAGAACGGCTGTCAATTTCGGCGCTACGACTATGGGCCAAGTCGCGGGCAGATGATGTTCGACCGCAGTGCAAAACTAAGTTTCTAGAGGCATCAGCGGCTGATGGAGCAAGTTCTTCTGGTTCAGCCCAGGCTGAACCATAAAATTCGAACCGTAGAGTTTCAGGATTCCTTGCAAACCAATGGCGTGTGCAAGGGTGTGGGCAGCGGATCGCTGGTCAGCAGCCGCAGTCCCAAAGGCGAATGCGTGTCGAGCACAGCGACCAGCACCCCATGTTGCCGCACGATGCTGCCACACCTTGCATCAGTACCCTTCCACGGATGGCCATACCGCCTTTGGCCACAGAATGATCTGTCATCCTCAACTGCAAACAACGACCGGCAAATTCGCCACCCAACAAGTACCTTGGTTCGAACCACGCGAAACCAGATCCCGATCTGGCAACCGCAATGTCTTCCTACAATAGCCTTTCATTCATTTAGTTGACAAAATAACATGGTTATTTCAAAGCGTGCTTGGAAAGGACCAAATTCATGTCGCATCTTGCTCATCATCACCGCCGTATCGGAGTCATTCCACGCGCCTCGGGTGCCGCTGCGGCTGCCTTGATGGCGCGGGCCAGCGCATGGGATGCTTCCATCGTCGAAACACCCGGTTGTGTCACCCTTGTGATCTGGGGGTGCGAATTGCGCCTTGTAGCTGAGCCGGACAGTGCAAGGGTCGAGCTATTGGCACCTGATGCGCGTCTGATCGGCAATCTTCAGGACACTGCAACCGAGATCTTTTCCGAGGCGGGGTTGGAGGTCAGATGGGACCGCGTTGACGAAGGTGCGCTGGCGCCAGGTCTGTCGCTCATGCGCGTGTCGCGCATCTGGCAACGCAGCCCCGGTTTCCTGCGCGTTCGCCTGCAAGGTCCGGATGCTTCTCGGTTCGGGCAGACGGCCCTGCATTTCCGGTTGCTGCTGCCTCCGTCCGGCCGCACGGCGGTCTGGCCTCGGGTGGCCGCCTCGGGTCGCACAGCATGGCCCGAAGGGGCAGATGCACTGCACCGGCCTGTTTATACCGTTGCTGCGCAAGCGGAGGATTGGCTGGAATTCGAAATCTTCCGCCATAACGGAAGCCCCACTTGCAATTGGGCATTGTCGGACGCCGAAGGCAAAGAAGTTGCAATCGTCGGTCCCGGCGGGGGCTGGTGCCCGGCCGCGCCGGCGCTGACCCTGTTCGGAGACGAAACAGCCTTGCCCGCCATCGCGCGGATCCTGGAACTGGCGCCAGCTGTCGTACTGGGCGAGGTACGGGCCTTCATCAAGGCATCGTCGGAGGATTTGGGCGCGCTGGCCCATGACCCCCATGTCCGGCGGACGGATGACCTGTTGAATGCGCTGACAGAGACATCTTGGCCTTCTGGCGGATATGTGTGGTTCGCAGGCCATGCTCCTGTTGCACGCGCGGCGCGCCAGCAGCTTTTGGGCCGCGGCATTGCCAAGCGCGATTTCATGGCTGCAGCCTACTGGGACTGACTGGGCGCCGATGCCGCGTTTCCTTGGCCTCATTGCCGGATGTTCCTCTGGTTCGCCATGGCTGCGCGCCCTGTCCCTGACCTCAGCTTGTCTGCAGGCGCAGAGAGATTTTCCTGCTTCGGCCTTGACTATCTATGAATGGGTTAAGCGTTTCCGCGGCGGAAGAGCAAGCAATGAGGCCGCAATCGGAATCATCATGAAAGGCTGAGGCCCCCTCCGCCTTTTCAGCAAGCTGCCGTGCATTGAATTCTGAGCCGACGCAGGGATCATAATCAGGTTTCACAACCTAACGCACCGCAGATAAGGTACGATCAGCATGCCTTTGTACCAAGCCGAGGGCGCCGACGATGCGATCATTGCAAGGTGCTGATTATTTCAATCCTGTCATTATTATGAGCTGCGGTGGCAGGATGTTACCAAGGTCAGGCTCCCTCCTACAACCCTTGCCGCAAGTTGTCCGCTGGTGCGAACTGGTATCCTAGGCAGTATCCTTGCAGGCAGGAACTGCCCGTTGCTCTGGGGGCAACTCTATAATCGGCGCCCCTGCTGAAGCCGGACCGGCCGCCTTGCGCCTCCAGATGAAAAGTATGATTCCTCCCCTCGCCATCAATGCGCAGGGCATGGCCGCAGTCTGGCTTTGCAGCCACTCGATAAGTTTTCACCGGAATGGTGGCCTGCATCGATATTCCTGATAGTGCCGCCATCAGGAGCAGCTTCTCTTTGATGAAATCCGAAACGCTTTTCCGCTGCCGACCTTCCTTTTTTATCTGCCGTGCATCGAACAGGCTTCTACAGAGGCGCCGCGTGTTTCCCCGCCTGCCGGCTGCGGCGTGGGCTTTTCAATGTGGTCCTGCCGCAGCAAGACTACGGAAAGTGAGTGGCAGTATTGGCGGCAAGTACCTCCACACGACCATGACGAAGCGGATTATCCACTTGGACGGACAAGCTCGAAAAGGCAAATCGCACAGGTGGAACAACACCGCGGCTTACCGGTTGATCATGTGGCAGGGCGCAGGAGGTGAAGATGGCCGACAAGGACACAAACACGGATATGGACATGGAGAAGGACCAGACGACGCGCCCTTCGCTGCGAAAGGATCACCAGCCGGCCGAGCGCTACAGTACTGCGCGACAACCGAGTTATGATCGCAGGACCACGCCTGACGTCGCCAGCGGCGATCCCACTGAATAGCACAGCAGGATTCTGGCGACGGCCGCAGTTTCTCGCGGTTGGGAAAGTTCACAGTGCGAAACAGGATAGAGAACTTTTGCAAGCTGATAAATCGCCCGGCTGCAGGCTTCCACAACCCGACTTCGTTTTTCCACCATGATGCAGTTGGCGGCACGAATCCTAAAAAATTGGTAGAATGAACAACTGCCAGTATATTCTCTTCAAGAATTCGTCCGAAGACTATCGGTCTTCTTGTCTGCCATCATGCCAAATGGGTTGGCGGTGTTGTCTAGGGTGAAGATCTGAAGGTTTTGACCTTCTAGAAGTATCGCTCTGCGGTTGCCGGCAACCGCCTCGAACTGCTCGGACAGTGCAGCGGCCAGTTGAGCCGCCTGAGCACTGGTGCTGAGTTCTTTCGCTTGAGCCTTGGAAACATTGCGGGCGGCCAAAGGTGATACACGAGCAACGGGCTTTTAGACAGGAATGCGTCATGGCTGACCAGCCTAATTTGGTGGGGCGCACTCACCAGCCGCATCTGTCCGAATGCAGTCCTGCAGATGGTGATGCGTTCTTCCCGTGGACCATGAAAGCGTGGCAGCAGCCCCGGCAGCCTTGTCCTTCCAGCACCTGACCGACCAACAGCAGCCCACCCGTTAAAAGAGCTCCCGTCATAAATACAAAAGAACCTAAAAGTCAGGATGTTGCTGTCTCAGGTCGAAGGCTAGCTTCGTGCAAGCCTTAGGGAGAGTGGGTAGCTTGCTCTGGCTGCCATGTCGCAGCAGATGTCCGCTTGTCCGGTGAAGCTTTTTCTGCCCAAGGTGCGAAATTGGCCATGCGCTGGCCGATACCGGAAACGACATGGAGCAATGGATGCCATCTGCCATGATACGGTAGCATGTTTTGGCGCCCAGCTGATATGGCAGCGATTTCTCAATCAGACTGCGACCTTGTCCAGCGTCCTGCGGATCCGTTCCGGGGAGCGGTATTGCCTCACCGCTTTCATGCCCATCAATGTGCAGCCAAGGCTTGCTTAGTTCGCCCGAGGCTTCGAATGGACAGCGGATCAACAAATGTCCTGAAGATTGACCCAGGGCGCCCTACTTCAACGCGTTCGTCACAAGCTCATGAAGTCCATGGCCAGCAATTGCACGGTGGAGGACCGTAGCCCACCCTCTCGGACCACTGAGCATGACACGAGAGGTCCTTCCATTCACTGCTGCCATCTGGCTCTGGACCGGTTCGTCGAATGTGACTCGGTCAGGCTCATTCAGGCGCGACAGCAGGCCCTGAATTTGCGCCAAGGCCGCCAAGGCGTCCGTGGAATCGCAGGCGAAAATCCTCAAGGTACGCGCTCGTTCGAGCAGCCATTTCGGAAATGGAGCGGACAAACCTCCATCAGGTTCCGGGTGTGATGCAGAAGTTCGGCTACAAAAAGCTTCTGCCGGTCCTCCCACTCTCGGCGTTCGGTCATGTCGACCATGGCTCCAACCATGCGGGCGGCCTCCCCCGCTTCATCATGAAAGTACCGCCCGCGTCCACGAAGCCAGCGCACGGTACCGTCAGGATGTACCGTGCGGAACTCGGCATCGAACTCGTCATGCGCGTCCCTAGTTCGGCGAAGTTCGCCTTCTGTGCGTTCCCGGTTATAGGGATGCACCCGCGAACTCCAAGCATCATAGCTGAGCATCAGCTCGTCCACTTGGTAACCCTCCATCCAGTAGTGTCGTTCGACCCATGCACTGCTCCGGAGCGAACATTCCGGCCCAAGAGCCCGATCTTGCCGATTTCAATCGCAACCCTCAGCCTCTCCTCGCTCTGTTCCAGTTGTTGCCGAGAGCGCCTAGCCTCGGTCGCGTCCTGCCCGATGCCACCGATCAGGGTCCCCCTGCCGGCTTCATCAATGATCGGAAAAGCCGTGTCGCGCAGCCATCGGATCTCTCCATCTTGTGGGGACCAAACCTGTTATCCGAACGTGTTGCGTTCATCTCTGCGAACGTGCTGCATGGCTTCCGATACCTTCTCGTGATCCTCGGGTACCGTCCGTTCAAGCCATGTCAAATCACTGCCGGACGACAGCGCCTGCTCGGACGAAAGGCCATAGACTCTTTCAAAGGCGGGGTCAGATAGGTCCGTCAAGGGGGTTCGGCGTCGCGCATCCAGAGGATAACCGATGATGCCGAGCCGAAGCGCCGCAGGTTTTTCTCGCTCTTGCGCAACTGCTCTACAGTGGTTCTCCGCTCGGTGACATCGGTCAAAGCCCTGAACCCTTCGGAGATCTCCCTGTCGCGTCCAGCAGCGGAACCGCCCGCGACAGGATCCACCCGATGCTGCCATCATCGAACAGCACCCGGTGTTCCAGTTCGAAAAGCGAATTGGTGGCGACTGCCCGGTGGATCGCCGCCAGCGATTCGGGACCGTCCTCCGGAAGGATATCCTGTCCAGCCAATCCTCGATCGGGTCGGAGGTCCGCTCCAAGCTCTCGCTGCCAGTTTGCAAAGGACGCGTCGGTCCGCGCTCATGCGAAAGACCGTGTAGGTACGCGGCCGTGACCAGCGCTTGGAACATCTGCCTGCTGCGGCACTGATCGGTTTCCTGTTCCTTGCAGGCGGTGATGTCGTTGAACAGCACCCCCCACGCGATGCCTTCCTGGCTGGCTGACGGGAAAGGCATAGGATTCGTACCCGCGCCCGAACGCTGCCGCTTCCATTTCGAACCGTTCCGGCTTGCCAGTGGCCTCGACGCGATTGAAAGCGCCGAACCACGCCTGCTTGACCACTGTTGAGAGTTCCCTGATGCAGCGCCCCTCCACGTCCTTCAGCCCGGCCTGGCGCTCCAGGCAGCGTTGGTCGTCAGGAAGCGATGATCGACAGCCTGCCGTCCGGCTGGAACAGAACTTCGAGGATGCAGAACCCCATGTCGAGATCGTTGAGAAAGTTTTCCTCAAGATCGTATCCTGCAGGCATGCTGTCTCCCTTTGCGGTCCTGGAAAGGATGCTGAGCATCCCAAGGTTGCCGCCAGCAGCGCTCTACTGCTGCTGCGCCCCTCGCCCGGCCGCCAAGGACAGGGCCGTTTCGATACAGCCCGCAACAGCCATAGGCTTCTCGAAATGTGGCACATGCTCAAATCTTTCAGGAACGATGCCCTTGTCATATCCAGTCGCGAAGACGAAAGGGATACAGTGCCGGACCAGCATGTCGGCAAAGGGAAAGATGTCTGTACCGCGCAGATTCACGTCCAAGATGGCCGCATCAGGTCGCCCGTCGCCGTGCAGGAGGTCCATGGCCTCCGAGAGCGAGGCTACCGGGCCCACGACAACCGCTCCACGATCCGCGATCGTGGCGGCCATGTCCATGGCGGTCCAGTATTCATCTTCTACAATCATGATCCGATAAACCACGATGGATCTCCAATTGCTTCTCTCCGTCAACAGCTTCTGGGGGTCCATGTTCCAGCCTTCAAAGCCTCGCGCCTCCTTCAGATGACGGAATGTTCATTCCGGGTCTGATTCAAGAGCCACATGTCGGGAACATATGTTCTATGGACAGGTCGAAGGTCAGCAAATTCTCGTATGGAGTGGCCAACGGCTGTCCACTCGCCCGCAGTGTTGCTACATGTATGGAACAATGGGAGCCTGCGGGGCGGCCCGGGAGGGATGGATGACCACCAAAGCGCGGATGGGCGTAGCAGGATTGGACGATGTTCTTGCGGGCGGGCTGGCACGCGGACATGTGTTTCTTCTGGAAGGCAGCCCCGGCACCGGAAAAACGACGATCGCCATCAAGTTTCTCCTTGAAGGTACCGACAATGGCGAGCGTGGCCTCTATGTGACCCTGTCCGAGACGGAGGCCGAGCTGCGGGCGGGGGCTGCGTCTCACGGCTGGGATCTTGACGGAAACTTCGAGGTCTTCGAGCTTGCACCTCCGGAAAGCGCGATGGACCTGGAGCAGCAGAGTCTGCTTTATTCCTCCGACCTTGAACTGGGGGAGGCCACGCGCTCGATCTTTCAGAAAGTCGAGGAGGTCCGTCCCTCCCGGATCGTCATCGACAGCCTGTCGGAGATCCGCCTGTTGGCCCAAAGCTCGTTGCGTTATCGCCGCCAGCTTCTTGCGATGAAGCATCACTTTGTCAGGCAGGGTGCGACCGTCCTGTTGCTGGACGACCTGACGTCGGAGGCCACGGACAAGACGGTCCATAGCATCGTGCACGGAGTGGTGCAGCTGGAGGAGCTTGCTCCGGCCTATGGTGCCGAACGGCGACGGCTTCGGATCACCAAGTACCGGGGACAGTCGTTCCGCGGCGGCTATCACGACATGGTCATCCGGGCTGGCGGCGTCGAGGTCTTTCCGCGCCTTGTGGCGCTGGAGCACCGAACCAAGTTCGCGCGCACCCCCATGTCGAGCAATGTTCCGGCGCTTGATGCCCTGCTGGGCGGCGGGCTGGAGCAGGGCTCAGATGGCCGTGGCGGCCATCAGCCGGGGCGAAAAAGCCGCGCTGCTCATATTCGATGAGGAACTCGGTCTTTTGTTCGACCGGATGCTGGGGCTGGGTATAGACCTCGAAAAGCTGTGCGGCGACGGAAGGCTGCTCGTGGAACAGGTCGATGCGGCGGAACTGTCGCCCGGCAAATTCCCAGCCCGCGTGCGCGATCATGTCGAGAAGCTGGAGGCGAAGGTTGTCGTCATCGACAGCCTCAATGGCTATCAGGCGTCGATGCCCGAAGAACATTCTCTGATCCTCCACCTCCACGAACTGCTTCAGTTTCTCAACCGCAGGGGCGCGACCACGTTGCTGACCGTTGCGCAGCATGGGCTTGTCGGCCGCGCCTGAGCCGCCTGATCGACGGCGCGATACAGGGAGCACAACGTGGGGCCGCGTTGCCTCAGCGGCTTTTGGCGTTTGCCCGTCGGCAGGAACTTCTGGTCGCTCCGCATGACTTGTCCGACTTTGTCGACGGTGCCGCCGATCTTCTTCATCGTTCTGTCGGGAAGGATATCGCCCTGCAATTCGATGTTGAACGCCTTCTGCCGATGGCAGCCGTGGATGCCAATCAGTTCGATCTCGCCCTCTTGAACCTCGTCGTGAACGCGCGGGATGCCATGCCGCATGGCGGTGTCATCGCGATCGCCCTGCGTAGCGGCAGTGTTGCCGCTTCCGATGATCTGCCGGCAGGCCGCTATCTCTGCCTCAGCGTGTCCGACGAGGGCTGGGGGATGGATGCCGAAACGCTGAAGAAGGCGGTTGAGCCTTTCTTCTCGACCAAGGAACTGGGGAAGGGTACGGGGCTGGGGCTGTCGATGATCCATGGCCTTGCGATCCAGCTGAACGGCGCCCTGCGGCTCCACAGCAAGCCGGGCGAAGGAACGCGCGCCGAACTGTGGCTGCCGGTGACGGAAGAGGAAGTCTCCGGCGCAACCGAAGCCTCGGACAGCCAGTTCGACAAGACAATGCGCCCGCTGCGGGTCCTGTTCGTTGACGATGATTTCCTGATTGCCATGGGAAGCGTGGCGATGCTGGAGGATCTCGGTCACGTGGTCACCGAGGCTCATTCAGGCCCGACGGCCCTTGATCTTCTGAGAACGGAACAGCCCTTCGATTTGATGATCACCGACTTTTCCATGCCGAAGATGAATGGCGCCCAGCTTGCGGCGGCATCCCGGACATTGCGTCCCGATCTGCCGATCCTTCTGGCCACCGGCTATGCCGAGCTGCCGAGCGGGGTCGAGCTTGATCTGCCAAGACTGGCGAAACCCTACCTGCTTGATGATCTCGAGATCGAGATCGCCAATGTGATGAAGGCCGCGCCTCAAGGCTGAACGCAACGCAATAGGAACGATGTTCTCCCGAAAGGAGGCCGGCAGGATTATCGTGTGTGTCGACCTGTTCCCGAGCGTAACATCTCGACTGACCGTCATCGGCAAAATAAACAGGCCGAGGCAAGGACGCAAAAGGATGATCGCAATGAAGGACGGCTTATAGTGGAAGACCGGCAGCCTTCTTCAGCCGGAACAGCGTGGGGCAAGACAACCGTCCGCTCCCTCATGGATGCCTGCGACTGGTCCGCTTCCCCGCTTGGACGGCCCGAGGTATGGCCCTCTGCCCTTCGCAGCGTCAACGGGCTGATGCTTGGTTCGAAGTTCCCCATGTTCCTGGCTTGGGGTCCTGAACTGGGTCTTCTTTACAACGACGCTTATGCCGAGATCCTGGGTGCCAAGCACCCTGCCGCTCTGGGACGGCGTATGAATGAGGTTTGGCACGAGATCTGGACCGACATTGCCCCAATGATCGATGCAGCCTTGTGCAACCAAGCGGTCTTCTATGAGAACCTGTCTCTGACATTGCACCGTCAGGGCTATGAGGAGCAGGCTTGGTTCACCTTCTCCTATTCGCCGGTTCACGATGACGACGGCGCGATCGCCGGAGTCTTCTGCACGGTTGTGGAAACGACTTCGCATATCCTGACCGAAAGTGCCCTGAGGACCAGCGAGGCGAGACTGCGCTTTCTTGATGAACTGAGTGCGGCGACTGGACCGCTGAACAGCGCCGATGCCATACTGGCGACGACCACGCGAATGCTGGGGGAACATCTTGGGCTGTCCGTCTGCGCTTATGCCGACATGGATGAGGACCAGGACGGCTTCACGATCCGTGGTGACTGGGCAGCCCCCGGATCAACAGGTATTGTGGGGCATTACAGCCTCGCGGCTTTCGGGCGGCGGGCGGTGCAGAACCTTGGGCATGGGCAACCGCTGATCGTCAATGACACTCAACGGGAGCTCCTCCCCGAGGAGGCTGCCACCTTCCAAAGCATCGGGATCGCTGCCACGATCTGCATGCCGCTTGTCAAGAACGGCCGCCTGACAGCCCTGATGGCCATCCATGACCGGGAGCCACGGGTCTGGACGGATGAAGAACTGGGCCTGATGCGCGAAGTCACCGATCGGTCATGGGCACATATCGAGCGGGTCAGTGCAGTCGCTGACCTCAGGGCCAGCGAAGCCGCTCTGCGAAGGCTGAATGCGGATCTGGAGCGTCAGGTCATCGAGCGGACACTGGCCCGCGGCCGCACTTGGCAGATCAGCCCCGACCTCATGGGTGCCCTGAGTCTTCAGGGCGACATCGAGACCTTCAACCCTGCTTGGACCAAGACGCTTGGCTGGTCCGAGGCCGAAGTGGAAGGCAAGTCGATCTGGGAGATGCTGCATCCCGACGACGTCGAGCCTACGCGGGATGCCTTTGTCCTGACGCAGACAGGGCAGCCGGTCATTCAGTTCGCAAACCGTTGTCAGTGCAAGGACGGAGGCTATCGCTGGATATCCTGGGTCGGGGTGCCGGAAGACGGGCTGGTCTATTGCACCGGGCGCGACGTCACTGCCGAACGTGAGCGCGACGCAGAGCTTGCCGCACGGACAGCAGAGCGGGACCAGCTGTGGAACCTGTCGGCGGACATGCTGGCACGGGCGGACTATGGCGGGATGATGCTGTCCGTCAGTCCCGCCTGGAGTCGCGTGCTTGGGTTCACGGACGCCGAGCTTCTCAGCCGCCCTTATTCCGATTTCATGCATCCGGATGACGCGCCGCCCACCTTGGCCGCCCTTGCACGAATGGGAGAGACCGGGGCATCCGTCCGGTTCGAGAACCGCATCCTGACCAGTACCGGCGATTACAAGCCGATCGGCTGGACGGTCGTGCCGGATCCCAATGACATGAGCTTTATTGCCGTGGGGCGGGATTTCACCGAAGCCAAGGCCCACGAGAAAGAACTGGAACAGGCGCAGACCGCGCTCCGTCAGAGCCAGAAGCTCGAAGCACTGGGGCAGCTGACAGGCGGGGTTGCGCATGACTTCAACAATCTTCTCACCGCCGTGATGTCCAACCTGGAACTGCTGTCGAAGCGGCTGGCAGGGGACGCAAGGACGACGCGACTGATCGAGGGAGCCATGCAAGGCGCACAGCGTGGCGCGACCCTGACACAGCGCATGCTCGCCTTTGCAAGACGACAGGATCTGAAGATCGAGCCGCGCAGCCTGACGCGGCTTGTGGAGAGTGCAGAAGATCTTCTGCGCCAATCAGTCGGCGATTCCTTTGAGTTGAGGCTGGATCTTGCGCGGCAGGTCCCTCTGGCACTTGTTGACGACAACCAGTTCGACCTGGCCCTGCTCAACCTTGTCCTCAACGCACGGGATGCGATGCCTGAAGGCGGCATCATCACGGTGACCGTCGATCATCGTCTGCCACAGGATGATCCCCAGGGCTCATCTCATGGCTATGTCTGCTTGACCGTCGCGGATCGCGGGCAGGGAATGGACAAGGAAACCTTGGAAAAGGCAACGCAGCCCTTCTTTTCGACCAAGGGGATCGGAAAGGGAAGCGGCCTCGGATTGTCGATGATCCATGGCTTGGCCCTTCAGCTGAATGGCAAGCTGCATCTGGAGAGTCAGGTCGGTCAAGGCACGGTTGCCGAACTGTGGCTTCCTGCGACCGATGTTGCCGATCGGCAGAACGATCTCCTCGTGGCCGAGCCTGCATCGGGCCCCGACCACCGATCGCTGCGCATCCTGACGGTTGATGATGATGCCCTGATCTCCATGAGCAGCGTTGACATGCTTGAAGACCTTGGCCATGTCGTGACATCAGCGTATTCCGGCGCAAAGGCGCTGGAAATCCTTCATGCCGAACCGGCGTTCGATCTGCTCATCACCGATTTTTCCATGCCCCGGATGAATGGCGGTCAACTGGCTACTGCCGCACGACAGCTTTTTCCGGAACTGCCGATCCTGCTTGCCACCGGGTATGCCGAATTGCCCGGTGATGACGACCTTAGGCTTCCAAAACTGGCCAAGCCTTATCAGCAACATCAGTTGCAGGCCGCGATCGAAAGCGTCATGAGGCGGTAAAGCACAGAGCAACCTGCAGCACCGGATGATTGCCCATTGTCATGTTCTGGAGGTCGAGACTCCTGGTGGATTGCGGTCATCCAGAAACATATGTGGTGGAAATTTGCCGGAGATCCGTTAGGATCAAGAGCATTGTGAACGGCTTTCGAAGGTGCAGAAGTCCAGCCCCTTCCGTTCCGTGACTTCGGCAAGCTCCTAAGCAACGGCAGGCAGTAGGATCGCTTGGACAATGATCGATGAATGATTTCATGATCAAGAAAATCAGCTGCGCCGCTAAAATGCTTTATGTTGAAGGTGCAGGCGTCCGGCCAGCGGATCCCCGCACTCTTTTTGCTAGAAGATGCACGGAGCTTGGCTGTCTCGTGCAGGCATTGGCTTCCTCTCTTGATTATCGAAAGCATTGTAAACGCTTTGCCACGCCTCTTGCGCAAATGTGTAGGCTACCTGTGCGAAAGAACAGGTATTCGTGCATTCAAACGAAGGTTAGCAAGACGCTGTTATTTTATTCACCAGTAAGGCCATCGAGATGAGTCGGCGGCAGCATCAGGCCTCATTCTGCCCTCTTGCTTCGGCAGGAAATCGAGAGCCAGTTCCTTTAACCGCAAACGCCAGTCTGTACTGGCTTGAGCATCGCAGGCAACGTCAGGCGATCATCTTGTGCTTTCGGAAATCAGGGCGCGAGAGATGAACCGGCAAAGCGGAGGTCCCGTGCAGGGCGCTCTAAGAAGTGAAGAAACAATGACGACAATAAGGCTGGAAGATGAGCAATAGCAGCCTCGTCATGAAGGGCGCTTCCTGGATTGCAATGGCCAGGCTTTTCGTGACGCTCATTGGCCTGATGAGTACACTCATCCTTGCCCGTCTCCTCACGCCCGAGGACTTTGGGCTTGTCGCGATCGCCGGTGCGGTCACCATGGTGATAGCCTCTGTCACCGAACTGTCGCTTGCACAGGCGCTTGTGCAGCACGACGATCCGCAGGATCATCATTATGACACGGCTTGGACGCTCAACAACGCGCGGTCGATTTTGCTAAGCCTGCTGATCGGTGCCAGCGCCTATCCTGTTGCAAGCGCATACGGCGACCCACGTCTGGTCAACGTCCTTCTCTTTCTTGCGGCGACGACGCTTATTGGAGGTTTGCAGAGTCCGCGGCTGGTCGTCTTTCAACGGAATCTTGTCTTCCGACAAGAGTTTGCCCTCAGTGTGACAGAAAAACTCGCAGGTTTCGTCGTGGGGACCGTTGCTGCGCTTGTTCTGCAGAACTATTGGGCGCTCATCATTGGCGGTGCGGCAGCGGGCATCGCGCGCTGCATTCTGTCCTATGTCCTGGCTCCCTATCGGCCCAGGATCGGTTTGCGGAGCCATCGCGAGTTGCTGTCTTTCTCGGTATGGCTGACCTTCAGCAAGACAATCCAGATGATCAACTGGCGCGCGGATCCGTTGATCCTTGGTGTTGTCCTTCCTGCTTCGACACTTGGCCAGTATTCGATGTCGGACAACTTGGCTGGTATGCCCATACGCGAAGGCCTCGGCCCTGTCCGACAGACGCTTTTTCCTGCCTTTTCGCGCATCAAGACCGACATGGCGCGCCTCAGCGCGGCCTATCTGCGTGCGCAAGGACTTTTATGCCTTCTGGCCTTGCCGATAGGAGCCGGATTTGCTGCAGTGACAGAACCCGTGGTTCACCTGCTTTTGGGGGAGGCGTGGCTTCCCGCGGTGCCGATGATTCAGGCGCTTGCGCTGATCATGGCATTTGAGTCGTGCGAAGGGTATCAACCTTTGGCAATGGCATTGGGACGCACAAGGGCGATGTTCGGTCGCGAACTGCGTGCCTTGTCTGTCCGCACGCCCCTGATGATCGCAGGACTAGTGGCAGGGTGGCAGATGGGTGGCGATTTTGCCGCTGTGATGGGGGCGATTTTTGGACGGGGCGTCGCCAGCCTCGTCAACGTTACATGGAACATGATCCTGATCCGGCAGATGACTGGGATCACACTCGCTCGTCAGGCTGGTGTCGTTATCCGTCCTCTTGTCGCCTCGGTGTTCATGTTTGCAGGCCTGACCTATATCCTTGCGCCGCGCCTGTTTGTAAGCAGCGGCGCGGGTCTGGCTGCGCTCGTGCTTCTCATTGTGGCCGGAGCTGCCGCTTATGTCTCAGCCCTCGCTGCCGCGTGGCTGGCCAGCGGCATGCCCAACTCGGCAGAGGTGGAGGGTTTCAAGATTCTGAGCGGTATCAGAGGCACTGCTGGGCGGCGAAAACACGTGCAGCTTGATAAGCCCGAAGGAGACGCCCAATGATAGGGACCTACCGAGCCAAGCTCGCGCTGCGGGCTACGCGGATGTCCTGGCTGAGGAACCGGGCACATCGCAAGGTTGGACAATTTCCGCATGTCAGGACCAAGAAGCCCCACGGGCTGGGGGTGCCGCTATCGATTACCCTTACGTCCTATCCTCTTCGCTTTCATCACTTGGCGAAAACGATCTGCAGTCTGATCGATCAAACGGTCGCCGCAGATCGCATCGTCTTGTGGGTCGCATACGGCGACGAGAAAGCTCTTCCTGCTGAGGTTGTGCAGTTGCAGGCGCATGGGCTCTCGATCCGGACCTGTCAGGACATCCGCTCCTACAAGAAGCTGATCCCTAGTCTGGATGAATTTGCAGACAACTATCTAGTGACCGCAGATGACGACGTTTATTATCCACCCAACTGGTTGGATAGCCTGGTCAGCATTGCAGCAAGGAACCCAAGGGCGGTTGTTGGCGGGCGTGTCCACATGGCAGAGCTCAACCCGGACGGCAGCTTCAAACCTTATACTCGATGGGAACTGGCCACCAGCAAGCGGCAGACCCCGACCAATCGACACCTCATGTTCCCGACCGGGGTCGGAGGCATCCTTTATCCTCCGCGGGCCTTTCATGAAGAAGTCTCCAACCGAGAGGACTTCATGCGATTTTGCCCGCAGGGCGATGACATCTGGTTCTTCTGGATGGCCAAGCGCGCAGGCCTGCAGCACCTTCGAGGACGGGACTGGTTCGACGTGATCGAATGGCCGTCCACACAGCAAGTGGCCTTGTGCAATGACAACCTCCACGGATCCGGTAACGACGAGCAGATCAAGGCCATGGAGGCGCATTTTGGCTTCATAGAAGAAGCAAGATGATCGGACAGACATCTTGATCGTCATATAGGTGTGCAATTGCGCTCCGTTTTCTAAGGTTTCCTCCGCTTCATCTGAAAGACCGTTTGGCCGAAAAGCCGGTTGATACGATCGGAACAACCATATCAACGCGTTACAAAAGGCCTCGAAGGACACGCAACCTTTAATATTAAGTATCAAGCTTGAAGAACAAATAGTTATTGCCTTGCGTGGGCAAAAATATTGGAAAGCGTATTTTTATTCTAGTGAAAAATGAAGTAAAAATCCGCTGGAGCCAATCGATGATATCAGGTCCACAGATTTAAGGAAAAGAGTTCGAGAGCATGAAAGACCTAACGAACATTGGCATTATAACAATGGCTTTCGGCGCAGATAAGTATTTCCACCAAGCGCAGGCTCTTGCGCGCTCCTTGCGGCGACACATGCCAGGATTTCGTATTGCAATCGTCACTGACAGGACTGATGTCGGTCCCCTTTTCGACATTGCCGTTCCGATCAACCCTGTGGAAGTCGCTGGAACGCTGCTCAAAGCGGATCTTTATCATTACTCGCCTTTCGAGGAGACGCTGTTTATTGACTCCGACTGCATCGTGGCGAGGCCGTTCCATGAACAGCTTAAGGAAATTCGCCGATATGACTTCAGCCCCGTCGTAAACAGGTTCCTGCAGGAGGGTGACCGAGACCTCTGGATCCGCGATGTCGGGTACGCAATCAAAACGCTGGAGGGGACGCCCTTTCCCAAATTCAACGGCGGCGTGTACTTTTACCGCAAGAGCACGTTCGCCAGCAAGGTTTTTGCAACAGCCCATGACATCAACAAGCGGGCTGATGAGCTCGGCATACTTGACTTTGACAGGTCCGGTCCCGGCGAGGAAACCCTTCTTGGTCTTGCCTTGTCAAAAATGCAGGCGACGGATTTTTATGACGACGGCGGCTATCTGATGCGAACCCCTTTGAACTCACATGGACCAATTCACCTCGATGTCATCGATGGGTCCTGTCACTTCATCAAGGAAGATTGCCATGTTGCACCCGCTATCTGCCATTTCTGTGGCGACTGGATTAACCATCCTGCTTATCTTGTTGCCCAAGAAGAACTGATAGCTGGGAAAAAAGTCGGCCGCCGCAAGAAAGCCTACATCAACGCGGCCTACCAAGCAGAGCGTCTGAAAAAGCGCATGCTGCGAAAGCTGGTCAAGACCTTCGCTCCAGACGCAACTCACGCATCCTGACCAGAGCAGAAACGGCAACCGTGAAAATTCTTTTTGTGAACACGCATTACTACATGCCTCAATCCTATGGCGGCATGGCCAATACACTTCATCAACTGTGTTTGGGCCTTAGGTCTCTGAACCATGATGTCAGTGTTCTTTCAGGATTTCGCAAGGCCACCGATTTTCTGAGTCTGCGGTGCCGGCTCGACATGGCCACACGCAAGAGGCTATCAGGCGTGAACGCTTCGCGCGATACGCACCTGTCTTATCCTGTGTGGCGATCATGGAAACCGGCCGACACGCTGGAGGCCGTTGTCGGTTTAGAAAAACCTGACATCATCGTGGTCATGGGAGGGGCTGTGGTTCCGGTCGTGCGTAGTGCCCGGAGGCTCGAATTGCCCATCATCATCCAGGTCCACGACATCGAGGAAGAGTGGCACAAGGGGGATTTTCGCGAGGTCATCGACCTTCCTCTCGTCGCCAATTCCAGGTTCACCGCCAAGACTTACCAGGAACGCTACGGTGCCAATGCGCAAGTCATCTATCCGTATATGACCCTCGGCCAGTACAAGGTGAACAGCAGCAGGCGCCGTGTTGTATTTATTAATCCGATCTTTCGAAAAGGCCTTCGTACCGGACACGAAGTGGCAAGGATGTGCCCTCATATCCCGTTCACTTTTGTCGGTGATCTTCCCCGCTTCGATGAGGATGGGACGCCCGTAGACCCCAGTATCTTTGCGCTGCCCAATGTTTCATATCGGCCGTTCTGCTCGGACATGCGTGACATTTACAAGGACTGCCGCATCCTGTTCGTGCCAAGCCAGTGGGACGAGGCCTATGGACGCGTTGTCAATGAAGCGCAGGTGAGCGGCATCCCTGTTCTTGCATCAACGCGTGGTGGAATCCCGGAAGCGGTAGGAGGAGGAGGCATCCTGCTTGACGCCAATGCGAAGCCAGAGATGTGGGCAGCTGCCTTGGATCGGATTCATGGCGATGAGGCCGTTTATTGCGAACTGAGCAAGGCTGCCCTCGCCTCCGTCAGCCGGCCGGAGCTCGATCCTGATCGCCAAGTGAAGGCACATGAAAACACAATGATACATGCCATTGCGTCGGTCGACATGAGGCCGGTCAGCCGTCTTGAAGGGCCGGTTTAAGCTCGGCGCCACATGCCGTGGCACACTAGATCATTCTGATGAGCCTTAAAGTTCGGAAACAGGTAAAGATGTAGATCGGCCTTTATACAGCATCATTGACGGCCAAGCTCGGCTAGTTGGACAGACATGTTCAAACTTCTCGTTCTGGAACTCGTTTGTCGGAAACGATGTAAAACGAAGTGCTGATTTTGACGAAACCTCTTCTGGCTGCCAGAGCTAGGCTTTGCAAAAAAAATTCCTATCCTAAAACTAAGCTCGTCATGTTCGGGCCTGTCTGCAGTCTTTATACAAACTAAACCACCCCACTAATCATTATTATTTTTTGAAAAAGTTGAGTTATCCTCTTGGACCTGCCGATTTAGATAACTTACAAACCAAAAGTTCCTCAAGCATACTGGGAACGTATCCCCGATAGGCAGAGCATGTCGGGAGGTTTGACCAATATTGTTATCGATGCTCTTTGAATACGCTATTTGTAAACGCTCTGTCTCTTAATGCGCTTCGAGGGCATACCCCCTCCTGTCATAAGCTTGCCGGCAAAAGAAACTCACATGAACCACAGCATCAGTGTTATTCTTCCAACTTACAATCGCGCCGGACTGATCGAAGAAACGATTGATAGCCTTTTGGCTCAAACCCGGAAGCCGGATGAAATCCTTGTAATTGACGACGGCTCCACGGACGGGACCTCCCAAGTTCTTGCTCGCTACGATTCGCTGCGTATCATAAGGACTGAAAACCAAGGTAAAGCGTCTGCTCTCAACATGGCGCTTAAAATGGTAACAGGCGATTTCGTCTGGATTGTAGATGATGATGACCTCCTGCTTCCCGATGCCTGCATGACCTTGTCCCGTCCTCTGGAAGCTGACCTTGGCCTTGGCTTTTGTGCAGGCCGGCATATCGATTTCGAAATCAGCCTTCTTGACGGAAGGATGACCACCAGAGAGCCTGGCTACATGCGGGTTTCCGCGCCTGAGCAAATCTTTCCTGATCTTCTCGAAGGCTGCCACATCTTTCAGCCGGGGCTTATGGTCCGCCGCAGCGTTTATGAGGCTGTCGGTCCCTTTGACACCACGCTAGTGCGGTCGCAGGATTACGAGATGATCCTGCGGATAGCGCGGCGCTTCCGAGGCCTTCAGCTAGCGGATACTGTTTTCCTTCACAGAGAACATGCGGGAACAAGAGGCACAGCAGCCGAAAGCTTCTCTGCGTCCGAAAATTCTGACAGGTGGGCGGCCTTCAATCGAATAATTTTCACTCGCCTGCTCGAAAGTCTGCCTGATCACGAGATGATTGCCCAAAGGGATCTTGCGTTGCTGCCCGCGGCTCTACATTCTCGTGCAGCACGCATCAAGCGAGGCTGCGTTCTAGCACGACAACGGATGTGGCCTGAGGCCATTTCAGCGTGGCAAGAAGCGTCGGCAATGAGCCCCTCGCCGCTTTCAGTGATCGAGCGTGAGATGCTTGCGCGAAGTCCTAATTCTGCGATAGGTGCACCTGAATTATTTACATGCCGAAAAGTCCGTTCAGAGCTGGCATCCCTAGCCAACATGCCATCACCGGGGCCGGAGATTACAAGCGTGATAAGCCGCTCTTCCCTGTGGTACGGACGGGCCGCTTTCAAGTCGCGTCATTGGCGGCGGATGTGGCAAGTGATGCGCTTCCAGTTGCAGATGCGGCCTCTGACCGCAGCAGTCAGGCAACTTGGCAGCAAGGGCGGTGGCCTTGAAGGAAAAGCCTTTTGAATATAGGGGTTAAAACTTTGCAGAATGCCAATGATCAAGTTAACCCTTTGGCATTTACATTAACTGGGACGGCTTATTCCAAAGCACATTGGGTTTTTTGTAAGGTTTAGTCTGCCAGCCTGTTGTTTCTGAGCGTTTGACATGGTTCGGGCTCCACCGGGAGACCTGCTCCATGAGCCGTCTTCACTGGCTGAGCGCTGCGCAGATGGAGCGTTTGACAGCCTTCTGTCCGAAAGGCTCGGCAAGGTGCGCGTCGATGATCGACGGGTGCTCAGCGGCATCATCTTCATCCATCGCAACGGGTCGGGGTGGTGCGATGCGCCCAGGGAACAGGACCCGGCCAAGACCCTCGGGAA
>NZ_JBKGUN010000087.1:0-9356 GCF_046462195.1 Paracoccus sp. (in: a-proteobacteria) | reverse complement strand
GTCGTCACGATCGTCGTGTTTGCCGGGGCCGGATCGGCAGCCTCGGTTTCCGTGGTCGTCACGGTGGTCGTGTCGCCATCGACGGTCACTGTGTCATCCGTCATGAAGCGCTGCAGCACGAAATAGGCCAGCGCCAAGGCAAGAAGCACGCCGATGATCAGCGGAAGCGCAGAAGACCGACGCTCGACCGGCTCGACATAGGTCTCGCGATGCTCGGGGGCACCGGGCTTCGGCCGGTTCGGGTCGTTGGGATCATAGCTCATGCAGGCCTCCAATTCAGGCTGTCTTTTGACAGGGTTAGGTCGCAAAGCAGTGGTTCAGTCGTGGGGTGCTGTCAACCGTACGCTCTGCCAGCCTGACTTGCGACCCGGCTTTCAGGCGATTAACACCAAGTTAGAGGCGCGGGTTCCGGCCCCTGCCGCATTTTTCAGAAAAGGCCGCTGCCTGATGTCATCGCCGAAAGCTCAGCCCGTCCAATACCTTGCCGACTATCGCCCTTACCCGTTCACGCTGTCGCAGACGCGGCTGGATGTCACCTTGGCGCCCCGCGATACACGCGTGAAGGCGGAACTGGACCTGTCACCGCGTGGAGGGCCTGAAGATCTGGTTCTGGACGGCGGTCATGGCCTGCGCCTGCTGAGCCTGACGATCGACGGACAGACCCCCGACCCCGCCTATGTGACGCGCGATGACGAACGCCTGACCATCGCGGCCCCCGCCCTGCCAACCGGCGGATTTACGCTTGCAACCGAAGTGGCCATCGACCCCCAGGACAACACTGCCTTCGAGGGGTTGTACCTGTCCGGCGGGATCTTCTGCACCCAGTGCGAGGCCGAGGGCTTTCGCCACATCACCTTCTATCCCGATCGTCCCGATGTGATGACCACGTTTCGCGTCACGATCCGCAGCGACGAACGTGTGCTGCTGTCGAACGGAAACCCGGTATCCTCGCAGGCGGGCGTGGCGGAATGGCATGACCCTTGGCCCAAGCCGTCTTATCTCTTCGCCCTCGTCGCGGGCGATCTTGTGGCCGTCAGCGACCGTTTCGTCACGCGTTCGGGGCGTGATGTGGCGTTGAACGTCTGGGTCCGCCCCGGAGATCAGGATCGCGCCGGATTTGCCTTGGAATCGCTGATCAAGTCGATGAAATGGGACGAGGACGTCTATGGCCGGGAATACGACCTGGATGTTTTCAACATCGTCGCCGTCGATGATTTCAACATGGGCGCCATGGAGAACAAGGGGTTGAACATCTTCAACTCGAAGCTTGTCCTGGCCTCGCCCGATACGGCCACCGATACAGACTACGAGCGGATCGAGGCGGTCATCGCGCATGAATATTTTCACAATTGGACCGGAAACCGGATCACCTGCCGCGACTGGTTCCAGCTGTGCCTGAAGGAAGGACTAACTGTCTTTCGGGACCAGCAGTTCACCAGCAACCTGCGCAGCGCCGCCGTGAAGCGGATCGAGGATGTGCAGGCTCTCCGTGCCCGCCAGTTCCGAGAGGACCAGGGCCCCTTGGCGCATCCTCCGCGTCCCGACCGCTACGAAGAGATCAACAATTTCTACACCGCTACCGTCTATGAAAAGGGAGCCGAGGTCATCGGGATGCTTAAGCGTCTTGTGGGTGACGAAGGATATGCCAAGGCGCTGGACCTTTACTTCGAACGGCATGACGGTGACGCGGCGACGATCGAGGACTGGCTGAAGGTCTTCGAAGATGCCACGGGACGCGACCTTTCCCAGTTCAAGCGCTGGTATACCGACGCGGGAACACCAATCCTCGAGTTGCGTGAAGAATGGCAGGACGGCACCCTGACCCTCCACTTCACGCAAACGACGCCACCGACTCCCGGTCAACCGGACAAGCCGGCGCGCGTGATCCCCATCGCTGTCGGGCTGATCGGGCCGAACGGCGACGAGGTCGCATCGACCCGGATCCTGGAGATGGTCGACGACCACCAGAGCTTTGTCTTTGCCGGTCTCGGCGCACGTCCGGTTGTTTCAGCCCTGCGCGGCTTTTCGGCGCCAGTGATGCTGCGCCGAGAGATGGACGACACGACACGCGCCTTCCTGCTGGCGCATGACACGGATCCCTTTGCCCGATGGGAAGCCGGACGGGAACTGGCCCTGTCGGCCTTGATCCAGCTGTCCCAAGGGCAGGACGCGGGCGAGGATTTCATCGCGGCGATCGGTGCAACCGTGACCGATGATGGCGCCGATCCCGCGTTCCGCGCGCTTTGCCTGAACCTGCCGGGAGAGGAAGAGATCGCGACCCGGCTTGCGGCCTCGGGCGCGGTTCCTGATCCGGATGCGATCCATGCCGCGCGCAACCATCTTGCCGGACGGATTGCCCAGACCCATCAGGCCGCCCTTTCGGCAATCTATGATGCCATGGCGGTCACCGGCCTTTATTCACCGGATGCCGATGCGGCAGCGCGCAGATCCTTGCGAACGGCGGTCCTTGGCCTCTTGGGCCGCATTGACGGCGGGCAGCGGGCACAGGTGCTGTTCGGCACCGCGACCAACATGACCGAACGCATGGCAGCCTTGACCGTCCTTTTGCGTCTTGGGAAAGGTGCGGAAGAGCTGCAGATCCTGCTGGAAGAGTTCGGCGGCAACCGCCTGGTCATGGACAAGTGGTTCGGCATCCAGGTCACGGCCGCCCCACCCCGCGATGCCGTTCGCGTTGCGCGACAATTGGCCGAGCGTCCGGACTTCGACTGGAAAAACCCAAATCGTTTCAGGGCACTGCTTGGCGCGCTGGCCGTTAACCATGCGGGCTTCCACGCGCCGGATGGTTCGGGCTATGATTTCACCGCGGACTGGCTGATGCGCATGGATGCAGCCAATCCACAAATTGCCGCGCGGATGTCGACCGCGTTCGAGACTTGGCCGCGGTACGACAAGGGCCGCCGTGCGAAGGCATTGGACGCGCTGGAACGTATCGCCGGTCTGGAGGGTTTGAGCCGGAACATGCGCGAGATGGTTTCGCGCATGATCGCGGCCGGGAATTGACCGGCGACGGGGGGAAGATCATGGCCGCAACCGAAGAGGCCCGCACCGAGATGCAACTGCGTCTCGACCCGCTGATCGCGGAACGGGCGCCCTGGCTCTTTTCAGGACGCCCTCACCATCAGTTGGCGAAATGGGCGATGATGTACCTGTTGCGCTATCCCCGGACCGTCGATCTCGGCGCCGAATTCCGCGATCTGCCTCCGGCCGAGATTTTTCGCCGCATGTCCGAGATGATCGTCCAGGATCTGCGGGTCGAGGGGCTGGAGCACCTGCCCGCGACCGGCCCCGCGTTGATCGTGGCCAACCATCCGACGGGAATAGCGGATGGCATCTTCCTGAATGCGGTCATTTCCCAGCTGCGCGACGATCTGTTCATCTATGCCAATCACGACATGATCCGTGTCCTGCCCCAGATGATCGAGATGATCGCGCCTGTCGAATGGCGCGTGGAAAAGCGCAGCCATGCCAAGACCCGCGCGACCATGGATTATACCCGAGACGCGCTGGCGGCCGGTCGGATCGGCCTGATCTTTCCTTCAGGACGGCTGGCCAAGCGCCGCGGCCTGACCCTTCACGAACGCCCGTGGATGGCCAGTGCGGCGATGATTGCACGGAAATTCGACGTTCCCGTCATTCCGCTGCGGATCCGGGCCAGGAACTCGGCGCTGTTCTACCTGTTCGACCGCATCCACCCGACCCTGCGCGACGTGACCTTGTTCAACGAGGTGCTGAACAAGACCCGTCAGCCCTATCGCGTGACCATCGGCGCGCCGATCTCTGCCGCCGATCTTCCCAGAGGCAGCGAGGACGCGATCGCGGTTCTCCGGGATAGGGTTCTGGACCTTCCTGCTCCGGGCAAGGGGGCCGCGCAGTTCAGCCGCGACCGTGGTCCGGCCAGACTGGTGGGGCGCCGCAAACCTGTCAGCGGATAAGCGGATGCATGACGTCCGGGACCGGTTCCCGGACGCGCATCACGCTGTCATGCCGGCGATAAGGGATCAGAGTGCCATGTCATCGCGGTGCACAAGGGCGGCGCGACCGGCATAGCCCAAGATCGTCTCGATCTGGGCGCTGCGATGGCCGGCTATCTGTCGGGCCTCGTCGGCGGTATAGCGCGCAAGTCCGGTCGCCAAACGCTGGCCGTCCAAGGCTTGTATCACCACCGGATCACCCCGCCCAAACGCTCCCTCGACCAGTGTCACCCCGGCGGGCAACAAGGACTTTCCCTGACACAGGGCATGTGCTGCGCCTGCATCGATGACCAGAACGCCCTTGGGTTTCATGGCCGCGATCCAGCGCTTCCGCGCCAGTTGCGGATCGGCCTCCGGCAGGAACCAACTGGTGCGTGCCCCCTCGGCTACGGCTGTCAGCGGCCGAAGCACCGATCCTTCGGCGATGGCCATGGCGCATCCGCCCGTCACGGCCGTCCGTGCAGCCATCAGCTTGGTCTTCATGCCACCCTTTGACAGGCCCGAGACAGGGTCGCCACCCATTGCCTCGATCCGGGGCGTGATCGCCTCGATCACCGGCAGGTGGCGGGCCGTCGGGTCTGTCTTCGGGTTGCTGGTATAAAGCCCATCCACATCCGACAGCAGCAGCAGCTGGTCCGCCCCGCAGGTCACGGCAATCTGCGCGGCCAGCCTGTCATTGTCGCCAAAGCGGATCTCATCGGTGGCGACGGTATCGTTCTCGTTCACGATGGGCACGACGCCCAGGCCCAGCAGCGTCTGCATGGTCGCACGGCTGTTCAGATAGCGACGCCGGTCGGCGCTGTCCTCCAGCGTCAGCAGCACTTGTGCGGTCGTGACGCCATGGGGCGCCAGCGCCTCCTCGTAGGCGCGGGCCAGCCGGATCTGCCCAACAGCCGCGGCAGCCTGTGCCTGTTCCAGCGGCAGGGCACCTGACGACAGACCCAGAACCCGGCGACCAAGCGCGATTGATCCGGAACTGACCAGAACCACGTCGCAGCCACGCGCGCGCCAAGCCGCCACATCGTCACACAAGGCACGCAGCCACTCGCCGCGAAGACCCTCGGGGCCCACAAGCAGGGCAGACCCGATCTTGACGACCAGCCTGCGCGCGGTCGTCAGCGACGGCGGGATCAGGGCTGCCATGGGTCCTCGGCCCCGCCATTTGCGGGCGCGCGGGTCGGCTCGATCTGCGTCCAAAGGGCGCGCAGAACTTCGGTCACGCCGGTGCGCGAAACGCCCGACATCAGCATGACCGGCAGCCCCAGTTCAGCCTCGAGCGCAGCGCGCCGTTCGGCAATCGTTTCCTCGTCCAGTGCGTCGACCTTGTTCAGGACAGTGACCCGCGGTTTTTCCATCAGGACCGGCGAATAGGCGGCAAGCTCGGTCAGGATGGTGCGCGCGTCTCCGGCGACATCTTCGGACGTGCCGTCCACCAGATGCAGCAGCACGGCGCAACGCTCGATATGCCCCAGAAAGCGGTCCCCGATGCCACGGCCTTCGTGTGCGCCCTCGATCAGGCCCGGAATGTCGGCCATCACGAATTCACGCCCGTCCACGCCCACGACCCCCAGGTTCGGGTGCAGGGTGGTGAACGGATAATCGGCGATCTTGGGCCGAGCATTCGAGACGGCGGCCAGGAAGGTGGACTTGCCGGCATTCGGCAAACCAACCAGGCCGCCGTCGGCGATCAGCTTCAGTCGCAGCCAGATGGTGCGCTCCACCCCTTCCTGACCGGGATTGGCATTGCGAGGCGACCGGTTGGTCGATGTCTTGAAGTGCAGGTTGCCCCAACCGCCATTGCCGCCCTTGGCCAGCAGAACCCGCTGCCCGGTTTCGGTCAGGTCGGCAATGACCGTTTCCTCATCCTCATCGAGGATCTCGGTGCCCACGGGAACGCGCAGCACGATGTCGTCGCCGGACTTGCCTGTCATCTGGCTGCCCATGCCGTGCTGGCCGGACTTGGCAAAGAAATGCTGCTGGTAGCGGAAATCGATCAGGGTGTTCAGCCCTTCGACCGCTTCGGCCCAGACATCGCCGCCACGACCGCCGTCACCGCCATCGGGGCCGCCATATTCGATGAACTTCTCGCGCCGGAAGGACACGCAGCCCGCGCCACCACCGCCCGAGCGGATATAGACTTTGGCGAGGTCCAGAAATTTCATCAGAAGGCTCCTTTTGCCGTCAGCCGATACGCTTTTGCGCCAGTCCGCGCAAGGGTCGCGGACTGGCAAAGCGCCAGCGGCTTCTTATGTAAGGCGAAAGGAGAGTGCGATGATCCGTTTCGACAACAGCTATGCCCGCATGCCCCAAGGCTTCTTTGCCCGGGTCGATCCAACCCCTGTCAGCACCCCCAGACTGCTGGCGCTGAACACGCCGCTGGCGGATCGCCTTGGCTTGGATGCGACTGCCCTTGCCTCGCCCGATGGCGTGGCCATGCTGGCGGGCAATGCCGTGCCCGAAGGGGCCGAACCCATTGCCCAAGCCTATGCGGGGCATCAGTTCGGCGGATTTGTTCCTCAACTGGGAGACGGCCGCGCCGTTCTTCTGGGCGAGGTCGTGACACCCGATGGCGCGCGCTTCGATCTGCAGTTGAAGGGCTCGGGGCCGACACCATTCTCGCGCCGGGGGGACGGTCGCGCCTGGATGGGGCCGGTCCTGCGCGAATACCTGGTCAGCGAGTTCATGGCGCGATGAATGTTCCCACGACCCGCGCGCTGGCGGCAGTGGCGACGGGCGACGATGTCTGGCGCGAACAGGGGGCGCTGCCGGGCGCGGTCCTGACACGCGTGGCCTCAAGCCATATCCGTGTGGGCACGTTTCAGTATTTCGCCGTCCGGGACCGCAAGGACGCATTGGCCGCGCTGTGCGATCATGTCATTGCACGGCATTATCCTGACGCTGACAGCCCGCTGGCCCTCTTGGACCAGGTGGTTGCGCGTCAGGCGGAAACCATTGCGCACTGGATGGCGCTGGGCTTCATCCACGGCGTCATGAACACCGACAACATGGCGATTTCGGGCGAAACGATCGATTACGGTCCTTGTGCCTTCATGGATGTTTATCATCCGGATACTGTGTTTTCCTCGATCGACCGCACGGGACGCTATGCTTGGGCCAATCAGCCGCAGATCGCCGTCTGGAACCTGGCCCAGTTCGCAACCTGCCTGATTCCCCTGATGGGGGAAGAAGGTGCCGCCGTCGATGCCGCCACGGAATCGGTTCACCGGTTTACGCCACTCTATCAGGCGGCGTGGCTGCGGCGCTTTGGTGCCAAGCTGGGGATCGAGGGTGCCTCGAACCAGGCACTGATCGAGCGTCTGCTGGAACTGATGGCGCAGCAGCGGGCTGATTTCACCCGCGTCTTTGCAGGGCTTTCGGACGGCACGGCACGGGATGAATTCACGGACCGTGAGACCTTTGATGCGTGGACGCGCGACTGGCAGACATTGTCGCCGGACACGAATGTCATGGCGCAGGCCAACCCGCGCCGGATCCCCCGCAATCATCGCGTGGAGGAGGTCATCGCCTCTGCAGTGGCAGGCGACCTGCAGCCGTTCGAGCGCCTGTTCGCAGCCATCACCCATCCACGTGAATTGCGCGACGATTGGGCAGACCTGTCCCACGCCCCTTATCCCGACCAGATCGTCCGGCAGACGTTCTGCGGCACCTGACGCGGTTATGCGATGTGCGGCTTGCGGGCCGCGCATTTGTCGCCAAGATCGCCCGCGATCAGGTCGAAAGGGACCCATGCTGAAACTTGCCAGCTACAACCTGCATAAATGTCGCGGAATGACCGGCCCACATGCGCCCTTGCGCAACCTGGCAGTCATCCGTGCACTGGACCCGGATATCATTGCCCTGCAGGAGGTCGATTTCCGATACGGTGTCCGGCCCGAAGCCTTGCCGCGCAAGCTGATCCAGACGGAAACTGGGCTGGTGCCCGCACAGATCACCGGAACAACCGAAAGCAGCCTTGGCTGGCACGGCCAGACCATCCTGATGCGCCCGCACCTGGCTGAACAGGCCACGCTGCGTCGCCTGCCCCTGCCGGGGCTGGAACCGCGCGGCGCCGTGGCACTGCGCCTGCCGGGCTTGACGGTGATCGGTGTGCATCTGGGGCTGGCACGGTCGTCGCGACGCGCGCAACTGGCCCGGATCACGGCGCAGGCTGCCCGTATCGGGCAGGACAACATCGTGATGATGGGCGATTTCAACGAATGGCGCGATGACCGCGGACTGGAGTCGCTGGAGGGGTTTCGGGTCATTGCGCCCGGCCCTTCCTATCCCGCGCCCCTGCCCCAGTTGCGGCTGGACCGAATGGCCGTCTCGCGCCACCTAGACCTGATCGAAACCGGCGTCTTCGCCCAGGCCGGTGCGCGGGATGCCTCCGATCACCTGCCGATCTGGGCAAGGATCAAGCTGCCGTGAAGATTGCGACTTTCGGGCGGGACATCGGGCGGGTATGAAGACCGCAACGCAGCAACGGAGGGCCTTCATGACTGTCATCATCGACATTTTCGCACGCGAGATCCTGGACAGCCGGGGCAACCCGACCGTCGAGGTGGACGTGACTCTGGAAGACGGCACGATGGGACGGGCTGCCGTGCCATCGGGCGCCTCGACCGGCGCGCATGAGGCGGTCGAAAAGCGCGACGGCGACAAGGCCCGATACTTGGGCAAGGGCGTGCTGGAAGCGGTCGCGGCCGTCAACGGCGAGATCGCTGAAAACCTGATCGGCGAGGATTCGACCGAACAGCGCGCCATCGACGCGATGATGTGCGAACTGGACGGCACGCCGAACAAGGGCCGCCTTGGGGCAAACGCAATCCTCGGCGTGTCCATGGCTGTGGCCAAGGCAGCCGCCGATGCCACCAACCAGCCGCTTTACCGCTATGTCGGCGGCACGGCCGCGCGCATCCTGCCGGTGCCGATGATGAACATCATCAATGGCGGCGAACATGCCGACAATTCGATCGACTTCCAGGAATTCATGGTGATGCCGGTCGGCGCCGACAGCCTGTGCGAGGCGGTGCGCTGCGGCTCGGAAATCTTCCACACGCTGAAGAAGCGGCTGCACGATGCCGGGCTCTCGACGGCGGTGGGCGACGAGGGCGGCTTCGCGCCCGACCTCGCCTCGACCCGCGACGCGCTCGACTTCATTATGAAGTCGGTCGAGGAGGCGGGCTACCGGCCGGGCGACGACGTCGTGCTCGCGCTCGATTGCGCCGCGACCGAATATTACAAGGACGGCGCCTACCGCATGGAAAGCGAGGGCAAGACACTGTCGCCCGAGGAGATGGCGGACTTCCTGACCGATCTCGCCTCCAACTACCCCATCCCGTCCTCGATCGAGGCGATGGGGTA
>NZ_JBKGUN010000086.1:0-4052 GCF_046462195.1 Paracoccus sp. (in: a-proteobacteria) | reverse complement strand
TGTTCTGGATCGTCATCAGCCCCAGCTCGGTCAGCTTGGCGCGGGCGAAATCGTCCATCGCGGTCTTGTCCAGCATGCCCATCCACTTGCCCAGGAAGCCGGGCTTCCGGATCTCGCGCCCCATGAACATGTTGTCCGAGATGGACAGGGCCGGTGACAGAGCCAGCGTCTGGTAGACCGTCTCGATCCCCGCCTTGCGCGCATCCAGCGTGCTGGCAAAGCTGATGGGCTTCCCATCCAGCCTGATTTCGCCTTCATCCGGCGTCACGGCGCCCGAGATGGCCTTGATCAGGCTGGATTTGCCCGCTCCGTTGTCGCCGATCACAGCCAGGATCTCGCCGGGATACAGGTCGAAGTCGGCATGATCCATGGCCGTCACGCGGCCATAGCGCTTGACCAGATTGCGTGCGGAAAGAAGCGGCTCAATCATGACGACACCTTTCGGATCCATTGGTCGATGGCGACGGCAAAGATGATCAGCCAGCCTGTCGCGAACAGTTGCCACAGCACGTCCACCCCGGCCAGACGCAGGCCCGAATTGAAGACGCCCACGATCAGCGCCCCGATCAGCGGCCCCAGAATCGATCCTCGTCCGCCGAACAGAGAGATGCCCCCGATCACGACGGCCGTGATGGATTCGAGGTTCGCCTCGAAGAACGAGGTCGGGCTGATCGAGCCCACGCGCCCGATCGAGGACCAGGCGGCCAGCGCGCAAATCATGCCCGACACAACATAAACCGACATCAGCACCCGCTTGGTCTGGATACCGGCAAGCGCCGCGGACTCAGGATCGTCACCCACGGCATAAACCCTGCGCCCCCAGGCCGTCTTGTAGAGCGCATAGTAAAGGACCGCAAAGACGACCAGCATCAGGATGACGCCATAGGTCAGCACCGCGCCGCCCACGTTGAAGCGTTCGCCAAAGAACTTCAGCAGCGGCGCTTCGGCATCCAGCGTCTGGCTGCGGATCGTTTCCCGACCGGACAGGTAATAGTTCAGCGCCAGGAAGATGTTCCATGTGCCCAGCGTGGTGATGAAGGGCGGCAGCTTCAGCCGCGTCACCAGCGTCCCGTTCAACGCGCCGGTGGCAGCCCCGCAGCCGAGGCCCAGCAGGATGGCGATCGGCACCGGAATGCCCCAGTTCACCGCCAGCTGGCCCATGACGACGGAAATCAGCACCATCACCGCCCCCACCGACAGGTCGATGCCTGCGGTCAGGATGACCAGCGACTGCGCCGCGGCCAGGGTGCCCACGACCGCCACCTGCTGCAGGATCAGCGACAGGTTGAAGGCCGAAAAGAAGTTGGGAGAGATCAGCCCGAAGGCGATCAACGACAGGACCAGCACGATGACCGGAACCATGGTGGGATACTGGTGCAGGAAGTGCTGCACCCGGTCCAGCGTGCTGCGGCTTCGGTGCTCGAACTGGGCAACCGTTTCGCTGGCGTTGCGCTGGACCACGGGATCGGGCGTGTCGGACATCGGGGGCTCCGTGATCAAGGGGCGCGACGGCAGGATGCCCGCCGTCGGCCAGGATGTCATGTCAGGAGGGCGTCAGCCCCAGCAGCGCTCCAGCCCTTCCTCGACGCTGATCGACTCGATGCCATCGACCGGCTCGTCGGTGACGAGGTTCACGCCGGTGTTGGTGAAGTTCAGCCCTTCGCTGGTTTGGGGCTTGGTGCCATCCGCCGCAAAAGCCGCAATGGCCTCGATGCCCATGGAGGCCATCATCAGCGGGTACTGCTGCGCAGTGGCCCCGATGACACCATCCGCCACGTTCTGCACGCCGGGGCAGCCGCCATCCACCGACACGATTGTCACGTCGTTTTCACGGCCAAAGGACCGCAGCGCCTCATAAGCGCCGGCAGCGGCGGGTTCGTTGATCGTGTAAACAAGGTTGATGGCCGGGTCGCGCTGCAGCAGCGCTTCCATTGCCTGCTGGCCGCCTTCCTCGTTGCCCGAGGTGACATCGTGGCCGACGACGCGAGCATCATCCTCGTCCCCGATGACGTTCTCATCATTGACGTCGACGCCGAAGCCTTCAAGGAAACCCTGGTCGCGCAGCACGTCCACGGACGGCGCGCTGGCCGAAAGGTCCAGCATGGCGATCTTGGCGTCGGCCGCCGCGTCACCCATCTTGCCCGCGGCCCAGGCGCCGATAAGGCGTCCTGCCTCGCGGTTGTCGGTCGCAAAGGTGCCGTCCGCCGCCTCGATCGGGTCCAGCGGCGTGTCCAGCGCGATGACCAGAATGCCGGCATCGCGCGCCTGGCTCAGCGGATCGACAATGGCCTTGGTATCGGATGCGGTGATCAGGATGCCCTTGACGCCTGCCGCGATGCAGCTTTCGACAGCTTGCTGCTGGGTCTCGTGATCGCCATCGATCTTGCCCGCGAAGGTCATCAATTCGATGTCCAGTTCGGCCGCCTTGGCCGTCGCGCCTTCCTTCATCTTGACGAAGAACGGGTTGATGTCTGTCTTGGTGATCAGGCAGGCCTTCACCGGCTCTTGCGCATGCGCCAGACCGGCAGACAGGACAAGCGCGGACAGCGCGCAGGATGCGCGGAAAACAGTCTTGATCGTCACTTTACGAATCTCCTCCAGAATAGCGGTTCCTCGGCCGCCCTGATTTTCAGAAAGCATCAGGACTGGGGTCTTGTCAATAAATCAATCGTGTTGATTAATGCCTCTCATGGAGGCTTCTCGATGAAACATGATCCGGATATTTCCGGCACCCTCAGCCGGAACGAGCGCATGGTCCTGTCGCTGATCCGGCGTCACGGCCCTTTGGCGCGCGCTGCCATGGCGCAGATGACAGGCCTGTCGGCGCAGTCCATCACCAACCTGTCCCGCAAGCTGATGGCGGCGGGGTATCTCGGCACCGAGGCCGTGGTGCGGGGCAAGGTCGGACAACCCTCGATCCCCCTGTCGCTCGCCCCGGACGGTGCCTATTTCCTTGGTCTCAAGATCGGTCGGCGTTTGGCCGAACTGGCACTGGTCGACTTTTCGGGCAAGGTCCGGATGCACCGGCAAGAGGTTCACGCCTACCCGCGTCCCGACCACATCCTGGCCTTTGCCCGACAGGGCCTCGCAACAATGGAAGCATCTTTGCGTCCCACGGACAGGCCCCGCATCGCAGGGCTTGGCGTCGCCACCCCGTACCGTCTCTGGGACTGGGGGCAGGAAATGTCTGCCTGGCGGGATGTGGATCTGCAGGCCGAACTGGCAGCGGGCCTGCCCTATCCGATCTTTCTGGACAATGACGCCACCACAGCCTGCGGAGCCGAGCTGATCTTTGGGCAAACACTCCTTCCGCGGGACTTCATCCATATCTATGTCGCCCATTTCGCCGGTGGGGGCATCGTGCTGGACGGCGCGCTGCGCCATGGGCCGCAAAGAAATGCGGGCGCGTTAGGTTCGATGCCCGTGCCCGGTGGCGGGCAACTGCTGGACCAGGCCTCCGTGTCCGCACTGGAAAGGCGCATCGGCCGTTCACTGCCGCCGGACGATGCAGGCTGGGACGTTCCCTCTGAGGTCGAGCAGGACTGGGCGGACGAGGCCGGCCGTGCCTTGGCCTTCGTGGCGCTGTCGGCGGTCGCGCTGGCCGACCTGCCGCTGGTTGTCATAGACGGCGCCGTCCCGCCCGCCACGCGCACCCGCCTGACCGAGGCGACGCGTCGTGCCTTGTCCGTCATGCCTGCCGCCGGAATCGACCGTCCCCGGGTGGTCGAAGGCAGCCTGAGCCGCAGCGCCCGCATTCTGGGGGCCGCGGCACTGCCATTGTCCCATTTCTTCCAGCCCGACGGGGCGCTGGCCTAGTTCGTTTGCGCTTGACGCCACCGCGCCGTCGGCTATAAGCGCGCACTTCATTGGTGTTGGTGGACCCCGCAAGGGGAACCCTGTCAGGCCTTGGCCAGAGGACAACGCCCTTCGCAATGCAGAGCAAGGAGAACAGCCGTGACTAAACGCACGTCTGCCAAGTACAAGATCGACCGCCGCATGGGCGAGAACATCTGGGGCCGCGCCAAGTCGCCGGTCAACCGCCGCGAATACGG